>NZ_JARQPJ010000003.1:34566-142597 GCF_046032515.1 Streptococcus suis | reverse complement strand
TCCCATAACGTCCCTAGCACCCTTGATATTGGATTCTCTCGTCAGCAAGCCATACCAGGGTTCATCTATCTGTTTTACCCCTTCAGAGCCTGAAATAACTGTTAGATTTGGTTTCTTTCCTGGAAAGGGAAGGTCAGATTGCTTCATGGACCAGTCTAGCCATTCCTGGAACGAGTAGGTGTAGTCTGCATGGAAAAATTCGACGTTGTCCGTCCGTGGTATACGTGCAATACCAAAGTGGTTGCAGGTCATATCAACTGGCAAGGTTTGGTTAAAGTAGTTACGCAAATTTTGAGAGATAGCTTTTGCAACCTTGACCACTCTAAACTGGGAGTGTGCTGTAACGTAAGCTGGCTCTTCCAGGACAAAATAAGCTTGGAACCCTTTATCTGATTTTAAAATCAGAGTTGGCATGAAGCCTAAATCGATGGTAGTCGTTAAAATATCTCCAGCTGTCATTTCTTCAGCTGAAGAGGTAATATCGAAGTCAATATAGAAGGTGTTAATCTGCCTTAGATTGTCTTCAGAGTGCCCACGTGTAACCCGACGGTTAGCATCACTGTAAGCCCCAAAACGGTAGGCGTTCGGTGTCCAGTGAGTAAAGCTATCCTGGTTTTCTAAAATAGCCTCCATCGATGTTAAGACGACCCCACGTGCCTTGACCATATTCTCTTTAGAACGGTAGGCAAAGATAGCCCCACGTTTCCCTTCTTCAGCTGAAGGAACTGGCCACAAGTGACTGTTTCTATATTTGGTCTGTCTTAGTCCATCTCTTAGAATCAAACTGTAAATGTTCGTTAAGTTCATCTGTTTCCTTACTATCAACGATTTTATACGCCAACGTTAGCTTTGAGCAACTCATCTGGCATCAATATTGTTTCTTTTGCATGCTCAAGCCCCTCAGAATAGCCTTCAAAGTCAATCTCTTCTATAGGAACTTTAATAGCTCTTTCTCTGATTTCTCCTAGTTGTCTAGCTTGTTCCTCTAACACCTCTTGAGGCACTTGAACGACTAAGGCAAACTCATCTGAAGTTAAACATTGATCCTTGAAGCGTTGATCTAAACCATCCAAGAACCCAAGTAAGTACGATTTCTTGTACTCCCTATAGTTTGCGGTTACTGCGGTCTTATAAAGTCTGTCCAGACGATAGTCTAAATAAAGCAGCGCCGCCTCATAGACCTTTGTGCAAAACTCAGCATCCGAATCGTAACCAAAGAAAATGATTTGAGTAATTCCTTTGTCGACTCTTCTCCTTCTGACAACCTGGCATCTAAAATTTGCCCCGAGTATCGCAGCTAATCGCTCTTTCCACCAGACCAAGCGATATTGAGTAGTCGCCACTTTTTCTCCAATAATTTCTTTCAACTGGGAAACTGAGACATCAGCCATGGAAATGTTGTGTTTTACCATGAGTTTTTGAGCCATCAGAAGAGCTGTTTGCCCCTCCTCATCGTCTGGTGTATCATAAGCTAGCTCCAAAAGATTTTGTATCTTCCCGATAATTTTATTTTCCATGTCAATCCTCCAAGCGATATTTTCGGGGTAAGTGCCAAGCATAGTGCTTTGGTTCATTGACCGCTGCATTATAGAAAATCATATTATTGGCAATAATTTCTTGCCATTTTGGAATTTCCTCACGGTAAATATGACCAAGCCCGTAGAATTGCTTTGCGATAAACTGAACAGCCCCAATATGATCGCCCATCATAACGATACATAGTACATCATGCTCCATATCATAGACCCAGTGTCTTTTAGGATTGGCCAATATCTCCTGCGCAAACCCCTCATCTCTTTCTAGCCAATCATGCCCTGGTCTATAGTAAACTTTCATCTGAGAAGATTCTTCGTTCAGCCCATAAAAACAGTGGCTACATAATGTTTGACCCTTATCAATCCACCAGCACGGACCATATTTTTCATGAATGCAGGGTGTAACCCAGTTACAAGCGCAACGTCTGCATATCCCTGGATCTACATTTATTTCTTCATGCTTCATAGCAGCACCTCTAGTTAATCTTCATGCTTTTTGGAATACTGGAGCTACACGAACAAATGCCGTCCTGTAAGTCTCTCTTCAGATAAACTTCAGGAGTTGCAGTTGTGACATAATCGCTCCTCTTCCAATTTCTACGTAAGCGAGTGTTGAATAATGACACTCTTGCTTCAATTTCTTTAAACCTAAATCCCAACTTCAAATACGTTGTGACGATTTCATGAACATGTTCTTTGGATTCTTTATTTCTAACCCTATTATGAACTGCCTGCTCCTCGTCTTCGAGTTTCAAGCTTCTCTGGTATTGAATATATAGAACCCTCATCTCTTCAATCTTATTTTGCCAGTGGGCATTGTAAGGTTTCCCAGAGTACTTGTTTACCAAGCTTCTAACAGGTTGCTTGAACTTCATCTGAATAGAATCAAATTCCCCTAGATCAGTAAAAGGATCAATGAACCCTATTGGCTCACTATTGATTAGCTGCTCGTATAATTCGTTTCTAATCATTCTGGCCTCCTAACTCTGTCAAGCCCTCTATGCTCTGTTTACCGCAATCAACTGCTCCAAATCTAAACACATGGTAAAGCCCCTTTCCGTATAAGATTTTAAACGAACAAAAAGGAGAACAGACTTCTCCGTTCCCCTCATAAATACAGGTATATATTCAATTCTAAAAACTCTTACCACTTACCACTAGGATACACAGTATTCTTAGATAAAAACACAATAAAACAAACAAATCTGGAAAAATTTCTACACGAGGCTGGGCAAAAAGCCCAGCACCGCTTCTCAAAGTTAGTGTCAACATCTCAGCGCAGTGGTTGATTGGAAGATTTGTTCGTGTTTTACACTCCAAATCTAACCTAATCAACTGTGCGGGGGGTGGGAAAACGAACTCTTCTATGAATGGCTGAGTTCTTTCCCACTCCCAAAAAGAACATGATTAAGACACCAATTACTAAAATAAATACCAGGATACCATCCTCTATCTCTAGTAAAAATATACCATTTAAAATTTTAAAAAAATATGCACTATTGCCCCAAAAATGTGAACGATTTGGCATTTTTTTCTTTGTACAAGTAGTATAATATGATTGTGCAAATAAATATGCAAAAAGGAGAGGAAAATGTATACCAAGAAAATCGCTCTTAAACAACTAACCATATCTAGTACTTCAGTAGCCATAGTGAGTAGCCTATGGGGAAGCCAGCCTCCTATAGTTTACGCAAACGATGCATCGACGGTATCTGTTCAATATCAATATATTGCACAAGATGAACTAACAAGTTCAGAGAAGGATTCTGTCTTATCTAAGCTGAAAACTGTCTTACCTTCCAAAGAAATAGCTACGGAGAATCAAACAATCTATCTCATCTACAAGACCGAACCTAAAAAAATATTTGGGATTCTTCCAGCTACAGGGGAGACCGGGATCAATCTATTAACGATTGGAGGGGGACTTCTTCTAGTTCTAGGAATAAGTTTGGTCGGAAAAGGCAAAAAGAAAAGGATTATTTCATCCATCCTTCTTCTGACCGCCACTGGTTCTATTCTACCTATCCAGAGCATCCAGGCTCTAGAAAGCAATTTACTTGCAAGCTACAATCAGGTTCATCAGCTAAAAGTCGGAGACCAACTTCCTAATCCAAGTAACATAAAGCAATATCAGTATGTAGGCTATGTCACTGACAAGGATATAGGTCCGCAATCTACCGAAAATAAAGAGAGCTCTTCCACAACTGCATCATCTCAGCAGCAAGATAGTACCGATAGTGCTATAAATAATGAAACCTTGCTCTTCAATCTAAAAAAATTAGATCCAACAAGCGACAACCAGCAACTAAAAAAGGCTGAGGCTGGGCAGAAAGCCCAAAGCCACTTCTCAGAGTTCGTGTCAACATCTCAGCGCAGTGGTTGATTGGCAGATTTGTTCGTGTTTCACACTCCAAATCTGACCATTACGACTGATGCGAACAGAGTTCGCTTCATCTCCAACCTCCAACAGTCACTACTCTGACTGTTGAAGCTATGCGGGGGGGTGGGAGTGAAACAGTCTGGGAATAGACTGTTTCAGCTCAACAACTTAAAACGAAAAATTGTTGACGAACTCTTCTATGAATGGTCGAGTTCTTTCCCAACCCCGCAGACCACAAATTGGCTAGTAGTAAAATGATCAGCCTTGTCCCCATGACCGACAATACCATTATTTCTGACATACAGGGAAGAGAAGAAAACATCAATACACTCCTAGCTCACTTTGAAGATGGCAGCACCTTATTTTTCCCACTCCAATATACAGAAAACAAAGATAAACGTGCTTACTACCAAGTAGCGGATTGGGGAGTTACTTATTCACCTCTCCAAACATTACAGGACTACTCTGACATTCTAGACAAGGTAGTTCCAAGCCTACAAGCGGTTGAATTTCGTTCTGAAAATATGTATACTGCTCTCTCCATTACAGAAAATCAAGAGCCTGATTATAGAACTAGTATTTTTACAGAATAAGAAAAAAGTTAGGGATTATTTCTAGTCCCTAACTTTTTATGTTACTTTTCTGACACCTGTTTTGCCAAAGCAAAGTTCCCAAGAGTTGCAGAACCATTTTCAGCAACAGCTGGCGTTACGATATATTCTTTGACATCTGGTGTTGGGAGATAATCGTTCATCAAACCGACAAACTTCTCACGTACACGATTAAGCATGTGCTCTTGAGCCATAACTCCTCCACCAAATACAATTACTTGTGGACGATAAAGTAAGGTTGCCTGTACGGCTGCTTGAGCAATGTAGTAAGCCTGCACATCCCAAACGTCTGAATTTAACTCGATCAATTCACCACGAATACCTGTACGGCCTTCAAGAGAAGGACCTGCAGCTAAGCCTTCCAAACACCCATTGTGGAATGGACACATCCCTTTAAATTCATGTTTTACATCGTAAGGGTGTAGGGCAACGTAAGTATGACCCGCTTCGGTATGACCCAAGCCACCGATAAACTCACCATTTTGAATAGCACCTGCACCAATACCTGTACCAATTGTATAGTAAACTAAGCTCTTTACCCCTTTACGAACCAATGTTTCACCAAAAGCTGATGAATTCACATCTGTCGTGAAGTAGAATGGAATGTTAAATTCCTTAGCAATCAGACCAAGTAAATCAATATTTGACCAGTGTGGTTTTGGTGTCGAAGTGATATAACCATAAGTCTGTGAGTTTTGATCAACATCAATTGGACCGAAAGAACCAATCGCAATACCTGCCAAACGATCTTCATAGCGCTTGAAGAATTCAACCGTTCTCTCAATCGTTTCATAAGGAGTTGTCGTTGGAAATTGCGCTTTTTCAACAACTTGAAAGTTCTCATCGCCTACTGCACAAACAAACTTTGTACCACCAGCTTCTAAGCTACCATATAATTTTGTCATTTGATTGTCTCCAAAATTTTTATCACTTTTATTATAACATATAAGCAAACAGAAGAAAAAGGCTTTCAGCCTTTTTCCTGTTAATTATGTAGTAGAGGCAGACTCTACAAATCGATTTTATATAAGATTACTTAGCTACTTTCAAGAATTCTACACCGTGAGCGATTGTTCCCTCTGCAAGTGGAGTTACTTCTGTAAAGTCTGCAGTGTTTGTCACGATAATCATGGTTGTATCATCAAGACCAGCTTCAGCAATCTTAGCTGCATCGAATTTTGCAATTGCATCGCCAGCTTTAACCTTGTCGCCAGCTGCAACCAATTTCTCAAAACCGTTACCGTTCATTGATACTGTATCAATACCGATATGGATCAAGATTTCAGCACCTGAAGCTGTTTTCAAGCCATAAGCGTGACCTGTTTCAAAAGCAATAGTTACTTCTGCATCTGCTGGTGCGTAAACAACACCTTCAGTTGGCTTAACTGCCAAACCTTTACCCATAGCTCCTGATGAGAAGACCGGGTCATTTACATTTTCAAGAGCAACAACATCACCTGATAGTGGAGATACAAGAGTTTCTTCAGCTACAAGTCCTGTTTCTGCTTCTTCAAGCGTTTTTGCTGTTTCTTGTGCAGAAGCACTAGACTTTTTTACGTCTTTCTCCTCATCTTCATAACCGAAGAGGTAAGTCAAAGCGAAACCAAGAGCAAATGATACAGCAACCATAAGGATGTATGGAAGAATTTGACCATTACCTGCGTAAAGTGTCAAACCTGGGATGATAGTAACACCCATACCTGTACCGGCAAGACCAAGAAGAGATGCTACAGCACCACCGATGGCACCAGCAACCAATGAAAGAAGGAATGGTTTGCGGAAACGCAAGTTAACACCGAAGATAGCTGGCTCAGTAATACCGAGGAAGGCAGAAAGAGCTGCTGGGAAAGCAAGAGCTTTCAATTTAGGATTTTTAGTTTTCACACCAACCGCTACTGTAGCAGCACCTTGTGCTGTCATAGCTGCAGTGATGATAGCGTTGAATGGGTTAGCACCAGTGTTTGCTACCAATTGAGCTTCCAAGAAGTTGAAGATATGGTGAACACCTGATACAACGATGACTTGGTGAACACCACCGATAAGGAGACCACCAAGACCCATTGGCAAGTTCAAGATAGCTTGTGTACCAGCCAAGATGTAGTTTTCAACCACGTGGAAGACTGGACCAATGACAAACAAGCCAAGAATAGACATTACAAACAAGGTCACGAATGGCGTTACCAAGAGGTCAAGAACTTCTGGAACAACCTTGCGGACAGCCTTTTCAAATTTAGCACCAATCAAACCGATGATGAAGGCTGGCAATACTGAACCTTGCAAACCAACAACTGGGATGAAACCGAAGAAGATAGTTGGTTTCACATCGCCACCTGATGCTACAACCCAAGCGTTTGGCAACTGACCCGCAATGAGCATCATACCAAGAACGATACCAATTGTTTGGTTACCACCGAATACACGGAAGGTTGACCATACTACCAAGGCTGGCAATACGATGAATGCTGTATCTGTCAAGATTTGTGAGTAAACGTTCAAATCTTCTGGAAGAGTATAACCAAGAGCTCCAAGAAGACCACGAAGACCCATGAAAAGACCAGTTGCTACGATAGCAGGAATGATTGGAACGAATACGTCACCGAAAGTACGGATCGCACGTTGGAAAGCATTACCTTGTTTAGCAGCTTCAGCTTTTTGTTCACCAGTAGTCGCTGTTGGCAAACCAAGGGCAACCACTTCATCGTAGATTTTGTTTACTGTACCAGTACCAAAGATGATTTGGTATTGACCAGAGTTGAAGAAAGCACCTTGTACTTTTTCGATGTCTTCGACTGTATCCTTGTCGATTTTTCCTTCATCAACAACCATGACACGAAGGCGAGTCGCACAGTGGGCAACACTGCGTACGTTCTCACGTCCACCAAGGGCGTCAATGACTTTTTTTGCAATTTCTGTATTATTCATCTTGCAAAAATCTCCTTATTAAATATTTTTTGCTTTTTTGAAAGTGTTTTCAAACTTTCGATGGTTTTATTATATCACTTTTATAAAATATGTCAAACGTTTATCACATTTTTTTTTGAATTTCTTAAAAACATTGTTAAAACTTGATTTTTTTCAAGAAAACGTTTACTATATTAATGAAAAACTAGAAAATTTGGAGAAAATTATGGCATTTACAACAGAGGAGCGTTACAGAGCTTATGCTGACTGGACACCCGAATATATTGAAAAAATAAAGAAGAATACAGAGAGTTCTCCTTGGAGGACAAATTTCCATATTGAAACACCACATGGACTATTAAATGATCCAAATGGATTTTCTTATTTTAATGGAAAATGGACTCTTTTTTACCAATACTTCCCATTCGGTGCTGCGCACGGATTAAAATCTTGGGTCCATACAGAATCAACGGATTTGGTCCATTTTGAAGAAACTGGTACGGTTATGTACCCAGATACACCACTTGATAGCCACGGTGCCTACTCTGGTTCAGCTATGGAATTTGGCGACAAGCTCTTCCTCTTCTATACTGGAAATGTCCGCGATGAAAATTGGGTTCGCCATCCATACCAAATCGGTGCCTTGATGGATAAAGATGGTAAGATTGAAAAGATTGATAAAGTCTTGATTGAGCAACCAGGAGATACCACCGACCATTTCCGTGATCCACAAATTTTCAACTATAAAGGGCAATATTACGCTATCGTCGGTGGACAAAATCTGGATAAAAAGGGAATTGTCAAACTTTATAAAGCTGAAAATAACGACTACCTCAACTGGTCCTATATTGGTGACCTAGATTTTGCCAATGATATGACCGCTTATATGATGGAATGCCCGAATATTGCGTTCGTTGGCGAACAACCAATTCTCCTCTACTGTCCACAAGGCTTAGACAAAGAGGTATTGGACTATGACAATATCTATCCAAACATGTACAAGATTGGTCAGAGTTTCAATCCTGAAACAGCAAGCATTGTCGAACCGAGCGAATTGATCAATCTGGACTATGGTTTTGAGTGCTATGCAACCCAGGCCTTTAATGCACCAGACGGTCGAACTCTATCTGTTAGCTGGTTGGCTCTTCCAGATGTGGAATACCCAACCGATGCTTATGACTACCAAGGCTGTCTGTCATTGGTTAAAGAATTAACCATCAAGGACGGTAAACTCTACCAATATCCAGTCGATGCGATTACCAGTCTTCGTAAAGAAGCTCAGCCATTTTCAGCCCAAAAAGAAACCAATAATGTTTACGAATTGGAACTTGATTTTTCAGCGGGCACGAAGCATGAAATCGTATTGTTCGCAAATGAAGCGGAAAAAGGCTTGGTCTTGTCTGTAGACACTGAACAAGGCCAGATTACATTGGACCGCGGCAACTGTGGTCAGCCATTCGCACTCGATTTCGGCACAAGTCGCTCTTGCGAGATTTCTCCAGGAGCTCTCACAGCCAATATCTTCATCGACAAATCTGTCTTTGAAATCTTTATCAATAAAGGAGAGAAAGTATTTTCTGGTCGTGTCTTCCCTGATGCGGATCAGTCTGGTATCGTCATTACGACTGGTAATCCGACCGGAACCTACTACCATTTAGATTATGGTCGCAAAACTAACTGATGTCGCACAGTTAGCTGGGGTCAGCCCAACAACTGTCTCGCGCGTTATCAATAAAAAAGGATACCTATCTGAAAAAACCATTCGCAATGTCGAAGAGGCTATGCGTGAACTAGGCTACAAACCTAATAATGTAGCTCGTAGTTTACAAGGTAAATCTGCAAAATTAGTTGGTCTCATCTTCCCAACAATAAACAATATTTTTTATTCTGAATTGATTAGCCATTTAGAAAAAGAGCTTTTTGATCGAGGCTATAAAACCATTATTTGCAATAGCCAGCACGAGTCCGATAAGGAACGTGAGTATCTAGAAATGTTAGCAGCTAACCAAGTAGATGGGATTATCTCGGGCAGTCACAATCTCGGTATCCAAGACTACGACCGTGTCGTAGCTCCAATTATCGCTTTTGACCGCAACCTCTCTCCTTCCATTCCCATTGTCTCTTCCGATAATTTTGCTGGCGGGGTATTAGCTGCCCAAACCTTACAAAAAGCGGGATGTCACAATCCATTAATGATTACTGGAAACGATGATTCCAATTCACCTACCGGCCTTCGCCAAGTAGGTTTCACATCTATTTTGAACAAAGCCGAAGTTTTTCATATCTCCAGTGATTTCTCACCTGTGCGCAAGGAGATGGAAATCCGAGCCATTCTTGAAAAACAAAAACCAGATGGTATCTTTGTATCTGGCGATGCAACGGCTATGCTGGTATGGAACGTCATTCGTTCATTGAATCTGTCTATTCCAGAAGATATTAAATTGATTGGTTATGATGGAACAAGTTTCATCGAAAACTACTATCCTCAACTGACAACCATCAAGCAACCATTAACCGAAATAGCTCGCCTGCTGGTTGAACTATTAGTTGATAAAATCGAAGGAAAAAAACTGACAAAAACAGACTATATCCTACCGATTAGCCTACTAGCAGGAGCTAGTATATAAAAAAAGCTGTACCTAATAAAAAAATTAGGTACAGCTTTTTTGTGATACATTCTCTTGTTTCTCAAGTAAAAAAGAAGCTCATCAGGCTTCTTCTTTAATAAACTGGCTCAAAACTCCATTGACAAACTTAGCTGAAGATTCATCAGAAAATTCTTTAGCCAATTCAATAGCCTCGTTAACAGCAACACGGTCTGGCGTTTCTTCGAAATGTAAGATTTCAAATAGGCCTAGTCGCATGATATTCTTGTCAATCAAGGTTAAACGGTCTAAGGTCCATCCTGCTTTTAATCGGCTAGATAACTCCTTATCCAAGTCATCACGATAGTCTGCGACACCATTGACAAGGTTAAGGAGAAAGAGCGGAATTTCAACTCCTTCTTGCTCTTCCTCTCTATCATAAAGATAAGAAAACTGAGCTGCCTGAACAGGTTCTTGACCAAATTCAAGTGATACGATTGCCTGCAAAGCACACTTACGCAGGGCATGTCTGTTATTCTTCATCAAGGAAATCCTCTCCGAATAAATCTTTCAATGCTGGTTTTGGTGTTTTATCAGGAACAATACCGCTGACATGGATATTAACCGCAGCCACTTGAACTTCTGCATAGTTGTAAACTGCTGTCTTGACTGCACGCTGAATGTCCATTGATACGGCAGGAACATTTACACCATATTCTAGATAGACGTAAATATCCGCAGTCACTCGACCTTCCTCGTCAGTTTCAAGATAAACACCTTTATTTAACGATGTTTTTGACCAACTGTCTGCTACACGCTTATTTTGAAGGGAATGTACTCCATCAACTTTCGCTGCAGCAATGCCTGTAATTACTTCAAGGACGCGAGGTGCGATAACAATCTCGCCTTGATATTCTGTTGTCATAGGCTCTCCTTTCTTAAGAGGAAACGATTAAGCACGTGATACGTAAGTTCCTTCTGCTGTGTTGATAACGAGTTTTTGACCTGCTTCGATAAAGTCTGGTACGTTGACGACAAGACCTGTTTCCATCGTAGCTGGTTTACCTGAACCTGTAACAGTCGCACCTTTGATAGATGGTTGTGTTTCTGCAACGACCAATTCAACAGTTGTTGGTACAGTAACACCGATCACTTCTGTTCCGTAGAACTGGATCTTCACATCGGAATTCTCCAAGATATAGAGCAATTCTTCTTTGATGGTCGCTACTGGAATTTCATACTGATCGTAAGTCTCAGTATTCATGAAATAAGCTGTGTCATCCATTTGGTAAAGGTACTGTGCTGGAACTGTTTCGATAATAGCTTGTTCAAATTTTTCATCTGGACGGTAAGTTGTATCGAAGGTTGAACCTGTACGTACATCACGCAATTTCATACGCATGATGGTGTTTCCTTTACCTGGTTTGTGGTGGCTTGCATCCAAAACTTTAATCAATTTACCTTCAGCTTCGAAGGTCATACCTGCTCTAAGTTTACTTGCTTCAATCATTGTATTGAATACCTCTTCAAATTTTATTTATTCGTTTTATTTTACCACAAACTGTCAAATTTCTCAAATGACAATCAATTCCTTGGGTGCTAATGTCAAGACTTCACAACCGTTTTCCGTAATCAATAGGTCATCTTCGATACGGACACCATATTTGTCATCCAAATAGATACCAGGCTCATCCGTCAAGACCATACCTGCCTTGATAGTCTCGTCAGATTTTCCAAAATACGGATATTCATGAATATCCAAGCCGATTCCGTGGCCAATACCGTGTGTAAAGTTGGCTCCGTAACCCGCCGCATTGATAATCTCACGCGGAATTGCATCAAACTCGCGGTAGGTCACTCCCTCTTTGGCCTGCTCAATCAGGGCCTTATTGGCACGCAAGACCACATCGTAAATCTCCCGCTCTTGGTCTGTCACATGACCGATATGGATAGTCCGCGTCATATCGCTGACATAATGCTGATAGTAACAACCAAAGTCCAAGGTCAAGCTTTCACCAGTTTGGATAAGCTTTTCTGAGGCTCTTCCATGAGGCATGGCAGAGCGGTAACCAGACGCTACGATAAACTCAAACGATGCCCCTTCTGCACCGAGTTGACGCATGCGGTGATCCAGAAAATGATTGACGTCCATCTCAGTCGTCTGACCTGGTTTGATAAAGTCAAGAACATCAATAAAAGCCTGATCCGAAATTTGACAAGCACGACGAATGGTCGCAATTTCTTTCTCGTCCTTAATCATACGCAAGTCTTCAATAAAGTTTGACATAGCGACCAACTGATACCCCTCAAAAATGCTGGTCAGACTTTGATAGAAACCATAGGTCACCTCGCTATCAAAACCAATTTTTTCAAGTCCATCTTCCTTAATCACCTTGGCAATCTCTTCAAGGGCAAAACGGCTGTCGATAATATCAAAGCCTTGCACTGTCGCCTTGGCAATCAAGGTATAGCGTGCATCCGTTACAAACAAACGGCGTTTGCCACTGATGAATACAGTTGCCTCTGTTCCCCAAAAACCTGTCAGGTAGTAAATATTGTTCTGTCCTGTTACCAAAATCCCATCCACATCTGATTGGGCTAATTTTACTTCAAATTTTTCAAGTCTTTTTTGCATCCTATTCCTCCAATGATTTTTTAACTATTATAGCAGAAATACAGACAAATACCAATTCTTTCTAGCAGATAGAGAAAAAAGCCGCAGAGGCGACTTTTCAAAACAGCATTAAGAGTTTCTTCTCATTTCCCTTTAAATTCACGAATCCGTTGAGGAATACCCTCTAAAAATTGATTCATTTTTTGTTGCCATTCATTTTCAAGAGCTTTCCTTTCTTGAGAATCTAGGTCGTCAACAGCCTTACTATTTAGGCCGATTTCGCTTAAAACTGGACTGACATTAGAGATTGTCTTTTTGCCAAAATGAATTTTACTTTCTTCCATCCATAAATTAAGTGACGAGCTTAACTCAACTTGTTCCCAAGGGATTCTGACAAGTGCTGGTTTGCCGAATAATTTCTTCTTAAAGGTGTAGACAGCTTCCTCTGTAAAGATAAGATTTAAACTTAGAGTTCCTTCAAACATGGCAAAAATATGTTCTTCATGCAACTCCTTGTAGCTTGGATAATGATACCAAAATACTCTAGCCGAATAAAGACTTGCATACTCCTTTGGTAAAAGAATTGTATCTTGTTCTTGCAAGTTTTTTTCTGCAATCATCCATTCAAGATTATTCTCAATAAGGGGAGTCCAAAAAACGTAATCTGCAAGTTCGCTCAGGTACTGATAGCGTTCATAATCGATAAAAGTTGGGTCTATAGAGGTTCCTTCTAGGGAAGCAAGCAAATCATTTGAAGGCGCAGTAAGTCCTGGAATCTCACCCTTATAATCCTCACGATTTTGCCTTGGTTTTAACTCTTTAACAATTTCTTCAGGTAAGAAGTTTTCTAACAAAGCTGTCAAATTGGCTAACTCATGATTTGCCCAAAAAGTACCATAAGAAAAGACATTCGTCGGTGCAATACAAAAAGAATAAACATCTACCACATATTCCTCAACGCTTGTAATCGTTTCTGAGCTAGGAACAAATTGAAGTAATTTTCCCAGTACACAAGAGGCTAAATAGTGTTCCCAATTCTGATAACTATTTTTGATACGCTCTGTTTGCTTGGTAAACAGTTCCTCAAATTCTTCTTTAGTAATCAAGCGAGCAGCATACGATTTCGTCAAGACATCAATTATACGGCAGTCGTCAAAACCTTGAATGGTTCGAGAACCTGTTAATGAATTTAAAGAAAGGTAAAAGTCTTTTACATCAGGATTGGCTATTCCATCAATAAATGACGAAACATCTTCTAAAGCATGATAACGACCATCTTCCAGTTTATCAATTTCTTCTTTTAAACTTGAATAATCTGTAATTCCATAGTTTGTTTCTAACATGGTTCGCAACAGGCCTCTGGTCATCATATTAGCACCTGGCATGACGACACTCATTAGTTCTTTTTCGATAAATTGTCTATTGACTGAATTGGCAAAAACTGAACTGTATCTGTATGGACTACACAATAAAACGTATTCCGATTGCATGGTGGTCTCCTTGTTAAGAAACTTATTTTTTATATTCTATCAGATTTGTACTAGCTTATCAAGCGTAGAAAAAATCGGTGTAAGCTCCAAAAAAAGAGCCGATGGCTCTTTTTTACTTGCTTACTTCAACTTGGTTTTCAAATACTGGCCTGTAAAGCTGGCTGGGTTAGCTGCTACTTCTTCTGGCGTTCCTGTCGCAACAACGGTACCACCGCCGACACCGCCTTCTGGCCCCATATCGATAATGTGGTCGGCTGTCTTGATGACATCCAGATTGTGCTCGATGACAAGGACAGTATTGCCATCATCAACAAAGCGAGCCAAGACCTTGAGCAACTGGGCAATGTCCTCCGTATGCAGACCTGTCGTCGGCTCATCCAAGATATACAAGGATTTACCAGTTGACCGCTTGTGGAGTTCAGAAGCCAACTTCATCCGCTGGGCTTCCCCACCTGATAGAGTGGTTGCTGGCTGACCTAGAGTAACGTAGCCCAAGCCCACATCTTGAATGGTGCGAAGTTTCCGCTCAATCTTCGGAATGTGTTTGAAGAATTCGACCGCATCATTGACTGTCATATCAAGGACCTGAGCGATATTTTTCTCCTTGTAGTGTACTTCCAAGGTTTCAGAATTGTAACGGTGTCCATGACAGACTTCACAAGGTACAAAGACATCTGGCAAGAAATGCATTTCAATCTTGATGATACCATCACCAGAACAAGCTTCACACCGTCCACCTTTGACGTTAAAGGAGAAACGTCCCTTCTTGTAGCCACGGATTTTGGCTTCATTGGTCTGGGCAAAGAGGTCCCGAATATCGTCAAAGACACCTGTGTAGGTAGCTGGGTTAGAACGCGGCGTCCGTCCAATCGGACTTTGGTCAATGTCAACCAGGCGGTCCAAGTGTTCAATTCCTGAAATGGACTTGAACTTGCCCGGCTTGTCCGAATTGCGATTGAGTTTCTGAGCAATAGCTTTTTTCAGAATGGAATTGACCAGAGTTGACTTACCAGAGCCAGACACCCCTGTCACCGCCACAAATTTTCCGAGTGGGAAACGAACAGTCACATCTTGCAGGTTGTTTTCCTTGGCACCTGTTACCTCCAGGAATCGACCATTGCCAACACGACGTTCCAAAGGAACTGGAATTTCACGTTTGCCAGACAGGTACTGGCCTGTAATGGATTTTTTATTTTTAGCTACTTGGGCAGGCGTTCCAGAAGCCACGATTTCTCCACCGAAGACACCTGCACCTGGACCGATATCAATCAACCAGTCCGCCTCACGCATGGTGTCCTCATCATGCTCCACCACAATCAAGGTATTGCCTAAATCACGCATCTTTTTCAAGCTGGCAATGAGACGATCATTGTCCCGCTGGTGCAGACCAATCGACGGCTCGTCCAGAATATAGAGGACACCAGACAGGTTAGAGCCAATCTGAGTCGCCAAACGAATCCGCTGGCTCTCCCCACCAGACAGGGTTCCTGCTGCTCGAGACAAGGTTAGGTAATTTAGACCAACGTTATTAAGGAAGGACAGGCGATCCTTGATTTCCTTGACAATCGGTGTCGCAATCGTCGCTTCATTTTCAGACAAGGTCAGATGTTCAATGACTTCCAGATGATCCGCTACGGACAAGTCAGACAACTGCCCGATATGAAGTCCCTGCTCGCCACCAACTTTGACAGACAGGGCTTGGTCATTGAGGCGATAGCCGTGGCAGCTTCCACAGGTCAGCTCATTCATATAAGCCTTCATGACCGTCCGCGTATAGTCACTATTGGTTTCACGATAGCGGCGATTAATGTTGGTAATCAAGCCCTCGAATGGAATGTCAATGTCACGCACTCCACCGAACTCATTTTCATAATGGAAATGGAATTCTTTCCCATCAGAACCGTTGAAAATCAGGTTCTTCTCCTCTTCCGTCAATTCCTCAAAAGGCTTATCCATGTCCACACCAAAGTGGTTCATGGCCTGCTCCAACATCTGAGGATAGTAGTTGGATGAGATTGGATTCCAAGGAGCCAAGGCACCCTCACGCAAGGTCTTGCTGGCATCTGGGACAATCAAATCCGTATCCACTTCCAGCTTCATCCCCAAACCGTCACAATCGCTACAAGACCCAAAAGGCGCATTGAAAGAGAAAAGACGAGGCTCCAACTCTGGTACCGTAAAACCACAAACTGGGCAGGCATAGTACTCAGAGAAAAGCATTCCCTTCTCGTCCATGGTGTCGATGATGACATAGCCGTCCGCAATCCGCAGGGCCGCCTCAATGGAGTCAAAAAGCCGCGAACGAATGCCCTCTTTGATGACAATCCGATCGACCACGACCTCAATGTTGTGAGCCTTGCTCTTGGACAATTCTGGTACTTCCGATACATCATAGACATCACCATTGACCCGCACCCGAACGTAGCCGTCCTTCTGGATTTTCTCAAAAATAGTCTTGTGTTGCCCCTTTTTCTTCCGAACAATCGGAGCTAGAATCTGCAAACGCTGGCGCTCTGGCAATTCCAAGACCTCATCAACGATTTGTTCCACCGAAGAAGCCGCAATCGCTCCGTGGCCATTGATACAGTAAGGCACCCCAACTCGAGCATAGAGCAAACGGAGATAATCATTGATTTCCGTCGCTGTACCGACTGTCGAACGCGGATTCCGCGACGTCGTTTTTTGGTCGATGGAAATAGCAGGGCTGAGACCCTCTATGGAATCCACATCTGGCTTGTCCATGTTGCCCAAGAACTGACGAGCATAGGCAGACAAGGACTCTACGTAGCGCCGTTGGCCTTCGGCATACAGAGTATCAAAAGCCAAACTCGACTTACCAGACCCCGACAACCCAGTCACCACCACCAGCTTCTCACGCGGAATGGTCACATCAATATTTTTTAAATTATGGGCACGCGCCCCATGAATCACAATATTTTCTTGCATAATTTAAGATACAGAGCCCGTAAAACGCACGGTGAAAATAGGCGGTAAGTCCGAAATCTGTGATTTCGAAGACGCACCCACGTCAAGACAACTAGTGCTTTCACAGGCCGAAAACCGAAGAAAGCACAGATGTCTACGACGCAGAAGCCAGTTCCACACGCTTAAACATGAAGAAACCAGCAATTTTTCACACAACGTTTAGGGCGTGTTCAATTCCTTTCTAGATATAAGTGCGTTCACAAGATAACTGGTGACGGTCGATTAACTCCGCGTCACCAGACGAAACTGCCTATGGGCAATTTCTATATCTTGTATTAGCTCGATTTTCAAAAAATATCGTTTTGAAAATCTCACGTTAAGAAAACCGTACAAAAATAGGAAATCTGCAAAGTATGCCAAACACACGAGAAGATTTATCTTTTTTGCTAGGTTTTTAGCACGCATTCGAATCCTTTCTTAAGAGGCTCTAAGCTATGAGTTACGAAACAAGGAAAAGTCCGTACAACTCATTCGCTTAGATGTCTACATATTAGAACTTTCGGTCTACATATTATACCACATTTCTATATAAAACCTTTCCGAAACTGCACATTTTTTGGTATAATAGAGGTTGCGTTAACGCAACAAAGATAAAAGGAGGGTATCATATGAAACAAATTTTTCTATCAACCATGACTGATTTAGAAGAAATTCAAACCTTTGAACCAGGGGCTTGGATTAATTTGGTCAACCCCTCCCAGAGCGAGTCTATGGAAGTTGCTGAGCACTATAAGATTGACATCGCTGACCTGCGAGCACCGCTCGATGCGGAAGAATCCTCTCGTATCACCGTCGAAGATGATTATACGCTCATCCTGGTCGACGTCCCAATTCTTGAAGAACGAAACAACAAGACATATTATATTACTATTCCTTTGGGAATTATTCTAACAGATGATGCGATTATCACGACTTGTTTGGAACCATTGCCACTGTTTGAGCAGTTTATCCATCGTCGTCTACGGAATTTCTTCACTTTCATGAAGTCTCGTTTCGTTTTCCAAATTCTCTACCGCAATGCTCAACTCTACTTGTCAGCCCTACGGACCATTGACAGAAAGAGCGAAGAGATTGAGAAGCAACTCCATGAGGCCACTCGAAATGAAGAATTAATTGTACTCATGGAATTGGAAAAAACCATTGTCTATTTCAAGGCTTCCCTGAAAACCAACGAGCGGTTGGTCAAGAAACTGGCTTCTTCTTCTCGCCTATTACGAAAATACGAAGAAGACGAAGATTTGTTGGAAGACACCCTGGTTGAAACCCAACAGGCCATTGAGATGGCAGACATCTATGGTTCCATCCTGAACTCTATGACCCATGCCTTTGCATCTATCATTTCCAACAACCAAAATACCATCATGAAAACCTTGGCCTTGGTGACTATCGTTCTATCTATCCCAACCATGGTCTTCTCTGCATACGGTATGAACTTTAAGGACAACATTATTCCTTTTAACGATATTCCCTATGCATTTTGGTGGATTATTCTTTTCGCCTTTGCAATCAGCTTATCACTCACCTTCTACTTCATTCGTAAGAGATGGTTTTAACCTAAGGAGATTTACATGTCATTTACAGAAATTAATGGATTAACTAAAAAAAATCAAGAATTCATTCACATTGCTACCAACCAATTAATCAAAGATGGTAAGACTGATAGTGAAATCAAAGAACTCTTGGAAGAAATCTTGCCTACTATTATTGAAAAGCAAAAAACTGGCGTGACTGCGCGCAATCTCTATGGTGCACCAAGTGAATGGGCCGCTAGTAAGACAATTTCTGAACAGGAAAAGAAAGACCAAGTGGAATACAATGAAAATCCATGGTTGATGTGGCTGGATTCTAGTCTCTTTATGCTGGCTATCATCGCTGGTATCAATGGCTTGATGAACCTGTTAGGACAAGGTGCCCAATATGGATTCTTTACCCTCTTAGTTATCGGTTTCGGTGTTGGTGCAGGGATGTACTTGATGTACCATTTCGTTTACAGAGAACAAATTAAAACTGGACAACGTCCTAAATTGCTGAAAGCTATCGCTTTTCTTGGACTTGCTACGTTGGCATGGTCACTTGTTTTTCTCTTGGCAGCATTGATTCCAACAGCTCTAAACCCAGTTCTACCACCACTTGTTACAATTCTTATCGGAGCAGCAGCTTTCGGTGCACGCTATCTCTTGAAAAAGAAATATAACATTCGCAATGCCATGTCCCCAGTTCAATAATAAAACAAAGCGATTGGAATATTCCAGTCGCTTTTGTTTATCTATACGATAATCTGAATACTCAATATACTTTCGTATTCTAAGCAAGCCGTTGAAACAGTCTAGCCACAGACTGTAACTCGCTTTATTTTTTCTTGGCTCGGGTTGAAACAGTCTATCCCCAGACTGTTTCAATCCACCAGACAATTACTCGCTTTCTCATTTTCAAGCTCATGAAAAATAACCCGCTCTCGCTATTGCGCATTTCACATTTTCATAGCGCAAGCTAAAAAGACCCGTCAGGGTCTCAATTCACCTTCTAATTTCCGAGCTCATGAAAAAACAGTCCATACTCTTATTGCGCTTTTCACATTTCCAGAGCGCAAGAAAAAATCGCCACACAGGGCGATTGCGCCTTTCCAGCTTCTAGGTCGTAAGCTAAAAAGAGTCGTAAGCTAAAAAGAGTCGTAAGCTAAAAAGACCCGTCAGGGTCTTGATTCGCCTTCTAATTTCCGAGCTCATGAAAAAATGGTCCACTGGACCATTTTTTTAATCTTCGTTTACGAATGGTAGCAATGCCATTACGCGAGCACGTTTGATAGCTGTTGTTACTTTACGTTGGTTTTTAGCTGAAGTTCCAGTTACACGGCGTGGAAGGATTTTTCCACGTTCAGAAATGAAACGGCTAAGAAGCTCAGTATCTTTGTAATCAACATATTCAATTTTGTTAGCTGCGATATAGTCAACTTTTTTACGGCGTTTGAAACCGCCACGACGTTGTTGAGCCATGTGTGTTCTCCTTTATATTATTATTTTCAGACCTAGAATGGTAGGTCATCGTCTGATATATCCATTGGATTGCTTGCTCCAAATGGACTTTCTTCTCGAGCGAAGTTTGGTGTAGATTGTGCAGGTGCTTGATAAGGTGAGTTATAGTCATTTCCTCCAGCAAACGAGTTGCCAGCTGAATAGCCTCCACCTTGACCTTCACGGGCAGTACGGCTTTCCAATAGTTGGAAACTTTCTGCAACTACCTCAGTAACGTAGACACGCTGCCCTTGCTGATTATCATAGCTACGAGTCTGGATACGACCTGTAACACCAATCAGAGCACCTTTCTTAGCCCAATTCGCCAAATTCTCAGCTTGTTGACGCCAAATGACTACGTTGATAAAGTCCGCTTCACGCTCACCGTTTTGATTTTTAAAATTGCGGTTAACCGCCAAAGTAAAAGTCGCAACAGCTTGGTTAGACGGAGTATAACGAAGTTCTGCATCACGGGTCATACGACCAACCAATACTACATTATTAATCATAAGCTACCTTCTTACGCGTCAAGTTTGACAATCATGTGACGAAGAATGTCGCCGTTGATTTTTGACAAACGGTCAAACTCTTTAAGAGCTTCATCGTTGCTTGCTTCAACGTTAACGATGTGGTACAAACCTTCGCGGAAATCTTTGATTTCGTATGCAAGGCGACGTTTTTCCCATGCTTTTGATTCAACGATAGTTGCACCGTTGTCAGTCAAGATAGAGTCAAAGCGTGCTACCAAAGCGTTTTTAGCTTCTTCTTCAATGTTTGGACGAATAATATAAAGAATTTCGTATTTAGCCATTGATATGTTCCTCCTTTTGGTCTAATGACTCATGGTCTAGCCACGAGTAAGTGAGGGATACTCACAGAAAATAATTATACCATAATATAGAAAATGTGCAAGTGAAAAGGGCTTACTGAAAACAATTTCACGAAAAGAAAAGACTATCCAAGTTCATGGACAGCCTGATAGATTAAGCTACAATCGCTTTTGCCACTTCTTCTGTCGTCATGCGGGAGAAGTAGTGCGTAGTGTCAATTTCTTGCAATTTGGTAAGAACATCTGTGTATTCATAGCGGGTGCCGACCAACAAGTCTTCGATATCCGATACATCACCAATTCCGAAGAAATCTCCGTAAATCTTGATAGATTCGATGACTGATTTTTCAGCCTTGATGTAGGTTGTGATTTTACCAGCTTGGTAACGCACGCTACGCTCCACAGTGTATTCTGGTGTTTGACCGTAGGTCCAATCCCAAGTCGCAAACTGGGTATCACGGATTTCTTGGATACGAGTCAAATCATCTTCTGACAAGACATACTCATCCATGTCTGGGTATGCTTGCTTCATCTGGTTGAGGATAGCATCTTTGAACTCCAAGACTGTCATCTTCTCTGGCAATTCGTTGTTGATATTGGTCACGCGGGCACGGACTGACTTGACACCCTTGGACTCAATCTTGTCCTTGCTGACCTTGAGGGCACTAGCCAGGACAGACATATCCACATCAAAGAGCAGGCAACCGTGGTGCATCATACGGCCTTTAGCGTAAGCTTGGGCGTTACCACAGATTTTCTTTCCGTCGATTTCCAGGTCATTACGGCCGGTGAAATTGGCCTCTACACCCAGTGTGGCAAGGGTATCAATGACAGGCTTGGAGAAGGTTTTGAAGTCAAAAGCTCCCTCGTCTGCCTTATTTGAGATAATGGTGTAGTTGAGATTGTTGAGGTCATGATAGACAGCGCCACCACCTGACAGTCGGCGAACCACATGGATGCCCTTTTCGTCTGTGAATTCCTTGTTGATTTCTTCAATGGCATTCTGGTGCTTACCTATAATGATGGCAGGCTCATTGATCCAAAGGATAAAAATCTCGTCAATGTCTGTCAATTCCTTGAAGGCATAGGCTTCGAGGGCGATGTTGTAAGCTGGGTCGTTGCTGTTGTTTACGATGTATTTCATGCGAAACTCCTTTATTGTTAACTAATTTTTATTATAGTGGAAACGATAACAAAAGACAAGCCACAAGACTTGTCTTTCTACTTTATTCCACATCTGCTCCGTTTGTAGCGATGACTTTTTTATACCATTCAAATGATTTTTTCTTAGAGCGTTTGAGGGTTCCATTTCCTTCATTGTCACGGTCAACATAGATGAAGCCGTAGCGTTTTTTCATTTCGCCCGTTCCTGCAGACACCAGGTCAATACAGCCCCAAGTGGTGTAACCTAGAAGTTCAACACCGTCTTCGACAATGGCGTCACGCATAGCTAGGACATGTTGGCGGAGATAGTCGATACGGTAGTCGTCTTCCACATAGCCGTTTTCATCTGGCGTGTCGACTGCTCCCAGACCATTTTCAACCACAAAGAGTGGTTTTTGATAGCGATCCCATATGGAATTGATGGTAATGCGGAAACCGAGTGGGTCAATCTGCCAGCCCCATTCTGATGCGTCTAGGTAAGGATTTTTAATGGAAGCAAAGATATTGCCTGCTGTTTTTTCCTTCTCTACAGGATCTCCAGAAGCCACACGGCTAGAGTAGTAAGAGAAGGAAATAAAGTCCACCGTATGCTCTTTCAGGAGTGCTAGGTCTTGGTCGGTCATTTCAATCTCGATACCTTCACGTTCCCATTTCTTCTTGGCATAGTTTGGATAGTAGCCACGTGCCTGAACATCGATAAAGAAATAGTTCTCACGGTCTTCTTGCAGAGCTTCCCATACATCACGGGGGTGACAGGTGTGAGGGTAGTATTGACCTGCGGCCAACATACAGCCAACCTTGTTTTCTGGATCGATTTCATGGGCCAATTTTGTGGCAATGGCAGAAGCAACAAGCTCGTGGTGGGCTGCCTGGTATTTGACCTGTTCCACATGTTCGCCTTCTTCAAAGTAGAGACCAGCCCCCATAAATGGTGCGTGGAGAATCATGTTGATTTCGTTGAAGGTCAGCCAGTATTTGACCAAGCCCTTGTAGCGTGTGAAGAGGGTACGGCAAAGGCGTTCGTAAAATTCAAGCATTTTACGATTTCGCCAGCCACCGTAGGTCTCTATCAAGTGCATCGGGCAGTCAAAGTGGGTAATGGTCACCAAGGGCTCAATACCATACTTGTGGCATTCCTTAAACAAGTCCTCGTAGAATTGCAGGCCTTTTTCATTAGGCTCCAATTCATCTCCCTTAGGGAAAATACGGGACCAGGCGATTGAAAGACGATAGGTCTTAAAGCCCATTTCACCAAAGAGAGCAATATCCTCCTTGAAGTGATGATACATATCAATAGACTCCTTGGCTGGATAGAAATAACCGTCCTCAAAGTCAAACATCTTCTTACGACCAGTGATAATGGCAGCTCGGTCTTCGCCAATCGGCACAACATCGACGTTGGCAAGACCACGTCCGTCTACATCGTAAGCTCCTTCACATTGGTTGGCTGCTGTTGCACCACCCCATAAAAATCCTTTTGGAAATACTTTTGTTACTGTCATTTTTTCTCCATTTCCTTTCCTTCTTTTTGATAGAGAGTTTCTTTATTAACGGGATCCACAATGCTTTGCAAATCGTAGTGACCGTCTTCATAAGTAAAAGTCAGTATGGCACAATTCCGCATCCGCACTCGCGGAAAATCTGTCAATACCTGTCTGAAAAATTGGGCAATGGCGGCTCCATGGCTAACTACTAAAACGGATTGATTGTCCGCTTCTTCCATAATGCCTCCAATGGTTTCTTCCATACGTTTTCGGACATCTCGATAGGATTCGCCTCCAAAGGTGACAAAATAATCACCGTAGCCAATGTCTCCCTGTAAGGGAGGATTGAGGTATTCCTGTTGACCCTCGAAGGCTCCGAAATCCTGTTCTTTCAACCCTTTTAAGCGGATATAGTCCGTCCTCCCTGTTACCAATTCTGCCGTATCACAGGCCCGTTCTTGAGTAGAAGAATAAATCTTATCAAAAGAGATAGACTGCTCTTGAAAATACCGACCAGCAGCCCGTGCTTGTTCCTTTCCTTCTTCTGTCAGAGGAGAATCGCAAGCACCTTGAATCCGTCCTTGGAGGTTGAACCGTGTCTGTCCATGACGCATCAAGTAAAGATAGTTCATACTAAACCTCCCTACTTAAAGTCATAAACCTTAAAATCATGTGCGGAATCAATCAGTTTTTCAAATCTTATTTGCTCATTTTCAACAGTCAGCTGGCAAATGGCACAGTTGGGTAGGAAGACGCCTGGTGGGAAGGTGACCTCCAAAACCTGCACCAATCCCCAAATGGCTGCACCATGACTGACCATGAGGATTGGATCAGCTGGATCGCTTTCCGCGACAGAGAGAATCGCCTCTTTGACACGACTTCCAACTGCTCGAATGTCCTCGCCTCCAAATGGAACCAAGAGGTCTTCGAAAGAACGAGCTCCAGGACGAGGCTTGGGAAGTAATTCTTCCTCTCTAGCTTCAAAAATCCCGAAGTTCATCTCCTTGAGCCCCTTGAGCTGTTGGTAGGGAGCATCCGTGACTAATTTTAGTGTATCAGTAGCCCTCTCTTGCGTGGAAGAATAGGCACTGGTAAAGACGATTCCCTGCTCCTTAAAATACTGACCAACGGCTTGGGCCTGAGCGATACCACATTCTGTCAAGGGAGAATCCGACCAACCCTGCACTCGTTTTTGCGTATTAAAGAGGGTTTCACCGTGACGCATGAGATAAATCGTTTTTGTCATAAGACCTCCTATTTTTCTGTCAATACATTGGCTCCATTGCTGGCAATGACATCTTTATACCAGTAGAATGATGCCTTCCGTGATCGGTCAAAACTGCCCTTTCCTTGATCATCCGCATCCACATAGATAAAGCCGTAGCGTTTGGACATTTCGCTGGTTGAAGCAGAAACCAGATCGATACAGCCCCAAGGGGTATAACCCATGAGCTCCACACCATCTTCAATAGCTTCATACATTTGCTGGATGTGTTTTTCCAGGTAGGAAATACGGTAGCCATCCTCAATACTGCCGTCTGCCTCCACCTTATCCAAGGCTCCCAGACCATTTTCCACGATGAAGAGGGGAACTTGGTAACGGTCATAGAGCTTGTTGAGGGTGATACGAAGTCCGACAGGGTCAATTTGCCAGCCCCAGTCCGACGCTTCCAGATAAGGATTGGCCTCTCCTAGTATCAAATTACCTGCCGTTGCCTTGTCCTTGTCTGGAAGAGCACGGGTGATGGATGTCATATAGTAAGAAAAACTCATGAAATCAACAGGATATTGTTTCAAAATCGCTTCGTCTCCCGGCTCGAACACGACCTGGATATTGTTTTCTTTGAAGAAGCGTTTCATATAACTTGGGTAGGCTCCACGTACCTGCACATCTGTATAGAAGAGATTTTCCTGGTCTTTTTTCAAGGCCGCCAAGACATCGTCTGGATTGCAGGTGGCTGCATAGTTCTCCATCCGTGCCAGCATGCAACCAACCTTGTTTTCTGGGTCAATCTCATGGGCAGCTTTTGTTGCCAAACTAGAAGCGATAAACTGATGGTGAACTGCTTGGTACATGGCTTCTAGGTCATTCTTTCCGTCTTCAAAGAGAAGACCGCCTGATAGATAACCAACCATGCCCAAAATATTAATCTCATTAAAAGTCAACCAATACTTAACTTTACCCTGATAGCGTTTGAATACTGTCTCGGCATAGCGAACAAAGAACTCTATGACCTTACGGTTTTTCCAGCCGCCGTATTCCAGAGCAAGATGAAGAGGAAATTCATAGTGGGATAGGGTCACCAGTGGCTCGATACCATATTTATTCAGCTCATCGAAGACCGCATCATAAAAGGCCAGTCCTTCTTCATTCGGTTCTAACTCGTCTCCTTTTGGAAAAATACGAGACCAGGCAATCGACAAGCGGAAGGTCTTGAAGCCCATTTCTGCAAAGAGGGCGATGTCTTCCTTGTAGCGATGATAGAAATCAGAACCCCAACGTTTTGGGTAGAGCCCTTCTTGATCTGCCAAGGCAAATTCCACATCAGCCCGCGAGACAGGCTTACCAAAGTGACTCATATCCTTCCGCTTATCTGGATCGACCGCTATATAGGTATCGGAAGTGGCTGGACCACGACCTCCCAAATTCCAACCACCTTCATATTGGTTGGCCGCTGTCGCACCGCCCCAAAGAAATCCTTTTGGAAATTGTTTTGTCATAGCACAATACTCCTTCTGACTTTATTAGCTATATAATAGCAAAAGAACTCCATTCATTCCTACGTGATAATATGCCAAACTGATACTATTCTATGCTATTTCCAATTATCACTAATCTTAAAACATTAGATAATATCCCAATTAAAACTTGGAACAAGGGAGAGGTTTTCTCTCGATCAGTATTAGCAAAAGTAGTAGAGATTTTTTAAGCCTCCATCTGTATTGATAATCGCTTCATCAAGTCAGCTATAAAAAATCTTCTTCTCTTGCCCTACCTCAGCTCCTCTGATTTAGAAAGAAGAAAGCAAATATGATACTATCTTATGTTTATCTAACAATGTCTCCTGATATTCTCTTATAGAAAAACTCCTTGGACTTAGAAGAAGTCAAGGAGTTTCTCTAGTTTAAGCATTTGCCGCTTCTTCTTTTAGCAACTGTTTATCGTATGCACGAATGAATGGATAGTAAACAAGGAAGGCAACAACTGCACAAACAATTGAAACAACAATTGCACGCCAGTCAGCTGTACCAAGGAAGGCACCGATACCAACTGGAGTTGGCCATGGTACTTGAGCAACAACTGCATTGATAAGATTCAACTTCATAGAGAAGTAATACACTGTCATAGATGCAATTGGTGCAAGCATGAATGGGATTGCAAGTGCTGGATTATAGATGATTGGCAAACCAAAAATCAGTGGTTCATTGATGTTGAAAATACCCGGAACAATTGCTGCTTTACCAATCGCACTCAATTGTTCAGAACGAGCACGTGTTGCAAGCCAGATACAGAGACCGAGAGTTGCTCCAGAACCACCTGCAATGACGAACATGTTTGAAAATTCACCTGCAACAATCATTCGTTCACCAGCTGCATTAAGAGACATATTTGCAAGTGCAATTGGACTAACAAAAGCAAAGATGATATTTGCACCGTGAATACCTACTACCCAAAGTGCCTGAGTCAACAAGTAGATAATAACTAAACCAATCCAAGTATTTGTTAAATTTCCAACAAAGCTAAATGGAATTGCAATAACTTTAAATATATCAGTACCAAGCGCAACCAATACACCGTTCAAGAAAATTACAAAGAAGGCTACGACAAATGATGGAATCAAAGCAGTGAAACCACGAGACACACCCTCAGGAACAGATTCTGGCATTTTAATTACCCAGTTATTTTTTACACACATGCGGTACAAAAGAACTGCTGCAACCGCCATTAAGATAGCAGTGAAGATACCTGTTGTCCCAAAGCGTGTTACGCCACCACCCATTGCCCAACCATCAACAATTACTGCGCCTTCTTCAAGAGAGCTGACTGCCGACATCGCGCCTTCTTCAAAAATAATTTGAGGAACGGTCATGATGAAAGCAAAGAGGGATAAGAGCGCCCCATTAAGCGGAGTCAAATTAAGTTCTTCTTCCTCAGCGTAAATTTTTGTCAATTCATATCCAATAGCAAGTGCAAAATAAAGTGATAGCACCCCCATAGTAGCAGTATTGGCAACCATATAGAGTGGGGTAAATTTATCAAATGATGCCGCAAAAATATCTGCAACAACTGGCCAGAATGAAAATGCCTGTGGTAAGATACTGAAAACCAAGAACATCGAACCAACAATCGTAAATGGTACGGCAGCCATACCTGCAGCTGTGATGGCACGTACAACTTTGTAAGATGCCAGTTTACCCATTGGTCCCATCAGATATTTATCTAATAGTCCAAAGAACCCTTTTTGTTCTTCCATGAGAAGACCTCCTAAAATTTTAAAGATATTTTCTTATTATTTGAAAACGTAGGTAGTATTTATCGGTATTTTGCTTTACCTGCTCCAACCTTTTTATATTGAGAACAACTAAAGCAAGACCTAACACCTGCAAACCAATTACAAGTGTCTTGGCAGCTGGATGGTTTGTAAATGTTGGAAAGAGGGTTGAGATCTGACCCAAAATCACTAAAACCACAATTAGCCCTTGCAAGATTGCTTGTGCCCTTAATACAAATTCTGTCTTTGTCAATCGAGGCTCCTCAGCACTATACAACTTAAATTGTTCTGCCGTCGCAATGATTACTGCAATCAGCATAAGCGAGGGCAGGATAAGATACAAGCTTGGTTTAAATAATTGAACCAGAAGCCAGTATAGATTTGCAAAGAAGAATACTGCTAAACTATAACGAAACAGCATATAGCGATTAAAGAGCTGACTTTTGCGTTTAGACTCTTGTTTTAATTGTTCTGGTGTTTTCTGTAGCTTTTTACTTGCCATTCCCTTACTCATCCCATATCCTCTTTCTAGCCAACTTTACGATACAAAGCTAACATTTCAAGCGCTACCTCACGTAAAGTCATTGTTGTCATTAGGTGATCCTGCGCATGAACCATGATAATTTCAACGTTCACTTCAGTACCACTTGCATATTTCTGCAGAAGGCCAGTTTGTGCATGATGGGCTTCAAGCATATCAGCATTGGCTGCTTCCAATAACTCTTCTGCCTTATCATAATCACCTTCTCTCATAGCAGCAAAAGCTTCGTGAACAACGGTTCTCGCATTACCACTACTGAGGATGATCCCAAATGCAGCTATTTGTAATTCTTCTGTATTCATATGTCACCTTCTATTCTCTTTGTAAAAAAACGTGTTTGAATGTTTCAAAATCAGGAGAGTTTATTATGTCTTTCTTGACTTCTGGTAAATCTACCAAATCTACCAATCGATTGGTAATGGTTGATAGACCTTCATTTGTATATATAGATGGACTCACTAAGAAAACCAATCTAATCTGCCCATAGCCTTCTTCCCAATATAGACCATTTTTTATAACCGCAACAGAAATCATGTGCTTTTCGCTAGTGGGTTTTAGGGGATGAGGAACAGCTATATCTTTATCAAATACCAATGTACTCAAGCTTTCACGAACCTCAATTAATTTATAAAATTCCTGGTGATTTCCTAGACCTTCGCTCTCCAATTGTGAAATCATTTGCTTTAATAACATTTCTTTTTCAGCTGACTCAACAACTAAAAATCGTTGTTCTGAGAAGTACTGATCAAAGTATTTCTCCAAGTTACTTTCTCTTTCCACTACCTGTAGTTTTTGGAGACTAGGTCTCAAGTCCGCCAATCGTTGTTTAACTTCCTTAACTTCCTGATCCGTTAAAAAGACACTGACAGTTATAACAGGGACCTTAAACACCAAACCAGATAAGTCGATGGTTGACATTATCACATCTATCCCCTGCAACTTTTGATTATCTAAATCATAGTAACCGATGACATCTGATATGGATACCTGTTGCCCAAGTTCATTTTTAATCCTATTTTTCAGCATCTGAGCACTACCGTAGCCTGTTGCACAGATAACCAGAACATTTAGTTTGTATTTTTCTTTTTGACGCTCTATAGAAGCCATCAAATGTAGCGTTACATATGCTATTTCCGAATCAGATAAGATATAGGACTGAAAAGGAACCAATTCAGACATCATCATTCGTGTCAAATTAAAACTATCAAGATAGGTTGTTTTAATATCTTCAAGTAACGGATTATCAATATGAATACTGTGCTGAAGTCGTTCTAGAAGAACTGCCAAATGTGTCAGCAAACCATCTATTAAAGAATAATCATACGAAAACTTATAACCAAATTGATTATCATACCGTTCTAAAACTTCTAACAAGGCTTGGTGCAAACTATAACGTTCGTTTTCTCCCCCCCCCCCGTGTCATTTTTTGAAATTAAATGTACGGCAATATATGTAATTTCTTCCTCAGGAATCCTATCTTCTGCTCCCAGACGGCTGGACAAACGCCTTGCAATCTTTGTAGCTACATCCAATTCTTTAGCGTATTTCTCTTTATCAATATAAATAGGGGAAATCGTAAATCCTTTTTGGTAGCGTTGAATCGCTAACGCTAGATGAACCACTAAATTTTGAATAATATAATCTGAAAGTTTTAACTGATTGTCACGGCATTCATCTAATACTACGATAGTTAATTCTTCAAAAGGTAAGACTAGATCTATATGTTTATCACTAGCCATAAACTGGTGAATATTTTGATAAAAATGACCACTAAAAAAGTAATCCATGATAAAACGACGTTTTTGTCGCTCCTCACCAACTACATAAACACCTCTATAGGGTTTACTTTCAATACTCAGTCCATAGGGAATAAGTTGCTCTCGAATATACTTAAAATCATGAGATAAAGTTGAGCGACTAACAAAAAGTTGATCAGCTAAATCATCAAACAAGATAGTCTCTTCCTCGAATATAAGTTTATTCAAGATTTGTCTATAACGATTCTCAGCATCACTATAATCAATACTAACATTCAGTTGGTTCTCTGATAGAAAACGATGATATTTTTCCTCGTTACTAATCCGAAGCCGATAACCATATCCTTGTTTTGATAAAATAGTGAACCCTGAATCTTCCTCAGATATGTCAGATACTAATTTTTTGATATATGTTCGGATAGTACGATCTGTGTAAGAAAAATGCTCTGCTAATGCTTTACTGGTTGAAAAACTATTTTGGTGCTGGTAAAGATACTGCAATATCATTTTTTCTTTAGTATTTAGCATAAATAACTAGCCTCTTTTCAAATCAATATACCATCCATGATAGCAAAGAACTAGATATTATCCAAGACCAATTTAGCCATTTTTTCAATCCCCATCGGAATCGGAATATAGGCCTGAGGTGGAATTTGGACCACAGGTTTCCCAACTTTCTTCCCTGCTTCTTCAAATTGCTTAAAGTGCATTTTTGTCTGAGGGCTAATCAAGTATAAGTCATACTCTGCTGCATTAATTTTTTTACCACCTTCTGGAACACCGACAGCATTCATTTCCACTGTATGACCTTGTTCTTCCAAAAGAGTTTGTGTTTTTTTAGCAATAAGTGAAGAAGACATGCCTCCTGCACAGATAATCAAAGCTTTTACCATGGGATTTTCCTCCAACTATTTTATTATTTACTTTTGTTATGATTTTATTTTATATGAACACGCTTACATTTTCCATAGGAAGTATTTCCTTACCACTACGGAAATTTCGCTACTAAAATATACCGCTTTTCCGCTATTCTCCAGAAACAAAAAAATAGCAACTCCGAAGAGTTGCGACTATGATGCATAAAAGAAAAGACGAGGAGGATAGTAAACTACAACCTCAGAAGATTTGAGCTGAAATTCATCCATAATCAAATCTTTCAGTTTAGCATCACTAACTTTTGAACTAATTTGATAGGTATCCCCTTTAGTGCGTTGGATTTTGGCGACCCGATTAAAGACACTACTATTTGCTAAGTCTGGCGGATTTACCCCCTTAAATCTTACAAAGTATAGCGTAGTGTCATCCGTCTGACCAGCTGAAGTCGCTCTGATTTTCCACATATTAATCAATAAATAAACCAGAACAGCCATAACAACTACAATAACAATTATTCCAACTATAGATTCCATAATAAACCTCTTTTCCAAGATACGACTCACTTACAAACAACTAGAAAAAACGATTATCTTGGTGGTTTAAAAAGGTTAAACCTTAAAAAAAGTGGTACAAATAACATAGTAATCACACTTCCAATATTTATTTGTCATCATTATATTCCTTTTGCAAAAAAAGTCAAGCGTTTTCAATGTTTTTCACTGTTGCTAAAAATTCTTTTATCGATGGAATTGTGCATTATTTGTAGACTAATTTATAGACCAAAATAATACCTGCTAATGTTACAGATAGGCTATTAGCAATAATGAGGGCCGTATCTCCTTGAATAATACCATGGAACAACCATAAGGACATCCCTGTCACAGACATCATATACATTCCTAACGAAATCGACTCTGTATCCTTTGTCTTAACTACCTTGATAACCTGAGGTACAAATCCAAAGGTAGTTAAGCAAGCTGCGATAATACCAACCATATAATTTTCTCCTTTAACATACCAATACTAAAAAACATAAATGAAGACCCATGTAGCTATTACGCTACAGAGGTCTTCTCATTAAACTTCCTCACCATTTGTTGCGATGACATTTTTATACCATGCGAATGAGCGTTTAGGAGAGCGGGCATAGCTTCCATTGCCTTCATCATCTTTATCAACATAGATAAAGCCATAGCGTTTGCGCATTTCACCTGTCCCTGCTGATACCAGGTCAATACAGCCCCAAGGCGTATATCCCATCAAATCAACCCCATCCTCATCAACTGCTTTGATAAACTCCTTGATATGTGCTCCAAGGTAGTCAATGCGATAATCATCATGCACCATGCCATCTTCTTCAACTTGGTCAATCGCACCAAAGCCATTCTCTACGATAAAAAGTGGCAGATGATACATATCTGTAAACCAGTTTAATGCATAGCGCAATCCTTCGGGATCAATTTGCCATTCCCAATCAGAAGCCTTGACATAGGTATTTTTTACCAAGTCCTCTGTCTCAAGATAATCGTAATGAGGATTATTCTCGCGGTGAGAATCAATAGCAAAACTCATGTAGTATGAGAAACCGATGTAATCAACTGTTCCTTCTAGCAGAACTTCGCAATCTTCCTCTGTGAAATCAACGCTAATACCTTTTCTTTCCCAGTAGCGCAAGATATGCTCGGGGTAGAAACCATGCACATGAACATCTGCAAAGTAATAGCGTTTTTGCATCGCCTTTTGTGCCATCAAAATATCAGATGGTTTGCAAGTCGCAGGATAAATCGGACACATAGCAATCATACAGCCAATCTGGAAATCAGGGTTAATCTCATGCCCAATCTTAACGGCGCGTGCAGAGGCAACTAATTCATAATGGGCCGCTTGATACATAACTGCTTCACGATTTTCACCTTCTTGATAAACGATACCTGAGTTAGTAAACGGTGCAAAATCTTCCTGATAGTTTGCTTGGTTGTTAATCTCATTAAAGGTCATCCAGTATTTGACCTTATCCTTGTAACGACGGAAGCAGGTCTCTGCAAAACGCGCAAAAAACTCAATAGTTTTACGATTTCTAAAACCACCATACTCCGTTACCAAATGATAAGGTAATTCAAAGTGTGATAGGGTGACGACAGGTTCAATCCCATATTTTAAACACTCATCGAACAAGTCATCATAAAACTGCAAGCCAGCTTCATTTGGTTCCAGTTCGTCTCCCTTTGGAAAAATACGTGTCCATGCAATTGAAGTACGGAAACACTTGAAGCCCATCTCTGCAAAGAGTGCAATATCTTCTTTGTAGCGATGATAAAAATCAATGGCCTCATGATTAGGATAATATTTTCCTTCTAATACACCAGCTGTAATTTCTCTAGGTACCCCGTGTCTTCCTGCAGTCATCACATCTGCTACAGAAATCCCTTTTCCACCTTCTTGCCAGCCACCTTCAAGTTGGTGAGCAGCTACAGCGCCACCCCATAAAAAATTTTTAGGTAATTTAGACATAATTGCCTCCTGTATATTTTATAGTTATTAGTTTAGCAAACGGTTACAAAAATAACCACTGCAGTTTTTTCCGTAACAGTAAGGAAATAGCTGATGAACAAATCGCGCCTGCCTCCATTGAAAAAATTAGTCTGGTGGCATTATTAGTCGCCTGTACACTGTTAATTCAACTGGTAGACTGCTACAACTAGTACTCTATCAATTTATCCTCTGCTCTCTCCAAAGAAAAACGGCACTTCGCCGTCTCAGATTGAAGAAAAAGTCCATTTTGGACAATTTTTTTCAATCTTTTTTCTTTATGGTGAAAATAAAAAACTCTCAGAAACACTGAAATATCAACATTTCTAAGAGTTTAGTGAATTGCTATCTTTCGCAAACTTTTTCAATTTTTTATATTTTTTAGGAGTTTGTCTACGCTCTGAAACAACACTTCGCCGTCTTCCTTATTCTACATCCTCACCATTGCTGGCAATGACTTTCTTGTACCAGTAGAATGAATCTTTTGGTGTTCTAGCAAGTGTCCCATTTCCAGCGTCATCCATATCAACGTAGATAAAACCGTAGCGTTTTCGCATTTCACCTGTTCCTGCTGATACTAGGTCAATACAGCCCCAAGTCGTATAGCCGATCAAATCAACACCATTAGCAATGGCATCTGCCATCGCATTGACATGGGCACGATGGTAGTCGATACGGTATTCATCGTGAATAGAGCCATCTTCTTCAACTGTATCCAAAGCTCCCAAACCATTTTCTACAATCATCATCGGAATTTCATAGCGGTCGTAGATTTTCTCAAGATAGTATTGAAGACCAGTCGGATCCTGAGCCCAACCCCAATCTGAATAGGTCAAGTAAGGGTTCTTGGCACCGATTGAGAAGTTGCCTGAAACCGTGTCTTCCACTTTATGAGTAGTCACAACGGTTGACATGTAATAAGAGAAGGTATACATATCCACCTTACCTTCAGCAAGGATGTCAAGGTCTCCCTCTTCCATTTGCAATACAACATTGTGTTCCTTCCACAGTCTGTTTGCATAGGAACCATAACGACCTTTGGCTTGTGCATCACTACAATAGAAAATATTCTGTTCCCATTTGTGTTGATTTTCTAAAATATCCGCAGGGTCACAGGTTCCTGGGTAGAAAGTAATTCCACAAATCATGTTTCCGAATCGATAGTTCGGATCAATCTGATGGCCTAATTTTACAGCCTTGGCAGAGGCAACAAACTGGTGATGTAAGTGTTGGTAGGCATCTTGGTAATCAGAATCCGTTGGTTCACTAAACATATCCAAAAACATGATAGTGTTGTTAATCTCGTTGAAGGTAATCCAATATTTCACCAACCCCTTATATTCATTAAAAATTGTCTCAGCATAGCGGACATAGAAATCAATCAACTTACGATTGGTCCAACCACCATAGCGTTGCTCCAAGCTCAAAGGTGTATCGAAGTGCCAAATGGAAACCAATGGCTCAATGCCATATTTGCGGCATTCTTCAAAGACAGAACGATAGAAATCAAGACCTGCTTGGTTTGGCTCTGCATCATCACCATTTGGGAAAATCCGTGCCCATGAAATCGACAAGCGGAAAACGGAGTAACCCATTTCTGCGAAGAGCTTGATATCTTCTTTATAGCGGTGGTAGAAGTCCACAGCCTTGTGGTTTGGATAATAGTGGTCTTCTAGGACGGCATAGGTCGCCCCTTCTGGCAGATGACCGCCAGCATGCCCCATAGAAGCATATTTACCTGGCTTGCCGTCCTTATCAATGTAAGTCGTATAGCGGGGGCTGTTGACAGATCCTCCTGTTGTAACGTCTGTCTGGACTAAACCGCGTCCGTCCACATTATAGGCACCTTCTGCCTGGTTAGCTGCAATAGCTCCTCCCCAGAGGAAATTTTTTGGAAAACGTGACATGTTTCTTCTCCCTTATCTTTTTTCTAACAAATGTAGTATAAACAGATTTGAAACCCTTTTCTTCTCAAATAATATGCTATAATGATACTATCCTACGAAAAGGAGGAAAGTATGCAACCGCCATTAACGGATAAACAGTTTAAGCACACCATTGACTACGATAGTCGTTTGTTGCCCTACAAGTATTACCATACCTGTGTCATGGATGGCATTCCTGACATTCTCTTTCATTGGCACAATGAATTTGAAATCAACTATGTTTACGGAGGGACAGCCCGTTACCATATCGACTATGATTATTTCAATAGTCAGGCTGGTGATATTATCCTGATCCGACCCAATGCTGCGCATTCCATCCATCCGATTGAGCAACGGGGACATGAAACGGATACCCTTCTCTTTCACTTGGATATGCTAGGGGCATCTCACCTAGATCAGACCAGTATGCTCTACCTGCAACCCTTACAGACAGATGTTTTCAAGTGTATTCCACGCATCCAGCCCCAAGATCCTGGCTACGCAGAGATTAGACAATGCCTGCTCACCATTTTTGAGTTGGTCAGACACCAGCCACCTTACTTTGAGCTACCTCTCAAGAGCCGACTCTTTGACTTCTTCTACCTGCTCTACCGCTACCGCTACATCGTCCGAAAAAATACTGATGATATGTATCGGAAAAATGAAAAACTGCGGTTGTTGATTGAATACATCCAACAACATTATGCAGAAAATCTCACCATCGAGCAGCTAGCAGAGCAAATGGGCTATACAAAAACCCATTTTATGACAATCTTCAAGCAGCAAACAGGAACTTCCTGTATGGAATTTATCATCCAAGTCCGACTGCGGGCAGCTACCGAGCTCCTGACAAACACTCTCAAGCCTGTGCTTGAAATTGCGACCGAAGTTGGCTTCAATAATCTGTCCAATTTCAACCGCCAGTTCAAGCAATACTACCATACCACCCCTAGCAGCTATCGCAAGCAATTGCGGAAGAATAGGACCTATACCAATTTCAACAAATAAAAGGAGACAACTATGATTACCATGCACCTTTACTACACTGGACCAGCTGACAATGCACGTGCCTTCGCTCAGGAAATGGAAGCTAGAGGCATTGCCGACCGCATTCGCCAGCAGGCTGGTAACCAGCGTTACCAATACTTTGCACCGCTCGATGATCCCCATTCTATCTTACTGGTTGATAGCTGGACAGACCAAGCTGCTTTGGACATCCACCATGCTTCTCCAATGATGCAGGAAATCCTAGACTTGCGAAGTAAGTACCAGCTAACTGTCACCGCTGAACGCTATCAGAGTGATGAGGCGGGCATTCCTAAGCGAGATAAGGATTTTCTTCAACGCTAAACAAGATACAAAGATAAAGTGGTCGGCAATGCCAACCACTTTATTTTTTATTTCACCGTTGTCAACAGGTAATCACCACTGTTGATTTGGCTTTCTTGGGTTACCAAGATATCCTCATAGTCAGCTGTATTGGTCACGATAATTGGAGTGATGACCGGTAGGTCAGCTGCTTTGATTTGGTGGAGATCAAATTCCAGCAATTTTTGTCCTGCTTCAACTTGGTCACCTACTTGGACGAAGGATTCAAAGCCTTTACCAGCTAGAGAGACTGTGTCCATACCGATATGGATGAGAAGCTCTGCCCCATTTTCCGTCCGAAGCCCAATAGCATGTTTGGTTGGGAATACAAGAGTTACTTCAGCCTTAGCTGGAGAAACAAGGATACCATCTAGGGGATCGATAGCAATCCCTCTACCCATAGCTCCTGAAGCAAAGACTGCATCAGGAACATCTTCTAATTTAACTACTTTACCGATTAGTGGACTAGCAATGATCTCTTGCTTGATTTCTTTTAGCTCTGGGATAGACTCTTGCGGAGTTTCAACTGACTTTTTTTCAGTTGGCTCTCCGTACAAGTAAGGAACTGGAAGCGCCATTTGAATAGCGAAGGATGCGACGATTGCAACTACTGTCAAAATAATTGCAGCAATCATACCTGACATATCACCGTTTGCTGGATTAACTAGAGACGGATACAAGAAGACACCCATACCACCTACAGAGTAACCTGTTACATTGAAGAACATAGTGGCAGCACCAATCACACCTGAAACAGCACATGAGATAAAGAATGGTGTTTTCATTGGAAGGGTCACACCATAGATAGCTGGCTCAGTTACACCAAAAACAGATGAAACCAATGCAGGCATAGAAACTGTTTTAACCTTAGACTCCTTGGTCTTCAACATGATTGCCAAAAGAACCCCGGTCTGTGTAAAGTTTGGAAGTAAGGCTGGTACAAGAATTGAAGACATACCATTTGATGCTACTTGCATAATTGCCAATGGGACAACTGCCCAGTGCATTCCAAACATAACCAACACTTGCCAAGTCGCACCAAGAATCAAACCATAAAGCAATGGACTAAAGTTCATGATAGCTGTAAATGTATTTGACAAGACATCAGAGATGAAGTTTGCGACAGGACCAACCACCAAGAAGGTCAATGGAACTGCCACTAAAATGGTCACAAATGGAACAACAAAGAGTTTGACAACATCTGGTGTTACTTTACGGATGTTTTTCTCAATAATTGAAGCCACCCACGTTGCGAGAATAGCTGGGATAACCGTTGACAAGTAGCTACCTGCTGTTGGTAAAACAAATGGAATACCAAATACATTATCCAGTCCTGCCTCTTTCAATGCTGCAAGCGATCCTGGCAAAGTTGGGTAAATCAAGGCCATACCGATTGCTAGGGCTGTAAATTCATTCATCTTGAACTTACGAGCAGATGTCAGAGCCACTAACAATGGTAAGTATTGGAAGAAACCGTCACCCGCCGCATTTAAGATAGCATATATAGCACTATTATCACTCGTCAATCCTCGCGAAGCCATAATGGCAACAATACCTTTAATGATACCAGCAGCAGCCAAAGGACCCAAAAAGGCTTGGAAGATACCTGATAACAAATCAATAAAGCGTTCAAAGAGATTTCCTTTTGGACCATCACCTTCATCAATATCCAAACTTCCATCTCCTGCAATACCTGCTACTTTTTGCACCGCTGCATAAACATCTGGGACATGGTTACCGATAACCACTTGGTATTGACCACCTGCTTGAACTACTGTCACAACGCCATCACGCGCCTTCAAGTAGTCTGTATCAGCCTTGCTCTCATCCTTGAGACCAAAACGAAGACGAGTCACGCAGTGTTTCAAACTGCTGATGTTTTCTTTTCCACCAACATGAGCTACAATATCTGTAGCTAAATCTGTATAATCCTTAGCCATTTTTCGGCTCCTTTCTTTTCTGGAAAAACAGAAAAACCTAAATAATTACCAAACAGCATCTATCAGCCTACACTGAAAAATACTATCTTGTAACTATTTAGGTTTTGCCTGCTGACCAGTAACAATCCTTTTGATGAATTCATGATAACACATTGCAAATGATTTTGCAAGCGTTTTCTGAAGTTTTTTTGATTTTTTTCGCTAATTTTGTCTAGCTGACTTTCAATCGCTGAATATGGATAGTCAGGTAGACCTGTTCGTCTTTGGACATTTGAAAGTCATAAACCTGACTGATATGCTGACGAATCTTCTCCGTACAAGCAAAGGCATCTGGATAATTAGCCTTGACCTGCTCATAGAGAAAGGCATCATTGACTCCTTCTACCACACCATTTGCCACCCGTTGTGCAAAATACTGGACGTGCGTTACAAAGCGGTGGTAGCTAGTATCCTCCTCATAGGTCACACTACCAAAATGAAGGCGGACAATGTCTAAAATCTGAGTCACGATTTTACTAATGGTTTGGGTTTCCTTACCAAAAGCACCATTCTTCTGAGCATTGATCAGGTGGAGGGCAATGGAAGAAGCTTCCGCCACCTCCAATTCCAGACCTAATTTTTCTTTGACTAAATCAAGAGACCGCAAACCAATCTGGTATTCCTTGGGGTAAAATTTACGGATTTCCCAAGACAGCGGGTTCTCAATAAAGATACCTTCACGGCATCGCTGAAATACAAAATGTAAATGGTCTGCTAAGGCTAGATACAAAGACAAATCAAACTGAACTTCTAAAGTTTCTTCTGCCCTATTGATAATGGCATTGACTACTTCGACTTCACTGCTCTCCATTTGCAGGTACAGACTCGATAAATCTGATTGTTGGTAGTCATTTTGTAGCACAAAGGTTTTCTCGATTTTGCTGGTGTCTAATTCTTCCCCTGCTTTTTTCTGAAAACCTAGTCCCTTCCCCATGACAATCAGTTCACTTCCTTGATCATCAATCGCTTGAACAACGTTATTGTTGTAGACTTTATCTATCTGCATGTATTTTCACCACCTCATTACTCGACTGATAAAAAAGAACCCAAGCATATAGCAAATAAGGCTGTTCCCAGACCCTTTACTATCTGCTTAGGTTTTGCCTGCTTATCAGTAACAATCCTACACTTATCTTATCTTATCAGATTGTAAGCGTTTTCGCAAGAGGTTTAATGATTTATTCTGAGAGCTACTTGTCAAGTAGTCCCAATTTTTCAAAGGCATTGTAGAGGCCGTCTTCTTCTACATCGTCCGTTATCATATCTGCCATAGCCAAGATTTCTGCTCCGCCATTGCCCATAGCCACTCCAATAGCACAATAGTCCAGCATGGAAATATCAATTTTAGCGTCTCCAAAGGCGATGGTGTCTGCCTGACTAGCACCCAAATGGTCTAGCAATACAGAAATGGCATGGGCCTTGTCGATATCTTTCACCCCCAAGTCACCAAAGAGAGCTGACTCTCCGCGACCTCCCCAGGTGTTTGCGACCAGTTGCGGAAAGGCTTGCTTGGAATCCAAGTGGTCCTGGTAGGAATCGAGCACAAAACTGACTTTGTTGAGGTCATTGCGGTAGAGTTGACCGTCAAAAATCATACCGTGCATGACATCTTCTACTTCCTGAGTGGCCACCTCTTCTGCAGTTTTCCCCTTGTTCATGGAATAAATCCGCAGGGTTTCACGAGCACGTTCGCGGAAATTCTCACTGGCAAAGAGGCCATTGTTGCTCTCCAGATAAAATTCCAAGCCGCGTTCATGGAGCCAATCCACAATCGCTCTGCTATCCTCTTCTGATAGGAGCTGGTGCATGATGACCTGACCCTGATGCTCGACATAAGAGCCGTTGCCACCAATCATTCCGTCCAGGCCAATTTCCCACAATTCTGGCTGCATTTCTGCCCGACTGCGACCAGTACAGACATAGACCAAGTGCCCATTTTCTCTGGCCTGTCGAATAGCACGAATGGCAGATTCTGGAATCCGATTATGATAGTCAACCAAGGTTCCATCCACATCTAAAAAAATAATCTTGCGCATCTGTTTTCTCCTTGCCTTTTTCTACTACAAGTATAGTCTGTTTTTCTATCAAATAACAGTCAAAAACTGCGAAAGATTGATACTATCCTATGAACATACAAAAAGAAAGCCACATGGACTTTCTTTTAGATGTTAGCATTTCAGTTTGCATTTAGTACTAGGCAACGAGATGTAGGCTGTACTAGTGTACGGCAAATCGAGTTAACGAAGTAATAAAAGATAAACTGAATGCTATATTATTTCCGTTTTGGTGGGTTGTGAATCGCCACACCAAGAACATCAAGGAAGGCTTCGTACATTACTTCTGAGAAGGTTGGGTGACCGTGGATTGATGCTGCCACGTCGTCAACTGTCAATTCAGATTCCATGATGGTTGCTGCTTCGTTGATCATTTCAGCTGCAACTGGACCGATGATGTGAACACCAAGGATTTCATGGTATTTCTTCTCAGCGATAACTTTTACGAAACCATGTGCTTCGTTAGAAGCAATAGCACGACCGTTACCAGTGAAGCTGTTGCGACCGATAAGGATGTTTTCTTTACCGTATTTCTCGATAGCTTGGTCTTCAGTCAAACCAACCATAGCGATCTCTGGGTGTGTGTAAACCGCAGCTGGAGTGAAGTCCAATTTAGCCTTGTGGTGATTACCGTAGATGGCATTTTCAGCTGCCACCTCACCCATACGATAAGCAGCGTGTGCCAACATCTTAGTACCGTTGACATCACCTGGTGCGTAAATACCTGGGATAGACGTTTCTTGGTATTCGTTGACCTTGATACGACCGCGGTCTAGTTCAAGGTTAAGATTTTCAAGACCAGCCAATTGTGGTACACGACCGATTGAAAGAAGGGCTTTTTCAGACACAATTTCTGAACCGTCGTTCAACTTGATTGTCAATTGGTTGTTAGCTTCAACGATTTCAGATACACCAACAGATGTCAAGAATTTCATACCTTTCTTAGAAAGGACTTTTTGCAATTCAACAGACACTTCGCGGTCCATACCTGGAATGATACGATCAGCCATTTCAACAACGGTTACTTCTGTTCCGTATGATGCGTAAACCAGACCAAGTTCCACACCGACTACGCCACCACCCATAACAGTGAGTGACTTAGGAATTTCACGCAAATCAAGAATATCATCAGAAGTCAATACCAACTTAGAATCAATACCTGGGATGTTGATGCGTGATACTTTAGAACCTGTTGCAAGGATGATGCTACGACCTTTGATGACTTTATCGCCAATGACAACAGTCTTATCAGGATTTACTTGACCAAGACCGTTAAAGATTGTTACCTTGTTAGCTTTCAGGAGACCAGCTACTCCACCTGTCAAGGTCTTGACAACCTTGTTCTTGAAGTCAACTGTCTTATCCATGTCTACGGTGTAGTTAGTTGAAGCAAGATTAATACCACGCTCAGCCGCAATCTTCAAGCCGTCAAGGATTTCAGCGTTCTTAAGGTAGGTCTTAGTTGGGATACATCCCTTGTTCAAGCAGGTACCACCAAATTCTGATTTCTCAACGATAGCGATTTTACCGCCCAATTGAGCACCACGAATAGCAGCGTAGTAACCAGCAGGGCCACCACCGACAACAACCATGTCGTACTCATCAGCTGCCAATTCAGCCTTAGGAGCTTGTGGAGCTGCTGCAGGAGCTGCAGGCACTTCCAAACCAGCTGCTTTCAAGTCAGCAGTTGCTTGAGCAACTGCTGCTGGAGCAGGTGCAGCACCCACTTCAACAGTTTCACCTTCTGCACCAAGGTAAGCAATGACTTCAGTTACAGGAACTGTTGCACCGTTACCATGAACGATTTTCAAAAGAACACCTGATTCTTCTGCTTCCAATTCCATGCTTGTCTTGTCTGACATCATCTCCAAGATAACATCACCTTCGTTGACAAAATCACCTTCTTGTTTTTTCCACTCGATGATTTCGCCTTCTTGCATATCTACACCAAGTTTCGGCATAATAATTTCAATTGCCATGATTATGATACAAAGAACGTCAAATGCGACAGAATTTTAGGAGTCCAACGTAGGATGCTTGCATCCAAGGCGGACTATCTAAATTCCGAATCATTTAGTTCGTGTTCAAATGTCACGAACTCGTTCTACATCCTTTCTTTATTTTTTCTCTTTACCAAATTGAGCACAGACTAAAAACCTATTGAAAAAGATAAATCACCTCGTGTCTCAAGGCACATCGTTGATTTCCTATTTTCATACGGTTTTCTTAACGCCTTTTGCATCTTATCTTAAATCAACAATTCCAATGGGTTTTCCAACAAGTTCTTCAAGTCAACCATGAACTTAGCACCATTCATACCGTCAACGATACGGTGGTCAATGGTCAAGCAGAGCGCCATGATTGGACGGATCTTGATTTCTCCGTCGATGACAACTGGGGTTTGAACAGTTGCTGCTACACCAAGGATGGCTGAGTTTGGTTGGTTGATGATTGGGTTAAAGGTTTTAGTACCAAACATACCTAAGTTGGTGATAGAAAAGGTTGAGCCTGACATTTCAGCTCCCTTCAACTTACCAGATTGAGCTTTCTTGATGACATCTTTTGAAGCTACCACGAAGTCAGACAAGCTCATCTTATCTGCACCATGAACAACTGGCACCACCAAGCCTTCATCCAAACCTACTGCGATACCGAGGTTGACAAACTTGTGCAACTCGATTTCTTGGGCATCGTTAATCAAAGATGCGTTCATGTAACGGTGTTCTTCTTTCATCAAAGTACGAACAACCGCTAGACCAATCAAGTCTGTGAAGGTCACTTTCAAACCAGTCTTATTCATGATTGGCTCAAGGACTTGCTTACGAAGTGCCATGAGGTTGGTCATATCGATATCGTAGTTAAGCGTAAAGGTTGGAGCTGTCAAATAAGAGTTGACCATACCTTTTGAAATCGCCTTACGCATTGGGCTCATCTTGATGATTTCAACGCCTTCTGGCAATTCTTTAGCTGGTTTTTCTTCAGCTTTCGGTGCTGGAGCAACAGTTTCTACAGCTGCAGGAGCAAGTACTGCCAGAACGTCGTCCTTGACAATCTTACCATTGACACCTGAACCTGTAAGAGTTGACAGGTCAACACCTTGATCTGCTGCAATGCGAGCTGCAAGCGGAGTTGCTTTGGGAGCAGCTCCTTTGAAGTCTTCAACGTCAACCTTGTGGACACGGCCATTTGCACCAGTTCCTGACACAAGATCCAAGTCAATACCAAGCTCACGCGCCAACTTACGCGCAGCTGGAGTGGCACGCACCTTGCCGCCACCTTGTGGCTTAGCCGCCACTGCTGGAGCAACAATCACTGGTGTACGACCTGCAGGTACTTCTTCAATAGCCACTGCTGGTTCAACAGCAGGTGCAGATGAAGCGCCGGCTTCAACCGTCTCACCTTCAGCACCGATGTAGGCAATAACTTCTGTTACAGGAACGGTAGCACCGTTTCCGTGAACAATTTTCAATAGGACGCCTGACTCTTCTGCTTCCAGCTCCATGCTGGTCTTGTCAGACATCATTTCCAAGATGACATCGCCTTCATTGACGAAATCGCCCTCTTGTTTTTTCCACTCGATGATTTCACCTTCTTGCATGTCTACACCGAGCTTAGGCATAATGATTTCAATAGCCATAATTATGATACAAAGAACGTCCAAATGCGACGGATTTTTGCGGTAAGTCCGAAATCTTTGATTTCGTAGACGCACCCACGTCAAGACGACTAGAACTTTCAAAGACCTTGGTCAAAGAAAGTTCAGACGTCAACGACGCCGAGAGCCGTGCAACTTATCAGTATTATCCGAGCATTTAGTTCGTGTTCTAATCCTTTCTTTCAGTTTCTTACCTTGTCAAGAACCAAGCCAGACTTCGATAAGCGAAGTGGCTCAATTCTTTTCCAAGCATTCTTAGTCATGCTAGAATATTTTATTTCTAGCATAGCAGGGTTAGCGTCTTTCCGATTGTATTTCTGCCAAGGCGATTTGGTGCAGGCATAACTGACCTTAGGCAAGCCAAATCAACACAGTCAGAAAAGATAAGCGGATGACGATAATATTAGCCCTTGTTTACTTGCTTGTAGATTGCCGCTTTGATTTTCTCTACGTTTGGCAATACTGCGTTTTCAAGAATGTTTGCGTAAGGAACTGGTACATCGTCTGAAGCGATACGGATAATTGGTGCATCCAAGTAGTCAAAAGCTTCGCTTTCTGTGATGATTGATGCGATTTCACCGATGAAACCACCTGTTTTGTAAGCATCGTTAACCAAGATAACCTTACCAGTTTTCTTCACAGATTCGATGATCAATTCTTTGTCCAATGGGATAAGGGTACGTGGGTCAACCACTTCTACGCTGATGCCTTCTGCAGCTACTTCTTCAGCCGCTTTCAAGGCACGTTCCAACATACGACCGTATGAAATGATGGTTACATCTGTACCTTCACGTTTGATTTCACCCTTACCAAGTGGAATGTAGAAATCTGGGTCCAAGTTCACTTCTTCTTTTTTACCGTAAAGAGCTTTTGGCTCAAGGAAGATAACTGGGTTATTGTCAAGGATAGATGATTTCAAGAGACCTTTTGCATCGTTAGCTGTACCAGGTGCAACAACTTTGATACCTGGGATGTGAGTCAACCAAGCTTCAAGAGATTGTGAGTGCTGTGCTGCTGAACCGATACCAGAACCTGAAGCCACACGGAAGGTTACAGGTGTTTTCAAGCCACCACCAAACATGTAGTTTGTTTTGGCAGCCTGGTTAACAATTGCATCAAGGGCAATTGTGATGAAGTCCATGAAAGTCAAGTCAACGATTGGACGAAGGCCAGTTTGAGCCGCACCAACCGCAGAACCAGCGATTGCAGCCTCAGAAATAGGTGTGTCGCGAACGCGTTTTGGACCAAACTCGTCCAACATACCAACAGATGTACCGAAGTCTCCGCCGTAGATACCGACGTCTTCACCCATCAAGAATACTTTTTCATCCTTACGCATTTCTTCGCTTTGAGCCAAGTTAATCGCTTCACGCAAGGCCATTACTTTTGTTTCAGCCATTTTTTACTCCTAATTTATATCAATTTATCTTTACTGTAACAAGTAAAATGTAGAAAACTAATCAATTACTTCATTGTAATCAAGCGTCATAGCTGCTCGAGCTACCCTAGTTTGACTTGCTCTTTGGAGCTTAGTCAAACTGATCACATCACTTACGACACGGAGACTATTCAGCCGATATTGCTGAATAGGCGAAGTTAGTGAGGTAAGTAGGTAGTCCACCATAGTGGCTACCGTAGTTTGACTTGCTCTTTAGAGCTTAGTCAAACTTCTTACGTTAGTAGTTGGGTTCAGACTAGAGGCTTGGAAAAATAGATGAGCCATTAGTGATGTCCGCATCACTAGCTGACTCCCTAATTTTTCTGCGCCTCTTTAACGACCTCACAACTTAGAATTGTACTCGAACTAAGGACTGTGCGAAAAAGATAAATCAGCAGGAAATCCCAATTTCCTTGGCTGATTTCCTATTTTCGCTGTGTCCTTTTAACGTTCTCGTTACTTAGTCTACAAACACATCCTCATAAGCTACTGAGATGTCTGGATCTGGGCTTTCTTGTGCGAATTTCACAGATGCTTCTACTTGTTCTGCTACTTGTGCTTCGATGGCATCCAATTCTTCGTCTGTCGCAATCTTGTTCTCTGTCAAGTATTTGCGGTATTTCTTAAGTGGGTCTTTTGCTTTCCACTCGTTTACCTCTTCTTTTGTACGGTAAACACCTGCGTCAGCAGTTGAGTGACCAAACCAGCGGTATGATTCAACTTCGACCATGGCTGGACCGTTACCTGCACGAACGTACTCGATGACTTCTTGCATTTTCTCATAAACTGCAACAACATCATTTCCATCTTCTACATAGTGACCTGGAATACCGTATGCAGCAGCACGTTGGTAGAGGTGAGGAATCCTAGTAGAATAAGAAATGTCAGTTGAAATACCGTAACGGTTGTTTGTAATGAAGAAGATAACTGGCAAGTTCCAAACAGCTGCCAAGTTCATTGATTCGTGGAAGGAACCTTCGTTAGTAGCTGAATCACCTGAGAAGGCAATAACAATGTTATCTGTACCGAGGTATTGTTGCGTAAGGGCCGCACCCACCGCAAGGGCATAACCACCACCTACGATACCGTTTGAACCAAAGTTTCCTTTTTCAACGTTAGCCAAGTGCATAGAACCACCACGGCCTTTAGATGTACCTGTTGCCTTACCAGCAAGCTCAGCCATCATGCCATTGATGTCAATACCTTTTGCAATAACGTGACCGTGACCACGGTGGTGTGAGAAGATGATGTCCTCATCTGTCAATCCAGCAATAGGTCCAACAGCTGCAGCTTCTTCACCGACTGAGAAGTGAGTCATACCTTGTACGAAACCGCGACGCACTAATTTGTTTAATTTCATATCAACATCACGAATTTGTTGCATTTTCAAGAACATGTCCAAATGTTGTTCTTTTGTGATAGATACCATAATTTCCTCCAAAGTTTTTTCTCTTTCTGTACTATGATAGACCAATATTTCACAAATGGCAAATAATTGAACCGTTTTCTTTTTACAGAAATTTTCGTGAAAACCTTGATTTAGTGCGTTTTTTCACAAATCCTCAAAAGATTCACTTTACTTGTTTGAAACTTTTTTCACAAACTTTAAAACAAGCTTGCACGCCGTCTTTCTTTCTGTTAATATAGGTACGGAGGTTCTTATGGAATTCGATTTATTTCTTATGATTTGTAACTACATAGGCACTATCGCATTTGCTGTTTCGGGGGCCGTAAAAGGATTTAAGAAAAAGTTAGATATTTTTGGAATTAGCTTGCTCGGTATCATTACTGCCGTTGGTGGGGGAATTATTCGAGATACAATGGCCAATCGCATTCCTGCCGCCTTGACTGATCCTACAGCCATCTATTTATCTCTCGGAGTAGCGATTAGCATGTACTTGATTGTTATCAATCTAAAGCAGGACAAACCACTTGATAAGAAGATGATTCATTTCCTTTCCCAGACAAACCTTATCTTTGATGCAATCGGTCTAGCCATCTTCGCCCTCATTGGAGCCAGTACTGGTATCTCTCTCCAGCTAAACGCTCTAACCAGTGGTATTCTGGCAGCTTTAACAGGTGTCGGAGGCGGAATCGCCCGTGATTTACTCGTCAATGAAACACCCATTGTTCTTAAAGAAGATGTCTATGCTGTCCTTGCATTTTTCTCAGGAGTCCTCTATCATCTTTGCGTTGTAAATTGGAAATTACCACAAATTCCAACCTTCATCACTATTTTTACCATTTCTTTAATCATTCGATTATTGGTAATTAAATACAAAATCAATCTTCCCAATATGGAAAGCAAACGAAAGGTCTGAGTTCGTCAACTCAGACCTTTTTGTATTATTATTGATTACCAGCCACCGCGACCGCCTGGACCTGTATGAGTAATTTCTGTAATTTGTTCTCCATTTACAGTTACTGTGCCACCAGTGAATTCAACTGTACCGTCAAAGTCAAAGGCTGATGTTGGTGCTGTTACAGCAATAGTCCCCCCAGAAATGTAGAGATTACCATTGGCATCAAAGGCATCTGTATCCCCACTACCAACCGCAACTTTCAAGTCACCACCAGTTACCTTGATATAGATATCAGATGAAGTTGTACTTGACGCGTTGATGGCATCATCTGAACCATAGACATCAATTGTACCACCGTTGATAGTGATATTAGTTCCTTCCAAGGCTTCTACTGATTCTGATACTGTAATGGTACCTCCGTCAATTGTCAAAGCCGTCTCCGCTTTAATACCATCATCACCTGCTTTTACAGTAATTTCACCACCTGTGATAGTTGTATAACCTTTGGTCGTATCTGTATCGTTGGTTGACTTGATACCGTCACCACCTGCTGTTACATTGATTGTACCACCATTGATTGTCAATGAATCCTTACCACGGATACCATCATCCACTGCTGTTACAGTGATGTTTCCGCTACTGATAACCATGTCATCTGTCGATACGATGCCGTCTTGGAAGTTGCCTTCAACGGTCAGGCTACCATTTCCTGTAATGATCAAATCAGCTTCAACATGGATAGCCCCTTCAATATTGGTGTCTGTATGATTGCTGGTATCTTTCACTGTATTCGTCGTACCATCTTTGATTTCCAATTCAACATTGTCTGCCTTAATCACATTGATAGCCGCGTTATCAGAACTTGAAATCTCAGCACCTGCTAGAATGATGCGAACATTGGCATCTGTTTCAACCGTTACACCAGCTGTTGTTGAACCAGTCAAAATATAGGTTCCACCCTCAGTAATTTTCAAGCCATCATTTGAAAGCGTCACTTCTGTCGTTGGAAGGGCTGACCAGTCAATAGTTGACGAGCTTGAATCTGATGAAGTGCTATTATTTGAAGTTGTCGCTACACTTGTCTGACTAGTTGCTGCTGAGCTTGAAGTAGTCGTTGAACTTGAAGTAGATGAACATGCTGCTAAGACACCAAGGCTCATAAGAGTAACACCAGAGTAAAGTAATTTTTTAAGATTTGTTTTCATAATGTAGATTCCTTTTCTTTCTTTAGGAAGTCGTATCCCTTCCTGATATGCTCCTAGTTTACCTTTCCTTCCTAAAAGAAAGATTAAAGATTACCAAAAGAAAACTTAAAGTTCTTAGAAACTACAAAAGGCCGGGAAACCCAGCCGAGGAATAATCATTGATAAAATCTATAGCTTAACCCAATGCAAGCTTTTCAACTCAAGCAAGGGAGAAGTTTCAGGATTGGTATCTGATTCAGAAATCCGTTTTAAACCTGGAATCATCGCATTGTATTGATAAATGCGAAAAATACCAGCTCCTTCAAATAAGTATGTTCCATCCTGTAAAGGACGAAGTAGGGCGTTCGGTCCAATTTCAAATCCAAGATTGCGGAAATTATCCACCAAACGTAGACTCTCTTCGGCAAGCTGAGTATAGAGGTCAATTAAGACATATTCTCCCGACTTGTCCAAAGCTAGAAGCAGCTCCTCTGTACCATCATGGTTGACATCATACAAACTATAAAATATTCCACTGTATTCTTGCCCCTGGCTAGTTAATAAGCTCAGATAGCTACTGACCTCATCCTGATTGATTGCCTCAGCAGGCTGCCCCATATTCGCTTGATAACGATCAATAACTGATTGGTATACTTCACTTAGCTCAGGAGTGGTCACTGAGGATGCTTGCGTCTCGGAGCTAGATGCTATTGTTGACGCTTGCTGCAAACTAGAACCATCTGAAACTTGGCTTGAAGCACTAGAACTAGAACTCTCACCACCTTTTACCTGATTAGACTGACAAGCAGCTAATAGTACAACCGTGGACACTAACATCAGTTTACTAATAAATGTTTTCATAACTTCCTCCTGTGCTCTATCTTTGGTCTTAGTATAACATCTTTCCGAGGGCTTGTAAACGCCACCATATTTGGACAAAGCATCCGAGCCAGAAAAAGCCGAATGTTTCCATCCGACTTTTGTTGTTAATCTTTCTGATCAAGAGCACGCAACATTTGGTCAATTTTATTGCCGTACTCAATTGATTGGTCTTTTTCAAAGACCAAATCCGGAATTTTATAAAGAGTTAACTTACGACCAAGTTCTCTCTTAATGGTTCCCGTCGCTTTTTCAAGACCCGTTTGTGCTTTTTGATTATCGGATGCCAAATTACTCATGATTGTGTAGTAAACCTTGGCCATTGACAAATCGCCGACCATCTGAACATCTGTAATGGTCACTCCCTGCACACGTGGATCACGAACTTTCTTTTGCAAAATCTCATTGACTTCGCGCTTGATTTCCATCCCGACACGGTCTGTACGAAAATGATTCGCCATATTCTTTCCTTTCTTAGATGATAGAAAAGCTGAGTTTCCCCAGCTTGAATAATCCAAGTAGATCAAAAACTATTGCTTTAAAACCTACTAAAATCTATTAAATTGTCACTTCCTCGACAAAATCACTTGTCTATGATTTTGACAATGAGCAAATATTATTTTTTGATTTCTTCCATGATGTAAGCTTCAATGGTATCATCAACTTTCAAGTCATTGTAGTTCTCAATCATCAAACCACCCTCTTGGGCATTACCAACTTCTTTCACGTCATCTTTATAGCGTTTCAAACTAGCTAGTTTACCATCAAATACTACAACACCATCACGGATAACTCGAACACTTGAATCACGGGTAACCTTACCACGTACGACCATAAATCCACCGATCGTTCCAACTTTGGATACCTTGAAGGTTTCACGAATGATTGCCTCACCAATGATTTTTTCTTCATATTCTGGATCAAGCATACCTTTCATGGCATCTTCCATCTCTTCGATAACCTTGTAAATGATGCTGTGAAGACGTACTTCAACATCATCTGCTTCAGCTTGGCTACGCGCTTCAGCTGTTGGACGAACGTTGAAACCAATCACAAGAGCATTTGAAGCTTCCGCAAGAGTAATATCTGATTCATTGATAGCACCAACTGCAGAGTGGACGATATTGACACGTACTCCCTCTACTTCAATCTTTTGAAGCGATGATGCAAGAGCTTCAACTGAACCTTGTACGTCAGCCTTGATAATCACATTAACTGACTTAACCTCACCTGCTTTAAGGGTATCAAAGAGGTTTTCAAGACTAACTCGTTGCGTTGCTTGACGCTGTTTGAGAAGGGCACGTTTAGCACGTTCTTCACCTGCTGCACGCGCAGATTTTTCATCTTCATAAACCGCAAAATGATCACCAGCCATTGGCGTTTCGTTCAAACCAGTAATCGAAACCGGTGTAGATGGACCAGCCACCTTGACACGACGACCAAGGTCGTTTGTCATGGCACGAACACGTCCGAAGGTATTTCCGACAACGATTGGGTCTTGAACATTAAGTGTCCCTTGTTGAACGAGGAGGGTTGCAACCGCACCTTTCCCTTTATCCAAATGCGCTTCGATAACTGTACCAATCGCACGAACAGTTGGGTCTGCCTTCAGTTCTTGGATTTCAGCAACCAAAAGAACAGTTTCCAACAATTCATCAATGTTTTGGTTAAACTTAGCTGAGATTTCTACAAATTCAGATTCTCCACCCCAAGCGGTTGAGATAACACCGTGCTCAGCCAATTCACCGATGACACGCTCTGGGTTTGCACCTGGCTTGTCAATCTTGTTGATAGCTACAATGATTGGCACATTAGCTGCTTTCGAGTGGTTGATAGCCTCAATCGTTTGCGGCATGACACCATCATCTGCTGCAACGACTAGGATGGTCAAGTCGGTAACAGATGCACCACGTGCACGCATAGAAGTAAAGGCCGCGTGTCCTGGAGTATCCAAGAAGGTAATTTTCTTACCAGCTTCCTCAATTTGGTAGGCACCGATATGCTGTGTGATACCACCAGCTTCCCCAGTAGCAACACGAGAATTACGTAGGGTATCCAACAAGGTTGTTTTACCATGGTCAACGTGTCCCATGATAGTCACAACAGGTGGGCGTTCTGTCATCTCTTCTTCATTGAGGTAGCCCTCTTCTACGAAGAAACGCTCAATATCTGCGTTATCGACCTCTACCTTTTCTTTCGCTTCAATACCATAATCAACCATGAGGAGTTCGATAGTATCTCCATCCAAAGATTGGTTTTGAGTCGCCATAACTCCCATAAGGAAGAGTTTTTTCACAATTTCAGCAGGTTCACGTTTGATCCGTTTTGCAATTTCTGCGACGGTCATGCCAGCAGTGTATTCAAATTCAGTTGGCAATTCGTGGAACTTGCGTTCTGTGACAGGTTTGGCAGGTTGGTTAGCCTTGCCTTTTTTATTTTTCTTGTTGTTATTCCAGTTACTTGTTCTTTGATTTCTCACTTGATTTTGACTATTTCGATTTCTTTGTTGTTTCCGTGGACCATCTTCTTCGTCACTATTAAAGTCACGTTTTTTATCTGGTCGAGCTTGTTTCTTACGACGGGTATCTACAGTAGTTTCTGCAACTTGCTCTGGTACCGATGCAACAGGTGCAGGCTTCACAAATGGTTTGCTTTCCACAACCGGTTCTTCAAACTTAATTTCTTTTGGCTTCTTAGGTTGCTTTTTAGCTTCCTGAGCCTGACGAAAACGTTCTTCACTGGTACGAGCATACTCCGCATTTTGTTCTGCTTTCAAAGCAGCAGCACGCGCTTTGAAGTCAATTTTAGGTCCTGCTGGTTTTGCAACCTCTCTTTGTTCAAAGCGAGCTGACTGACCTGAACGGTTGTCCTGACGACGGCTGGCACGATTATCGCGACGGTCCCCAAAACGATTGTCCTTTCGTTTATCTGACCCCTGTTCACGTCTATTATCGCGACGGTCATTGCGGTCGTTATTTGGACGACTTTGACCTTGTTGACGGTTGTCACGACGGTCCTGACCAGATTTAGCTTGACCACCTTTACCTTGTGCTCGCTTAGCAGCCTGCTCTTTGGCCCGTGCTTCACGCTCTGCCTTAAAGTTTCGACTCTGTGGACGATGTGGAGCTGATTGTACCGCACTTGCCGCAACTTCTTCTTTTATTACTGGCTGTGTTTCCTTAGCTTTTTCTACCTTAGCTGTTTCCACTTTTGGAGTTTCATCAACCTTCTCAGGTTTGCTAACTTTTGCCGCAACTTTAGTTGCCTCTGATTTTTGTCCCCCAAAGCTTTCTGCAAGGCGTTTAGCACTTGCTTCATCTACGCTTGAAGCATGACTTTTGACTTCAAAACCCAATTCTTGAGCCTTAGCAACAACTTCCTTACTGCTTACGCCTAATTCACGGGCTATTTCATTCAATCTCTTCTTAGACAATGCCTTGTCCTCCTGTTCTATTCCATAATAGACCTCATCTTCTTTGTAAATCCAGCGTCTGTCACTGCAAGAACTTTTCTAGCCTTGCCGACAGCTGCACTCAATTCCAGTGTTGAAAACACTGTTACAACTTCTACTTGATAGGTATGACTTTTATCTGTTACTTTTTTACTTAAATTTCCAGCAGCATCTCCGGCTAAAAACACCAACTTTGCCTGCCCTTTTTGAATAGCTTCAACAACCAGGTCCTCACCCGAAACCAGGCGACCAGCTCGCTGGGCTAAACCTAATAAATTTAAGATTTTCTGTCTCTTATTCGAGTCCAAGTTCTCTCCTCTTGATCTTATGATCAACATAGGCAATTAATTCATCGTAAAATTCTTCGGCCACTTCCATACTAAAGGAACGATCGAAGACACGACGTTTCTTAGCTTGGCTTGCCTCATCATTGTCAAGCTTGATGTAAGCTCCACGACCATTTGCCTTGCCTGTTGGATCGATAAATACTTGACCTTCTTTATTTTTTACAATACGGAGCAAATCCCGTTTGTCGATGATTTCACCGGACACCACAGACTTGCGCAAGGGTATTTTTCTAGCTTTTGCCATGGTTGCTCCTTTTGCCTTATTCTTGTTCTTCTGCGACTTCTTCTACAACTTCGTCTGTTGCATATTGAGTTGCTTCAAAAGCTTCATACTCCGATGCTGACTTGATGTCGATACGGAATCCTGTCAAATGCGCTGCCAAACGAACGTTTTGACCACGACGACCAATTGCCAATGATAACTTATCATCTGGTACAACGACTGTAGCATGCTTACCATCTTCTGTATCAAACAATACTTGGTCAACTTCAGCAGGAGCGAGAGCATTGTAGATAAATTCTGCTTCATCTGCTACCCACTCGATGACATCAATATTTTCCTCAGTCGGAATCATGCGGTCATTCTTAGCATCATAACGAGCTGGGTGGAACTTGCTGGTGATTTTCTTAATATTTGAACCACCACGACCAACGATAGTACCAATAGCATCTACGTTTGGATTATGGCTACGAACAGCCACTTTCGTACGGTCTCCAGCTTCACGGGCAACACTCATGATCTCAACTGTTCCATCGTATACTTCTGGAATTTCCTGTTCCATGAGACGTTTGATCATTTCTGGATGGCTACGGCTGACAAATACATTCACCCCACGACCATTGTCTTCTACCTTGTAGACATAGACTTCGATGCGATCATGAGATTGGAAAACCTCACCAGGAATTTGGTCTTGTTTTGACAATTGTGCTTCAATCGTACCAAGGTTGACATAGATAAAGCGATTATCAAAACGCTCTACCGTACCTGACATAATCTCATTTTCATGTTGCTTGTAGGTATTGAAGGTAATGGCACGCTTTTGTTTACGCATCTTTTCCATGATGGTCTGTTTAGCTGATTGAGCAGCTACACGTCCAAATTCCGCTGGGTCTTCTTGGAATTTAATTTTGTCACCCATTTCATAAGCTGATGAAATAGCCAAGGCATCTTTTAGACTAATTTCTAGTCGGCTATCAAATACTTCATCTACTACTTCACGAACAGTAAATACATGGAAATCACCTTTTTTCTCGTCAAATTCAATCACTGCTGATTCTGATTGACCATAACGGCGTTTATAAGCTGAACGAAGCGACTCTGTAACTGCATCAATGATATCCGCTTTGTTAATACCCATGTCTTCCTCTAAAATACGGAAGGCTTCTAGCATTTCTTTACTCATGTTGTTTTCCTTTTGCGCTCAAAAGGTCCTTTCTTAAAGTCTAATATCTTTATAAAATACTCATGAAAGAGCATTATAACTTAACAGCCAAACGGGCCTTAGCCACCGTCTGGTAAGGAATAGTCACTTCCTTCTTACGAGTTTTATCCATATACTCCATAATCAGGTCTGTTCCATCAAAGGAGAGCAACGTTCCTTCAAAAACCTTGATTTTATCAATTGCCTGATAGAGCTTGACATGGATGTACTTTCCAACCGCCTTCTCAACAGCATCTGCCGTTTTTAAAGGACGTTCCAAACCTGGACTTGTTACCTCCAGCATGTATTGGTCTGGAAATGGGTCTGGCTTGATAGTGTCCAAAATCGGACTGATCTTTTCGGATAAATCTGCTGTATCTTGAAGGGAAATTCCACCCTCCTTATCGACAAAAATCGATAGGACATAGTCACCGCCCATTTTACCATATTCCACATCTACCAACTCGTAAGGAGTTTGAATAGCGGGGGTAATTGCTGCTGTGACCAATTCAATAATTGATGACATAGGCACCTCCTTTTACAATTCTAACCTGCTGCAATCTGCATACAGGGAAAGGGTTGACTGACGTCAACCCCCGTTTCTCTTTATTTCTACTCTGTATTCTATCATAATTTTGAACACCTGTAAAGGAAAACGATAAGACCAAACATTGTAAACGTTATCCATTTTTAATTTCATCTTCTATAACTTGAAATTGGGGAATCTTTCAGTTATACTATCCTTGGAGGTGCATCATGAAAAAAGAAAGTATATTATTCACACTTTGTCTAGTGTTTCTCACCATTACCCTCGCTGTCTTTCTCTTTGTTGATAGCCATTTAACATATGGTTTAGAGTTTCTGAAACCAGTAGCCTATTTACTCGTAGGCTCAGCCATTACCGCCTGCATCATTTATCTGATTCATTTTACCAAAGAAAAATAAGGAGTCCAAATGGATTCCTTATTTGCTTTTCTAATTAAAATCTTGCTTCCACACGATAGATGACTTGACCCTTGTTTGAGAATTTCTCCTCATACTCTGTCATAACGTTGCCTTCCAAACCATCAGCATGCAAATCTAGCCAAACTTGCTTCAAGACCATACCATATTGAGAAAAACTAGCCAGGCTATACTCAAACAGACCACGATTATCTGTTTTGAAGTGGATTTCTCCCTTCTCAGGTAGGATTTCCTTGTAGGTATCCAAGAATGACTTGTAGGTCAAACGGCGTTTCTCATGACGTTTCTTAGGCCATGGATCTGAAAAATTCAGATAAAGCTGATCTATTTCTGCCGGTGCAAAATAGTTGGTCAAACTCGAACCATCCACCTGCAATAATTTTATATTTGGTAAGCCAGCTTCAAGCACACGGTCCAAGGCATAGCTTAACACGGTCATCTGAATATCAATACCTATATAGTTGATATCTGGATTTTGCGCAGCCATACCAGTGACAAAGCGACCTTTACCAGAACCAACTTCTATGTGGATAGGATTATTGTTTCCAAAAATCTCTGCCCATTTCCCCTTACACTCCTCTGGATTGGAGATAACATACTGGGGATTGTTTGCTAGAAGCTCACTCGCTCCCTTACGATTTCTAACTCTCATACTTCCTTATAGAAACTCTGACGGAATTGCCGTAGAGCATAAATTTCTTTATTTGCAGCCAAAACATTGTAGCTTTCTACATGCTTAGCAATTTGGTTTAGATAGCCAAGCTGGCCATACCAATAAACCTTATTTAATACTGTGCTGTTATATTTGTAGCCATAAGCCCGAAGCCACTCTTCCCAGGACTGACGAGGAATATAATGCGTCAAAATATAGGCAACATCCAACATCCGATCCGTTACACAAGCGGTCTCCCAATCTGTCAAATACACCAAACCAGACGTCGTTTCTACCCAGTTACTATGATGCAAATCTCCGTGAACAAATGTTGCCACCTCTTGACGGAATCTTGGTAGATTATTCAATAAATCTTGACAGATAGATTGCAGATAAGAATTCTGTCCCAATCTAGTTGGCGCCTCTTTTTGCCAACGATAAACCAAATCCTGAGGTTCCATATAGGTATAATTCATCTGCAAAGCCTGATTGAGCAAAATGCGAGAATAGTGCATTCTCACCAGTATTTGACGAATCTGTTTACTAGTCATATCTTGACGCTCCAAGGTACGACCATTCAACCACTCCTGCTCTACACGATGCCCCATTCCTACTTCACGATTTGCTGACAAAACGGGTGGTGTAATTTGCTCACGCGCAAGAGCAGACACTATCGGAGGCATCTCATACTTCACAAAGACTGGCGTTCCGTCTGACCGTAGGCCTTTAAACGCTTTGCCACTATTTCCTGCAATAGACTGTAATTGTAGCCCACTGGTATCAAACTGCATGCCTTTCCTCCTTTAAAAATTCCTTACTATTTTACTAATTTTCGTCTATTTAGTCAATCAATTTTTTTAATTTTAGAGGCAAATATATTTCATGCAAGAAAATCCCCACAAGAAGTAAGACGACTACCATCGTATTCTCTTTAGAAAATAGCAGAGCAAAGCCTAATTCCACCAGTAATAGACTGTATAAAATCACTCTAAGCAAATTCTGAAGACCGATTTTCTTGGAATCTTTCTCCAAAGGATACAGTTGTGTTACATATTGATAATCATAGTGCTTGTAAAGCCCCAACAACTGGAAGACAAGCAAATAATGAAAGACTAAAACTAGGCCGATGGATAACCACGATTCTTCGATGGCAAATAGGGACAAAATCGCCAACAACAGTAGACGTATCGTCAAGCCCAAGTAGTCTCCTGAACGCAAGAAAGCCCGTAAGTAGAGATAAAACCAAGTCTGTCTCGACTTGACAAGACGCAAGATTCCATTGAGATAGCTTCTCGGTTTAACAGTCGTGCTGATGCCTTTAACCGTCGTAAACAAGGCAAAGAAACGTAAAATAGACTGTTTCCTTTTTTGTTCATCTTGAATAGCCTTAGACCAGTCCAATACTCCCTGTGACTGATAAGCCACTAATTGGCGCTTGACAAGAAGACATTTTAAAACCAACAAAGCAAGAAGACCAGCTACAATCATCCACACCGGTAAACCCAGTTTCAAATAGATTGGTAACAAAACAAGCTGAACCACCACCTGTATAGAGGACCAAAACAAGACCGTGCGTCTGGCTGCAACCTCGAGTCCTTGCAGAATGTCTTTTTCCTTGGTCAATAAGAAGATTTGATCAGCTTCTTCTAAATAAGTCGCAATTCTTCCAGACAATAGCACCAGTAGACTGATTGCAATAACCACCAAAACAACCGGCAACGGATTCTCAGGGAATGACAACAATAATTGACGGTATTGCAAACTCAAAAAGCCTAATAAAACCATGAGAACCAAAACAAAATGGTCATTCAGAACATAGCGCAGATACTTGGAACAACGATTTAAAAAATCTAGTCGGCGTTGTTGAAACAATTCTTTCATCCAGCCACTCCTTCTTGCGTCAAGGCCAGATAAATTTCATTCAGACTTGCACCATCCATACCAAATGCGCTTTGTAGCTCCTCCAAATTTCCAGTTGCACGGACCTGTCCCTGATGTAAAATCACAAAAGAGTCGCACATTTTCTCAGCTGAGTCAAGAACGTGAGTGGACATGAGGATTGAAGTGCCCTTAGATTTTTCTTCCTCCAAAAGAGCGATTAAATCAGAGATAGCCACAGGGTCTAATCCCAGAAAAGGCTCATCAACAATCAACAGACTCGGCTCCACCATAAAAGCACAAATAATCATGACCTTCTGCTTCATTCCCTTTGAAAAATTGACAGGAAACCAGTCCAATTTCTCATCCAAGCGAAACAGTTTTAACAAGTGCTCAATACGTCCCCAAGCTTGCTCCCAAGATAAATCATAGGCCATTGCTACCACTTCCAAGTGCTCTTTGAGGGTTAGTTCTTCATACAAACTTGGTGTTTCAGGGATAAACCCAATCTTCTTCCGATAATTTTCAGCCCCTTGTAGCAAAGTTAGGCCGTCAATTGCAATCTGTCCTTGATAAGGTGTCAAAAGACCGATAATTTCCTTAATAGTCGTTGATTTCCCTGCACCATTTAAACCAATTAGACCAACTAATTGACCATCCTCAACGGTAAAAGATACATCTTTCAAAACTGGGATATTGACATATCCTCCAGTTACATTTTTTACTTCTAACATACATTTCTTCCTACAATTTGATATAATTATTATAACAAAAATCCTAGAAAGAGGTTGCCATTATGTCGGATTGTATTTTTTGCAAAATTATCTCTGGAGAAATACCAGCTTCAAAAGTCTACGAAGATGACCAAGTATTAGCCTTTTTAGACATCACTCAGGTCACAAAAGGACACACATTGGTTGTCCCTAAAAAACACTACCGAAACGTGCTTGATATGGATAAAGACGCTGCAGCCACACTCTTTTCTGTTGTGCCAACCATCGCTCGTCAGTTAAAAGAAAAACTTGGAGCTAGTGGTCTAAACATCGTTAATAATAACGAGGAGGCCGCTGGGCAAACCGTCTTTCATACACACATCCATCTCTTACCACGCTTTAACAATCAAGATGGATTGAGCATTCAATTTAAAGCCAACGACCCTGACTTCCCAGCCCTGGCTCAACTGGCACAAGAGCTCTATCTAGGAGAATAATATGAAACTTCGTAATATCATTTTAGCCGCAAGCGCCGCTACCGCCAGCTTCCTTGCAGTCACGCATCGGGATAAAATCGCTAAAGAAGTACAGGAAACCAAACAACTTCTATCAGATATTCAACTGAGCAAGAACAATATTCAGGAACAACTTGCCATTATCCAAAGTTTTCAAGAACCCTTGCAGGAAATGGCTTCTGACTTACAATATAAGACTCGAGTCTATCAGCAAAGTATTGCAGGAAACTTGGAAGAAATCCAACAGATTCTCAAAAAATACCAGAATGAGAATAGCACGAGACTAGGCAAAAAAAACAGCGCCACTTCTTAGAGTTCGTGTCAACGTCTCAGCGCAGTGGTTGATTGGGTTTAACAGTCCAGTGGACTATTCGTACCTGAGCCTGAAAACAAAAAAGCGAAGTACATCAGCTGGTCACCTAGAAATAAGAAAGCATTGAGTTATGCCTGCGGCTCATTGCCTCATACTAAAAGCCCATAAAAATAGAGGTTGTTTCCAACCTCTATTTTTATAGGCTTTTATACTCGCTCGTCAAAGTATAGTCGAATGAATTAGCTTTCAGACAAGGAACTGAGGTGCAGGCTGCTAGAACAGCCTAGAGGCTGTTCTAGGTTGGAGATAAGACTTGCGAAGCTAGTTACTTTCGTAGAGTACGGCAAGCCGAAAGTGACGATGTATCAAAGTTAATTCAAATGACTATAATAAAAGAAAAACTGAATGACTACATTATTGTGACCCATTTTCATCACCGAGTACTGGCTCTGTTGAAAAATCGGTTACCTGCTCTTCTGTTGTCACAGTCGTAGTAGCCGATGGACTCCCTATTTCTGGATCCAAGCTTTCTGCCCATGGACTTGCTTCTAACAGCAAGAGATTTGTATATACATCATAAACGTTTATTGGACTTGGCAATCCCATCTGTCCTTCGTAGACCTTCACGTTTGTGACTAAGTCGGTCTTTTCTTCTAAGCCGATAGATTTTTTCAGAATATTTTGCATTTCCAATAGATGTTCACTGGTTGGTAATTGATAATAGATTTCATCAACCATTTGGTCCACACCGCGCAACTGATAGGAATTCAACTTAGAGACCGAGTCTTTATACCCCAAGAGGCTTGGAATTGTCGCAGGACTAATCTCAATGTTGGTTCGCATATTATTGGAGATGGCGGTCAGAATCTTCTTATACTGGGTCAAACCATCTAACTGAAGGAGTTTTTTTATAATAGCCGTGATAACTTCTCGTTGGCGTCTCTGACGTCCGATATCCCCCTCAGGATCATCATAGCGCATCCGAGCATAAACCAGCGCCTGATCCCCATTTACCAACTGTTTCCCCGGCTGGACAATAGAGGTGTAGGCAGGCTCATGTTCTGAAATGGATATAGGGAAGCCAAGAGTATTGTTTACCTCAATACCTCCAACCGCATCAACAAGCTCAACCAGACCATCCATATTTATTTCGATATAGCGGTCAATGGTAATATCCATCATCTTTTCGATCGTGGCAATGGCCATCGGTGCCTGTCCGTAGCTATAAGAATGATTTAGTTTTTCAACCGTTCCTGAAGACTCCCCATTCGCTTCTGCAATCTCAACCATAATATCACGAGTCAAGCTCATCATATTGGTTTCCTTAGTCTTGGGATTAACAGTTACCAAAATCATCGAATCACTACGGCCACCCTCCCAATCTCCCCCGCGGGTCGCTTGGTCCATATCCACCCCCATCAGTAGGATGGTTAGGGGCTCTATCGCATCAATAGGAGTGATTTCTTTTTCTCCATCTAGCTGCTTATAGGTTTTTGAAATAGTACCTGTAGAAAAATTTAACAAGCTGGCCCCATATATTAAGCCGGCACCTAGTGTTAAACCAACAATAGCCAAAGACATTAAGAATATTTTTTTTCCAAGTGTCATCATTCACCAATTAGCTTGCCCATATAATAGAGATCAAGCCACTCTCCTTCATCTGTTCTTGCTCCTCTTACTTGAGTGCCTTCAATTGTAAAACCCATCTTCTGATAGAGATGGACTGCCGCTTGATTGCGAACCTGAACCGTCAATTCCAATCGTTTCAAGATACCCATTTCTTCTGCCCAATGAATCACTTCATCTAGTAAAATGGTCCCCAAACCATGTCCCCAATACTCTTTCCTAATCGCAATAAAAATATTTCCGATATGGCTAATGCGAAACTGCTTAGAGGACTTAACAGAAATTGCGCCGACGACTTCCGAACCAACCTTAGCCAACAGGCACAATTCACGAGGATTTTCAATTCCTGATTCGAAGATGGTCTCCATTTCATCAACACTAAATCGAAAACCAGTCTCATCCATGACCAGATAATCCGTTTCTCTAGCAACTTGATTCATAAAATCAATAAAAACTGCTGCATCAGCTGGTTCAGCTTCACTAAAATACACTTCTTTTTCAGACATTTTGGAACTCCTTCGCTAAATCGCTACTTTGAGCCCCATGAGATTCGACTGTCAATCGTCGACCATCTCCCTCTTTCTCTATACGAATGAGCAAATAGTCATCAAATAGACTGACATCCAGTAATTCTCCCCACTCGATAACCGTTAGACCTCCTCCATAGAGAAAATCATCCAAATCAATCGAGTCAGGGTCATCTCCAATTCGATAAACATCTAAGTGATAGAGTGGCATGGTCCCCTCATACTCTCGCACAATCGTATAAGTAGGACTCTTAATCATCTGTTCAATTTTTAAACCCTTGGCCAAACCCTTGGTCAGAGTTGTTTTCCCAGCACCCAAATCCCCTGATAATACTAGAACTTGATTTGGCTTACAGGCTTTTCCAATTCTCTCACCAATGGCAATCAATTCATTTTCATTCTGACTATACATGTCTTTAATTATACCATAGGCCCAGTAGTTTGTCATAGGTCTACTGGAAATTGTAGACAAATCAACAAAAAAAATCGCAAGCCAGAGCCTGCGATTTTGTTTATTCTACGCTGAAAAGATATGGGTAGACTGGTTGATTTCCTTGATGGATTTCAACCTCAACATCTTCAAATTGTTCTTCTAGCTGCTCAGCAAGAGTTTGAGCGAGTTCCTCATTACCATCTTCACCGATATAGATCGTTACGATTTCACTATCTTCATCGAGCATTTTCTCAAATGTAGCGACAAGTGTTTCCATCATATCTGGATTAGAAACCACAATCTTGCCATCAACCATACCAAGGTTGTCATTCTCATGGATTTCAAGACCATCGATGGTTGTATCGCGGACTGCAGTTGTCACGCTACCACTTTTCACCTCTGCGAGAGATGCCGTCATCGCTTCAAAGTTGCTTTCCAAATCACGACTTGGATCAAAAGCAAGCAAGCTAGTAAAACCTTGTGGTAGGGTCTTAGTTTCCACAACCTTAACCGCAACTTCTGCAACCTCAGCAGCCGTCTGAGCAGCCATCAAGATATTTTTGTTGTTTGGCAACAAGATGACATTGCGGGCATTGACCAATTCAATAGCATTAACAAAATCTTCTGTTGATGGGTTCATGGTCTGACCACCTGAAATCACATAGTCAACACCTTGTGATTTGAAGATTTCTGTCAAACCTTCCCCAGCAGCTACCGCAATAATAGCATACTCTTTTTGTTCAGCCGGTTTTTGGAAACTTTCTTCTTTCTCAACCTGAGCTTCATGTTGCTCACGCATATTGTCCACTTTTACCTTGACCAAGCTACCGTATTGAAGACCTGCCTGCATGACCAAACCTGGATCTTCTGTATGGACATGGACTTTAACGATTTCATCATCGTTGACCACAAGGAGGGAATCTCCAAGGTCGTTGAGGTAGGTACGGAATTCTTCATAATCAAAGTCCTTGACATAAGTAGGACCCTGGCGAAGAGCTACCATGATTTCTGTACAGTAACCAAAGGTAATATCTTCAGTCGCTACATGACCTGCAACTGACTTGTGGTGCTCAGCATTGATCATTTCAGACATAACAGCAGGTGTCGCCTCAAAATCTTCCGAAGCAATATACTCACCCGTCAAAGCTGACAAGAAGCCTTCATAAATGTAAACAAGACCTTGTCCACCTGAATCGACAACACCTACCTCCTTCAAGACTGGAAGCATCTCTGGCGTTTTCTTAAGAGCACGATTAGCACCATCAAGAGTAGCACGCATGATCTCAACCGCATCATCAGTCTCTTCTGCCTTTTTCAAAGCGGCAGTGGCTGCCCCACGCGAAACAGTAAGAATTGTACCTTCAACTGGCTTCATAACGGCTTTATAAGCCACTTCTACACCATGTTGAAAGGCTTGCGCCAAATCCTTACCGTCCAATTCAACCTTGCCTTTAACAGATTGCCCAAAACCACGGAACAATTGCGACGTAATAACACCTGAGTTTCCACGAGCTCCCATCAACAAGCCCTTAGAAAGAATTTGCGCAACTTCTCCAACAGTAGAAGCAGACTTATCTGCTACTTCTTTAGCACCATTGGTAATAGTCATCCCCATGTTGGTACCAGTATCCCCATCTGGAACTGGGAAAACATTGAGTGAGTTCACATATTCGGCTTGTTTATTCAGACGAGTTGATGCTGCCTGCACCATTTCTTGAAATAAACTAGTTGTAATTTTAGACACAATTATTCTCCTACGACTTTGATATTTTGGATAAAGACATTGACGGCATCTACAGAGATACCTAGTTGATTTTCCAAGTTGAACTTAACGCGTTCTTGGATGTTACGAGATACTTCACTGATTTTTACACCGTAGCTCATCACAGTATAAACATCGACTGCAATGCGACCATCTTCCAAGGTCTTAATCACAACACCTTTAGAATAATTTTCTTTTCTCAAAAGTGCTTGAAAATTATCCTTGATCGCAGACTTACTAGCCATCCCAACAACACCGAAAATCTCAGTCGTAGCACCGCCAACAACTGTGGCAATCACGTCATCAGTCAATTCAATCTGGCCGTCTTTTGTATTGATTTTTACAGTCATAATTCCTTACCTCAAATAGTTTTATCACTCCATTTTACCATATTTTCTAAATTCTGTAAAAAACAAGCTTGTGACAGCTGAAATGTACAGAAAAAGGGAGCGGGAAAGAACTCGACTAGTCTAAAAAAGAGTTCGTTTTCCCACCCCCGCACAGTTGATTAGGTCAGATTTGGAGTGTGAAACACGAACAAATCTGCCAATCAACCACTGCGCTGAGATGTTGACACGAACTCTGAGTAGTGGTCCTGGGCTTGAGCCCAGCCCCTTTTCGCAATTAACCTAAACGCTGCTTAGCATCTGCTGCACGTTGGAAAGCTTGTCCGACATAGTTGATACAGAGCATCATCACAAGGATGAAGATAGCTGCTGGCAACCAAATCCATGTCTTGTTTTCCAAAATATCTGCATTGCGGGCATTGGCAATCAAGGTACCCAAACTTGGTACTGTTGATGGTAGACCGAAACCAAGATAAGTCAGCGAAGTCTCGATACCGATATTTCCCGCAAAGTTCAAGGTCAAGTTAACGATAATCAATGAACTTAAGTTTGGTAAAATTTCACGGAACATAATCATGAAGTCGCTTGTTCCCAATGTTTTTGATGCATTGACATAATCCAAGCTTGCCTCTGACAAAGTCCTTGTACGGAATAGACGAGCCTTGGCCGTCCAATAAAAGGCACTCATGATGAGAATGAAGTGATAGATCGTATAGTTCTTGATAACTGTTACGAACACAATGATCAACATAGTCACCGGCAAAATCATGATGAAATCGACAATACGCATCAAGAATCCGTCCAAACGACCACCGTAATAACCAGAAATCAGACCGATAGAGATACCAACAATACTAGTAATAATCGTAATGGTAAAACCGATAACGATCGAGTTACGAGCACCGATAATCAGCTGACCAAAGATATCTTTACCACCTTCATCTGTCCCCAAGATATAGCCGTTAACACCTGGTTCCAAGTAACGTCCCAAAAGGTTGACTTTCATAACTTGTTCTTGATCCAACAGAAGCGCTCCGATAAAGACTGCCAAGAGAACCGTCACTAAGATAATTAATGAGGTCAATGCAAGTCGATCCTTCATAAACTCCCGCGCGATGACACGGAAGCCACCTGGAGGAGTTGAAGCTGATTGTACTTGTTTTTTATTTTCTTTACTCACCTTACTCCTCCTTCTATTTCACACGGATACGTGGGTCTACAATGCTCATGATAATATCTGAAATCAAGGTTCCCAACAAAGTTCCCATACCAAAGATTAACAAGAGGGCCAAGATGACACTGTAATCACGGCTTGAGATAGAGTTGAAGAACAATTGACCAATACCAGGATAGGTAAAGATATTTTCGATGAAGATCGATCCACCAATCAATCCTGTCAATTCATAGCCCAAGAAAGATGCAATTGGCAAGATAGAATTCCGGAAGATATGACGGTTATAAACAACTCTCTCAGGAACACCTTTGGCACGAGCTGTACGAACATAGTCCTGGCTCTTCGCATCGATAATCCCCGTACGAAGATATTGAATAGTGACTGTTGTTGACAAAATTGCCATTGTAATCGCTGGAAGAATCATATGGTGTAAGCGACTGAGAATAGCTGCAAATCCTTCTACACCACCGTCAATCGACCCACGCGTTGGGAACCAACCCAAACTAAAGCCAAACATCCAAAGCATAAGGATGGCAAAAACGAAAGTTGGAGTTGAAAATGTCAAGAAGTTATACACGCCAATGATTTTATCTGCAAGCGAGTTTTGGTAACGACCTGCAATCATACCTAAAGGAAGGGCAATCAAATAAGTCGACACCATCGTCAATAAAGACAACCAAATAGTGTTGTTTAAACGTTGCATGATGACATCAACAACTGGTTGTTTAAAAATAACACTCTGACCAAAATCTCCTTGCAAAAGATTGCCTACCCAGCGGAAATACTGAACAGGGATTGGGTCATAGTAACCTGCCGCAATCCGTTTTTGTTCAATGATTGCTGGATCAATATTGGGGTCAATCAATCCTGTAAAGGGATCCCCCGGCATCATCTTCGCAACAAAGAATGCAATGACACTCAGAATGATAATCTGAGGAATCATCATGAGCAAACGTCGTAATACTGTTTTCCACATCTTAGTTCTTACCTCCTTCTGGAAGGGCTACTTGATGAGTTGCTGAAAAAGCTTTCAAATCGTACACACGACCGTTTTCATCATAGTACTGACCTTGTTTTTCTTGGTACTCCTTCTCTGCAGCCAAACGTTTTTCCTTATTTTTCAAACGATTTACTGGATCAATTGATGGAATCGCAGACAACAAACGTTTAGTGTAAATATGTTGTGGATTATTATAAATATCGTTCTTATTTCCTGTCTCTACGAAACGTCCGCGATACATGATAAACAATTCATCACACATGTGTTGTACAACACCGAGGTCATGGGAAATAAAGAGATAGCTAAGTTTGAACTCATCTTGGATACGTTTCATATAGTTCAAGACCTGTGCCTGAACAGACAAATCCAAGGCAGAAACCGGCTCATCAGCAATAATCAAACGAGGGTTACTAGCCAAGGCACGAGCAACACCGATACGTTGGCGCTGACCACCTGAGAATTCATGAGGATATTTAATCAGGGCTTCTTCATTTAGACCGATTGTATCCAAGAGATGAAGAACCTTTTTCTTTTCTTCATCTGGAGATAAGCGGTCAAAGTTACGAATTGGTTCTGCAATGATGTCCAAAATACGTTTTTTCGGGTTAAAACTTGAAAGAGAATCTTGGAAAATCATTTGAACATCACGATTAAAGTTTCCTTTTTTACCACGTGATTTGTTGGTTACATTTTGTCCTTCATAGATAATCTGACCAGAAGTGGCACGCTCTAAACCGATAATTGCCTTACCAATGGTCGATTTCCCAGAACCTGACTCACCTACCAAACCATAGGTTTTTCCTTCTTCAAACTCAATATTAACGCCATCGACAGCATAGACATGATCCGTCACACGGTTAAAGAAGCCACTACGAATTGGATAATGGACTTTTAAATCTTTTACTTCAATAAATCCCACTATTAGGCCTCCCCTTCAAAATAGAATGTCTCATGGCAGGTACAACGAACAAAGTGATTTGGACCTACCTCGTGCATGCTCGGATTCTCTTCATGAGCCTCTGCTCCAATCCACGGAATACGTGGAGCAAAACGGCAACCCTTACGAACCATTTTTGTAATCGGCGGCACAATACCTTCAATAACATGAAGATTGCCTCCTTCGCTACCTGATTGAGGATTTGACTTCAAGAGCGAACGTGTATATGGATGTTTTGGATTGGTAAAGAGTTCTTCTACTGGCGCTACTTCGACAAACTGACCACCGTACATGACAGCCACACGATCAGCAGTCTCTGCAACTACTCCCAAGTCATGGGTAATCAAAATAATACCCGAACCTGTCTCCGCTTGAATATCATTTAAGAGATCCAAGATTTGTGCTTGAATTGTAACATCCAAGGCTGTTGTCGGTTCGTCCGCAATAATAATTGGGGGTTTACAAGACAAGGCCATCGCAATAATGATACGCTGACGCATACCACCTGAAAGCTCATGTGGATACTGTTTAAATGTCCGCTTAGGATTTGGAATACCTACCTGAGCCAAGAGTTCCAAAACTCGCTCTGTACGAGCATTGGCATCCAAATCAGTGTGATAGAACAGCGCCTCATCAATCTGTGCACCAATCGTCATCAATGGATTCAGAGAAGCCAAGGGATCTTGGAAAATCATACCAATATCATTACCACGTACCGTATTGTACTTAGCTTCATCCATACCAATCAATTCCATATCATTGTACTGGATGCTTCCTGTGATTTTGGTATTCAAAGGGTTATGCAAGCCCATAATGGTCGTTGCCAAAGTTGATTTACCACAACCAGATTCCCCTACAATTGCCAAAATTTCATTTTTTTGCAATGAGATGTCAACACCGTCAACAGCGTCAAAATAATCATCTCCAATACGGAAACCGACGTGTAAATCTTTAATGTCTAAAAGCGGTTTTTCGGTAGCCACGCTTTTTCCTCCTTTATGTGCCAGCTAATCAAGCTCAATCAATTCAATATCCTTATGATTATCAAGTTCATATAATGTTTGATTAACTGACTTTATATAACTACTCTAGAATAACATATTTCTATCAATTATCGTTTGATAGCGGTTACCCAGAAGTAAAAAAAGTACTATATCCAATCATAAATCAAGACCATCCCTATTACTGACTCAATTAGAAATTGAGTAGGTTAATGTGATCCATCTTGAGTTTTTGTTAGTAGTGACTCATTTTTTGTGTACTGAGTCTACTATACCATAATTATCAGAAAATTCCAATAGCAATCTGAAAAAAGCCAAGCAAGTTGGCTTTTTCAGATTCTATTATCTTCTTTATAAAACTATTCTGCCGCTACACCTTTATCAGCTGTAAGTTCGATATTTTCAAAAGCGATACCTTTTTCTGAAGCTGAACCATAGTTAGAATCATAGTTTTTCACACGTTTGTTAAGTGCTGTGATTGACTCAGATTCAAATGTTGGAATAGCAAATGCTTGCTCGTGAGCATATTTTTGCCAAGCCTTATAGTTCTCAACATTTTTCTTATCGTCAAATGATTCTGTTGAGCTGATTGCATTCAACAACTTAGTATTTTCATCAGACACGAAACGTGACATGTTGAAGGCTGCGATTGGACCCCAAAGTCCTGTTGGGTTTGGATCGTAACCTGTTGACCATCCACCAGCATACATATCAATAGCAGCATCATTAGCCTGAACTGAGTTATAGAACGACTTACCTTCAACTGTACGTCCTGTGTAAAGTTCGACATTCAAGCCAACTTCTTTCCACCAAGCAATGTATTGTTGTACGAGCGCTTCGTTAGCTTCCGTACGTTTACGAGCAGCAAAGGTAATCTTGAATTCCTTACCGTCTTTGCCTTCACGGATACCATCGCCATCTACGTCTTTGTAGCCAGCTTCTTCCAAGAGTTTTTTCGCTTTTTCAGGATCGTATGAATAGCCTTCCAACTCTGAATCATGAATATCGCCGAAGAATGAGATAATCAATGAGTTTGCAGGGTGGTAAAGACCATTGTACAATGACTCACCAGCTGTCTTAGTATCAATCGCATAGGCAATTGCTTGACGAAGTTTCACATCATTCATCTTAGCATTTTCATCCATGACGTTTTTCTTAGCAGACTCGTCATATTTACCAAAATTAAATGAAATGTATTCATAAGCTGAGTCCAAAGAACCAACGATATTCAAGTTAGAAGCATCCTTGTATGAATCCAACTGGTCAACAGGCATATCTGCGATGTCATAGTTACCAGCTTTCATTTCAGAAACAATAGTATCTGGAGATACGATGTCAATCTTCAATGAGCTTGTTTTTGGCGTTGTACCTTTGAAGAAGTATTCGTTTGGTACATAAGTGATAGACTCACCGTTTACGATTTCCTTGATTTTCCAAGGTCCCATACCAACAAGTTTAGCTGTACGTGAGTACTCGCTCTTTTCCCAATCTGCAACAGGGATGTCTTTATAGATATGTTCTGGTTGGATATAGGCAGGTACATCACCACCGGCATACATCATAGAAGGTGACATTTCTTTTACAGTCAATTCTACTGTGTAGTCATCAATTTTCTTAAGACCTGAGATATCTGAAGCTGTTCCAGCAACAAATTCATCCATACCCACAATGTTCAAGAATTTATCGTCAAAACGAACACCTGTATAGTCTTTGCTTGCCATTGACTTGATAGTAAAGATGTAGTCATTGATTGTAAATGGCTCACCATCTGACCACTTGTAATCTTTACCTGTCAAACTAACAGTGATTTTCTTACCTTTTACATCAAATTCAGCTTTAGCAAGACCAGAATCATCTAACTTACGATCTCCATCGTAACCAAACATTGAAATATCAACCATTCCACCAAATGTTGAGTCAGTTGTGTTTTCAGTCAACTCGTCAATCAAGAGACCTGATGAAGTTGTAGCTGAAACAAATGCATATTTCAATTGAGCATCTGCGACTGCTGTTCCATCTTGTTTTACTTCAGATGGGAATGACAATTCCTGTTTTGCTGCACCTGATTGTTTTGAACCACAAGCAGCAAGAACTGCTGTCGACAGCAGAGAAATTCCTGCTAAAGCAAAGAGTTTTGTTGTCTTTTTCATAAAACACCTCTGTTTTTCTTTTTCTTTGACACATAATCATATGTCGTTATAGAATTTATTATATCATAAATTTTTCTTAAATAAAGTCTTTTTGTCAGAAAATTTTGTAAAAACATAAATTTTCAGCATTTTCTTATTTTTTACATATTTTTTCCAAATTTTTCTCACATTTCTTGTGATATAATAGAATAAAATAACAGCCAAAGGAATGATTATGCGTAAATTTTTACTAACACTCACTACCGTTATTGCTCTTTTTTTCACTTCCACACCTATTTTGGCAGAAGATTTTTCTGTTGCAGCTAAGCATGCTATCGCAGTTGAAGTAAGTAGCGGCAAAATCTTGTATGAGCAAGATGCCGAAACCAAAGCAAGCATTGCTTCTATCAGTAAGACATTGAGCCTTTACCTGGTCTACGAAGCACTGGCAAAGGGTGAGATCACTTTAGATACTATGGTAGATATTTCTGATTATCCCTATAGTCTCACTTCTAATACAGAATTAAGCAACGTCAACCTTGATGAACGGTCCTATTCGGTAAGAGACCTATTAAACGCTTCTTTAATAACATCATCCAATAGTGCTATTATTGCTCTGGCAGAAAAAATAGCCGGTAGCGAAGCTGCATTCGTGGATCGAATGAAAGCAAAAGTCCAAGAATGGGGAATTACCGACGCAAAGATTGTCAATGTATCCGGACTAGACAATACCGACTTAGGTGAAAATATTTATCCAGGCTCCAGTCCTGAAGATGTAAATATGTTTTCAGCCCTAGATGTTGCTATCATTGCAAGACGATTAATACTCGACTATCCTCAGGTACTCGACATTACCTCACTAAACGCCTACGATTTTGGTGGCTACACTTACTATAGCACCAACCAAATGCTAAGCGATGGTACTCACGCTCGTGGAGGGGTTGACGGCTTAAAAACAGGGACCTCAAACTCAGCAGGTTCAAGTTTTCTTGCAACAACTCAACAAGCTGGTATGCGTATTATCACAGTAGTATTGAATGCCACTGATGGGCTGACCTCTCCAGAAAATCGATTTGTCGCGACAAATGATTTAATGAACTATGTTTATTCTAACTTTTCGCTTGTTACGCTAGTAAAAAAAGGTGAAGCTTTTGAAGATAGTAAAATAAATGTTTTCAATGGCGAAAAAGAAACAAGTCCTGTTGTTGCAGCAGCAGATTTAACTGTTGTTCAACGAAATCAAACTGATAATGTCCCCACTGCAACTTTCACAACGGATATAAAAGAAATTGATGCTCCCCTCAAAGCAGGGACCCTGGTTGGCAAACTGCAACTGAAAGATCAAGATCTCATTGGAAAAGGTTATATTTCCGAGCAAGCTAGTGTCGATATGATTATCCCTAGCGATATGAAAGAAGCATCCTGGCCATTCTCTTGGTGGAATCAATTTGTCCGCTATGTCAATGAAAAATTATAAAAAAATAGTATGTCGAACGATTTTCGACATACTATTTTTTATAGCAGAGTGACATCCGCTATTCCTTATCTACTACTTCAGTGGGGAGTTTGACAGGTTTGAATGGCTTTAAAGCTATTTGAGTCACAAGGTTATCTGAATTACAAAGAAGAGGCTGGGCAAAAAGCTCAACCTCGGTTGGAGAGAGCTTCTACGAAACCCCTAGCTACATATCGTTTTCTTACAGAAAACGACGAGCGTGGAAGGTACGAAATTGTTATAAGGTTATAAAGAAGAGCGACTGCCGTCGCTCCTCATCTCCTACTTCAGTGGGGAGTTTGACGGGCTTGAACAGCTTTAAAGCTGTTCAAGTTCGCGGCAAACTATCCCACTGAACCCTCCATCTCATAGGCAATCAGTCTGTTGAGTTCGACTGCGTATTCCATTGGGAGTTCTTTTGTGAATGGTTCGACAAAGCCCATGACAATCATCTCTGTAGCTTCGGATTCGGATAGGCCACGGCTCATGAGGTAGTAGAGCTGTTCTTCTGAGATTTTTGATACTTTGGCTTCATGTTCGAGGGCCACTTGTGAGTTGTGGATTTCATTAAATGGAATGGTGTCTGATTTGGAAATATCATCCATGATAATGGTGTCACACTCGATGTGGCTGATTGACTTGGCCGAGTTTTTAGCAAAGGTTACTTGACCACGGTAGTTAACTTCTCCACCACCACGGGCAATAGATTTGGACACGATAGATGATGAGGTGTGCGGGGCGTTGTGAATCATCTTGGCACCGGTATCTTGGACCTGACCCTTGTTGGCAAAGGCAATGGACAACATGGTTCCACGTGCCCCTTCACCTTCTAGGTAAACCGCAGGGTATTTCATGGTCGTCTTAGCACCAAGGTTGCCGTCAATCCACTCAACTGTGGCATTTTTCTCGGCACGGGCACGCTTGGTTACCAAGTTATAAACGTTGTCAGACCAGTTTTGAATGGTGGTATAACGCATATAGGCACCCTCGTGGGCAATGATTTCTACAATCGCTGCATGGAGACTTGCTGTTGAGTAGGTCGGAGCTGTACAGCCTTCTACGTAGTGAACGCTTGCTCCTTCATCTACGATGATGAGGGTGCGTTCAAACTGCCCTGTTCCTTCATTGTTGATACGGAAGTAGGTTTGAAGCGGAATATCCAGCTTGACACCTTTTGGTACGTAGATAAAGGTGCCCCCTGACCAAACCGCTGAGTTGAGGGCAGCCAGTTTGTTATCTGACGGCGGAACGAGTTTTCCAAAGTATTTTTTGAAAAGCTCTGGGTGTTCCTTGAGAGCCGTGTCGGTATCCGTAAAGATAATGCCATGCTTGTCGTACTCTTCCTTCATGTTGTGGTAGACCACTTCTGATTCGTACTGGGCAGAAGCTCCTGCCAGGTAAGCACGCTCAGCTTCTGGAATCCCGATGCGTTCAAAGGTTTCTTTGATTTTGTCTGGCACATCGTCCCAGCTACGTGCTGGCTTATCCGACGGTTTTTGATAGTAAACAATATCATCAAAATCCAGTTCAGACAAGTCGGCTCCCCAAGTCTGCATAGGCATTTTCTTAAAGGTTTCGTAGGATTTCAAACGGAATTCCAACATCCATTCAGGCTCGCCTTTGATACGGGACATCTCACGAATGACTTCTTCACTCAAGCCCTTACCAGTCGAAGCCACCAGTTCCACGTTCTCATCATGGAAACCGAATTTGTATTCCCCAAGGTCAATCGGGGTTGGTTCAATTCTTTCTTCTGACATAATATAAGATACTAAGCCCAAAAAGTATGAAAATAGCAGTTACGCTCTCTTAAATACTTGCTGGGCGAGTTCAATTTCATTTCCAATCAGAAACTGAACAATCCTTTCTGTATGATTTTCATTTTTTGTTTATTTATAGTCTTTTAGTTTACTTTTAGTACTAGCTCTAGCTGTCTGGGAGACAGTTAGAGGTTGGAAATGGAGCGAACTAAGTTCGCATCAAAAGCTGCAAGCAATTTCAATCGTCCAGTGGGCTGTTGAAGGTTGGAAATAAGGAAACAGAGTTTCCTCTTGCGTCGAAGTAATAAAAGAAAAACTAAATGACTATATTGATGCTCAGTCAGCACTCTCACTATGTTCGATTGCTTTCTTCAAGACACTAAACTTGGTTGGGACTTGCTATTTGAATTCATGTTTCGCAAAGCGAATGCTAAGTTCTATCAATGACACGAACTACGTTCGCTTCATTTCCAACCTCCAAAGGTTCCCCAAACCTTTGAAGCTAATTCGCTGATTTTGGTATTATCGACCAAAATCGCTCATGTCGCTGTCCCCCTTCATTCAGCACTTTCACTGCGTTCTAGTGCTTTCTTCAGGGCATTCCATGGAAGTGTAGCACACTTGATGCGTTGGGGGAATTTGGCAACACCTGCGAGGAGGGAGGCGTCTCCTAGTTCCTTCTGCCGTGCATCTTCCTGCCCTTGGACCATTTGTGAGAAGATTTCTGCTAGTTCTTGAATCTGACGGATTTCTTTTCCAAGGACAGCCTCGGTCATCATGGAAGCCGACGCGGTTGAAATGGTACACCCAACTCCGTCGAAGGCAATGTCGGCAATCCGACCATTTTCAATCTTGACTGACAGTTCAATCACATCGCCGCAGGTTGGGTTGTGGAGTTCTAACTTTTCCACTCCGTCCAAGCTCCCGCGGTGACGAGGCGACTTGGAGTGTTCAGACACAACTGCCATATAGAGAGAATCTAATCTAGATAGGGCCATTGAAAAACTCCTTTGTCTTGATAATTGCCTCGACCAACTTGTCGCAGTCAGACTTGGTATTGTAGATGTAAAAACTTGCTCGCACAGTGGCTGGTACCTGCAAGTACCTGAGAAGCGGTTGGGCACAATGGTGACCTGCCCGCACAGCAACACCTTCATAGTCCAGAGCAGTTGCCACGTCGTGTGGATGCAAGTCATCCAAGTTAAAGGCGATAACTCCCGTCCGCTTGGACAGGTCCTGACTGCCATAAATGGTCAAACCTGGAATAGCCTGCAATTTTGGAAAGACATAGTCAACCAGCTCTGCCTCGTGGGCCTGGATAGCGTCCATGCCAATTTCCGTCAGGTAATCAATCGCCGCTCCCAGACCAATGGCACCTGCAATATTAGGCGTTCCTGCTTCAAACTTCCAAGGCAATTCCTTCCAAGTGGCTGACTGCTCATAGACAAAGTCAATCATCTCACCACCGAATTCAACAGGCGACATGAGATTGAGCAATTCTTCCTTGCCGTAGAGAACGCCGATTCCTGTCGGTCCCAACATTTTATGACCTGAAAAGGCATAGAAGTCCACGTCTAATTCTTGCACGTTGACGGCCATGTGGGGAACGGACTGGGCTCCGTCCACCACCAAGTAGGCACCGACTTCATGCACCAGCTCTGCTATTTCCCCAATAGGAGCCACGCTGCCTAGGACATTGGATACGTGGGCCAGGGAGACGAACTTGGTCTTGGAAGACAGTAGCGACCGCAGGTGGTCCATGTCTAGCTCGCCGTCTTTTAGGGTCACATAGCGGAGCTTAGCACCTGTTTGCTGACAGGCTTGCTGCCAAGGGATGATATTGGAGTGGTGCTCTTGAACTGAGATTATCACTTCCTGGTCTGGCTGGAGAATTTCCTTTGCAAACTGAGCCACCCAGTTAAGACCGGTTGTCGTTCCTCTGGTAAAGAGAATTTCCTTACTAGACTTGGCCTGGATAAAATCTGCCACCTTCTGCCGAGCCGCCTCGTAGCGAGCCGTTGCCCGTTCCGAAAGGGTGTGAACGCCACGGTGAACATTGGCATTATCCTTCTGGTAATAATCCGCCAGCACATCTAGTACCTGCTGCGGTTTTTGAGTAGTCGCCGCATTGTCCAAATAGACCAGCGGCTCATCGTTAACAACTTGGTCTAGGATTGAAAAATCCTTGCGAATGCGTTCCAAATCCATATCTTATCTCTTTGTTAGTTTTTCTTCAATCACGGCAATCAGTTGGTCACGAACTTCCCTGACAGGAATTTCGGTAATGACTGCGCCAAGGAAACCGCGAACAACCAAGCGTTCAGCAGTTGCTCGGTCCAGACCACGACTCATGAGGTAGTACATGTCTTCTGGATCCACTTGACCGATTGAGGCTGCGTGTCCAGCTGTGACCTCATTCTCATCAATGAGGAGAATTGGGTTGGCATCGGAGCGAGCCTTGTCAGACAGCATGAGGACACGACTTTCCTGCTGGGCATCCGCGCCTTTGGCACCACGAACAATGTGTCCGATACCATTAAAAGTCAAGGTTCCACTTTCTAAGATAACCCCATGTTGCAGGATGTGACCAACCGAATTATGACCATAGTTGGTCACGCGCGTATCCACACCTTGGACCTGACGACCAGATGAAAGGCCGACAACTTTGAGGTTGGCATGACTGCCGTTTCCTTTTAATTCGCTGTCCAAATCGGCAACCACATTTCCTTCGTTGAGCAGACCAATCGCCCAGTCAATCGTTGCATCGTTTCCGAGATAGCCACGACGATTGAGGTAAGTATCCAAATGCTTACCAAGTCGGTCAATAGCCGCAAACTTGATTTGGCTACCAGCAAGAGCAATGACTTCCACGACAATATTGGCTGAAGTTGCAACTGCTCCGTTACCTAGACTTTCAAAACGTTCTAGGTAGTTTAGTTTGGTATTTTTTCCAGCGATGATGAGGACACGTTTGTTAAAGGCAACTGGACTAGTGCTGTCTTGGTAGAAAAGGGCCTCAACTGGCTGGTCGATTTCAACATTATCTGGTACGTAGAGGACCGCTGTTGCGTTAAAATAAGCTGTGTTGTAAGCCGCTAATTTGTGCTCGTCGTAGGCTACAGCAGCGCCGATGTATTTTTCAAGCACATCTGGAATGATGTCCATGGCTGAGGCAAAGTCTGTAAAGACTACACCTTTCTCCACAAGGTCAACCGGCAACTGTTCTAGAACAGTTTGGCTGCCAACTTGGACCAACATAGGATTGTCACCGATAGCTGTAAAATCTGGTACTGCTCCGATTTCATCATTTGTGGCTAGGCTTCCGTCACCAAGGTTCCAGCGGTGAAACTTGACCCGCTCAATAACTGGCAAGTCCAGCTCTGCTATTTTGTCAAAAGCCTTAAGGCGCAGGTCTGTCAACCAAGTTGGTTCTGCCTGCAAGGCTGAAAATTCTTGAATCTTTTCTTTGGTCATGGCTTCCTCCAAAGACTTAAATGTCATCTTCTTTGTAGTCGATGCCAAGCTCAGCTGCAACTTGGACATAACCTTCTTTTTCCAAGCGTTGCGCCAATTCTGGTCCGCCTGAAAGCACGACACGGCCTTCCATCATGACATGGACAACGTCTGGCGTGATGTAGTTGAGCAAGCGTTGGTAGTGGGTGATAATCATGGCACCGAAGCCTTCACCACGCATAGCATTGATTCCTTTTGACACGACTTTAAGTGCATCAATATCCAAACCTGAGTCAATCTCATCAAGAAGGGCAAAAGTTGGTTCCAACATGAGTAATTGCAGAATTTCATTGCGTTTTTTCTCACCACCTGAGAAACCTTCGTTGAGGTAACGCTCTGCCATTTCCTCTTTCATGTTGAGGAGTTCCATTTTTTCATCCAATTTAGTGATGAAATCGCGGACTGAGATTTTGTCTTCATCTTCCTTACCAGCGTTCATTGCGGCACGAAGGAACTCTGCGTTGGTAATGCCTGGAATTTCTGACGGGTATTGCATAGCCAAGAAGAGTCCCATGCGGGCACGTTCATCGACTTCTAATTCTAAAACATTGACACCGTCAAACAGAATCTCACCTTGGGTCACTTCATAACTTGGATTGCCCATGATGGCTGCTGAAAGGGTGGATTTCCCTGTTCCGTTCGGTCCCATGATAGCTGCAATTTCACCTGTTTTAAGGGTCAAATTCACACCCTTCAAGATTTCTTTGCCTTCAATTTCCACATGAAGGTCTTTGATTTCTAATACTGACATGCTGTGCTCCTTTTCATTTTTTCCTCTTCAAAAACCACATTAACTGACCAAGCTAACTAGATACACCGACAAGACTCAACTTTGGCAGTGGGAAAGAACCCGACCATTCATAGAAGAGTTCGTCAACAAGTCTTTATTTCTAGTTGTTGAGCTGTTAACCACTACTGCGCTGAGATATTGACGCCAACTTTGAGAAGCGGTGCTGGGCTTGAGCCCAGCCTCTTTTCTTGTTAATGATGATTTTCAGAGAGTGTTAATCTATAAAATAGTCTTTTCTGACGATTTTATACTCTTCGAAAATCAAAATTATCCGTTGTCAACTTACCTTGATGAGTGAAAAGCTCCAGTGGAGGTTTTCAGCCTGTTACCTTGAAATAAGATAGTAACAGAGTTCTATCTTCGGCTTCGTTTCCTAGGCTACTTTTGATTTTCATTGAGTATTAATTAACCATATCCACTATATTATATCAAAAAAAGAGCCTGACGGCTCTTATCTTGTTTAGAAAGATTCTTATTTTCTTTTTTTCTCTTCGTAGCACTTTTTATACTTTGCGATTTTTTCTTGACGGTAACTACTATTACCAATAAACCGAAGAAGATTGAGCAATGGAGTTCTATTGATACCAAAGATGCCAATCAATTCACAGAGAATCTCAATCCCCAGTCCCATGGTCACCAATAGGAGAATCCCCCCTATTCGACTCGAAACATTGAGCAAAAGAGAGGTCAGGGAGAATAAGAAAGAGATGGCGTAAATCACCAATACAGTGCCACGATGAGTAAGTCCCAGAGAGAGCAATCTATGATGCAGATGCATCTTATCTGCTTCATAGATTTTTTGCCCAGACAATTTTCGACGAATGATGGCTACTACAGTATCCGTAATAGGCACTCCAAGAATAATCATCGGAGTAACCACTGCAACAGCTGTCGAATTTTTCAGTCCTTGAAGGGACAAGACTCCAATCATAAACCCAATGAAAAGGGCTCCTGTATCGCCAAGATAAATGATGGCGGGATTATAGTTATAGGGTAAAAATCCTACAATCGCCGCAACCAAAACAAAGATGGTTAAGGTCAAAAAAATATTGCTATCATGCAAAAAGAAATAAGACACAATTCCCATCGTTGTCAAGGAAATAATCGATACTCCCGAAACCAGACCATCCAGACCATCAATCAAGTTGACTGCATTCGTAATGGAAACAATCCAAAGGACCGTTAATAGAAAAGATAGCCAGACAGGAAATTGAAGGAAAGGTCCTCCAAAAGGAATCTTAAAGCTATCAAAACGAAATTCCGTAAAAATCCAAATGATCGTCGCTGCAGCTAGAATACCAAACATTTTAGGAGCAGGCTTTAGCTCCTTGACATCATCAATGAATCCCGTAAGAACGATAATGCTGGATGCTAGGACCAGGGGCCAGATATAATGCAAGTAAGTGCCATGGTAATTGACACGGGTAACAATTCCTGGTAAAAACCATAGGACAGAAATGGTAAATGCCACAAAGATGGCCAGACCTCCCGCTGAAGGCATGGGTACCTTATTTATCCGCCGTGCATTGGGATTATCGACTGCTCCAACCCTCAGGGACATAAAACGAACCAAGGGGGTCGCAATGGCTGATATGACCATGGTTGTAATAATGACCATTATGTATTTTAGAGCAAAAGGAATCATACTGTCGGAACCTTCCTAAGCTCCTCGATTGCCGCAAGCGGAAGCATCAAAGTTCCGTGTTCTTGTAAAGCAGGTCTGGTCAACTTCGTATCATTGGTAAATTCCAACATTCGTGAGAGAATGTAGCCTGGATACTGCTTGGAACGATTTTCTACATTGATAAGAACGGTCAAGTAGTAGTGACCATCCATTTTATATAATTCCGATTCTTCTACTGGATAATCAACCGTACCAACAAAAGTAAACAGATCCTCTATCGTTGGAAATTCCAAAATATAGTAAATATAGCGCTCCTGCTCCTCTTCACCTGCTTCTTCCTCTTGCTCTACCTCTTCCAAATGACGAACGGCTGTTGCATCCGGTGCACTTTTCTCACGAACGGTTTGCTCCAAACTCTTGAAAAACTCATCTGGAGTCATACTTGCGACATCACCAAGTTCCGACAAATCTGTAAATTCATCGAAATTCAAGCTCTGATCCAAATCAGACTTGGTAACAAAGATGTCCACCCGATCTGGCTTCGGAGTCACACGAAAACTCAGCATACCGCTTTCTCGGAAAGTCATTGGTAAATCCAATTCATCCAAAACTGTATAGAAGAACTCCTCTGTCTTTTCTTGCGGAATGAGAAAGTCCGAAAGTTCCATTCCTCTCTCTTCCAAATCATCTAATTTTATAGTGATTTTCAAGGTTGAATCACTAATTTGCTTTACTTTCATAACTACCTCATTCATTGATTCATCAATTTCTTAAAATTGATTGATCATTTTCAATACTCATACATATCTTCCACCATTATACTAAAACCAAGCTCGAAAGACAAAAGAAAAGCAGGTCTCCCTGCTCTTAAAATAAAAATGTGATAAAGGCATAAACCAATAAAATCGCCCCTAAAATGATGCGGTAGTAACCAAAAACCGTGAAATCATGTTTTTTAACAAAGTCTGTCAAGAAACGAATAACAACTAAGGATACCAAGTAAGCCGTCACACTAGCGACTAACAAGAGCCATACCTGCTCCATATTCAGGCTATTGCCATCTAAGAAATATTTAACAGCCTTCAAGCCACTATAACCAAACATGGTTGGAATCCCAAGGAAGAAGGTAAAATCTGCCGCCACAGATCGGCTGGTCCCTAAAATGATTGCTCCCAGAATGGTCGCACCTGAGCGACTAGTCCCCGGAACGATGCTTAAGACCTGGAAACACCCAATCAACAAGGCAGTTTTATAAGACATTTTCGCTAAGTCCGTCACCTGTGGCTCTACACCTCTGTTACGGTTCTCAATCCAAATAAAGGCAATACCGTAGACAATCAAAGCAATCGCAATCGGTACCATAAAATTGAAGTGCGCTTCAAACCAATTATCCAACGGGACTGCAATTAGGATGGACGGAATACAGGCAATGACAACCTTGGCCCATAATTGCCAAGTCAACTGAATATCACGCTTGGTTTTTCCAGGCTGAAATGGATTCAATTTTTTAAAGTAAATGGTCATAACTGCTAGAATTGCTCCTAGCTGAATGACAATATTAAACATTTCTAAGAAGTTCTTACTTTGATTTAATTTCACGAACTCTTGAACCAAAATTAAATGCCCAGTTGAAGAAACTGGCAACCATTCCGTTACCCCTTCAATGATTCCTAAAAAAATGGCTTTCAACAATTCCAATAGCATAAAAAGCTCCTTTTCATCAATTCTCTACATTATATCATAAAAAAACCCCAAATTTCAAGTTGAAGTTAGCCACCCAAAAGAAATTCACTTGGCGACTTGTAGTCCAAGCATTTTTTAGGGTAGTTGTTAATCCAATTTTCGATAAAAGCGACTTCTTTCGGAGTCGTTTTCTTGGTTCCTTTAGGTAACCATCTCCGAATTAATCGATTATGATTTTCATTTGAACCTCTCTCCCATGAAGAGTAAGCATGTGCGTAGTAGATATGTTCCTCAGGAAATACCTCAGACAATCGTTTGAATTCCGAACCATTATCTGCAGTAATGGACAGAATACGATGCTCCCCTAATAGTAACGTAAGCGCCTGATTGACAGATTCAGCAGTTTTATTTGGAATTAACCTTATAATTTGGTGTCTGCTCCGCCGGTCGGTTAAGACTAACAGGCAATAATTTTTCATCTTAGTCAGTAGGACGGTATCAATCTCATAATGACCGTTTTCCAAGCGCAGATTAATAACGTCAGGACGTTCTTCGATTGATTTACCAGCCGGCTTAAAGTTCGGACTGGCTTGCTTCTTGACACCTTTTCTTTTTCTGGGATAAAGCATGTCGGCCTTCGTCAATCCTAAATGACCATTATGAAACCAGTAGTAAATAGTTGAAATCCCTACTTTCACTTGCTTCTTCATAACCATCATTTCAGGTGAAAATTTTTGCTTATGATAGTGTAAAATCTTCTCTTTCATTTCTTTCGTTAGGATTATCTTTTTAACCGACCGTTTTCGATTGGATTGGTAAACAGTTTGTGCGTAATCGGCAGAATAGACCTTTTTGTATAGCCCTTTTCTCACTTGTTGTAAAGTTGTACCTCTTTTGACTTCATTATGAATCGTTTGAGGCGCCTTTCCTAACAAGCCTGCAATTTCACGATTGGACTTATTTTCATTCTTCCACCGCTCAATCAAGCGACGGTTATCTATTGTCAAATGTTTCCCTTTTGGGGTATAATGTTCTTGCATCTCTGTGCCTTTCCTTGTGTTTGTGGTGAACAACAAGTATAGCACAGAGGTGTTTTCTTATACCTTAAATCACATTTCATTTGACAACAGGAACCCTTGAAGCTGTTTTTTCAGCTAAACCAAGGCTATAATTAGCCTTGGGCAACTAGCCTAACAGCTTCAAGCCTGTTATCAAATGAAATCATCAACTTACTCACATATAGTGAAGCATCTAATTCTTGACTAAGGTAAGGTGGCTAACTTCATTATAGAACTTTCAATCATAAAAAAACTCCCTATTCATAGTACAAGGATATTGAAATTTGTCAGAATTTTTAATAAAATGGTGTAATAGCATTTTAAAGGAGACATTATGAAACGTAAACTCAGTATATTTCTGCTGACCCTAATCGCTGTTTTTTCTGTAACAACAGGGATTCGGGCAGACGAATACCTGCGGGTCGGTATGGAAGCCGCCTACGCACCATTTAACTGGACCCAAGAAGATGATAGCAACGGTGCCGTTCCTATTGAGGGAACCAATCAATTTGCCAACGGATATGATGTTCAGGTCGCAAAAAAAATCGCTGCATCCATGGACAAAGAACTCTTGGTTGTTAAAACCAAGTGGGAAGGCTTGGTCCCTGCTCTTACATCTGGTAAAATCGATATGATTATCGCCGGTATGAGCCCTACAGAAGAGCGCAAGAAAGAAATCGCCTTCTCAGATAGCTACTACACCTCAATTCCTACCCTGGTTGTTCGTTCTGATAGTCAGTACACAAATGCAACCAGCTTGGAAGATTTTGCTGGCGCAAAAATCACTGCCCAGCAAGGGGTTTACCTCTATGATTTGATTGACCAAATTGAAGGGGCTAACAAACAGACTGCCATGGGAGATTTCTCCCAAATCCGTCAAGCTTTAGAATCTGGCATTATAGACGCCTATGTTTCTGAACGTCCAGAAGGTCGTACAGCAGAAGCTGCAAATAAAGCTTTCAAAATGGTTGAATTGGCAGACAGTTTTGAAACCAATGCCGAAGACGTGACCATTGCTGTCGGTATGCGCAAAGATGACGAGCGTATCACTCAGGTCAACGAAGTCTTAGCAACTATTTCAGAAGAAGAGCAAATCGCACTTATGGATGATATGATTGAAAACCAGCCCGTTGAAGAAGCCAGCGAGGGCGAAACACCTAGTTTCTTCGCCCAAGTTTGGAATATTGTTGTTAACAACTGGCAACAACTTCTGCGTGGAACTGGGATGACATTACTCATTTCCATCCTCGGTACAATTATCGGTACTGCTATCGGCCTCCTCATCGGTGTCTTCCGTACAGCTCCAAAAGCAGCAAACAAGGCACTTGCTATTGGTCAAAAAGTGCTCGGTTGGATTATCAATATCTACATCGAAATTTTCCGTGGTACACCGATGATTGTACAATCCATGGTTATTTACTATGGTACCGCCCAAGCATTCGGACTCAATCTTGACCGCACACTTGCCGCTATCTTCATTGTATCCATCAACACAGGTGCCTACATGAGTGAGATTGTCCGCGGTGGTATCTTTGCCGTCGATAAGGGCCAATTTGAAGCTGCTACTGCTCTCGGATTTACCCACAATCAGACCATGCGTAAGATTGTCCTTCCACAGGTTATTCGTAACATCTTACCAGCGACTGGTAATGAATTTGTCATCAATATCAAAGATACTTCTGTATTGAACGTTATCTCAGTTGTTGAACTCTATTTCTCAGGAAATACTGTCGCAACCCAAACCTATCAATATTTCCAAACCTTTACGGTTATTGCTATTATCTACTTCATCCTAACCTTTACTGTGACACGTATCTTACGCGCAGTTGAAAAGCATTTTGATACAGATACATACACAACAGGTGCAAACCAAATGCAAGTCGAGGTGCCACATGACTAAAAATGTAATTCTTGAAATCAATAATCTAAAGAAATCATACGGACAAAATCAAGTCCTCAAAGACATCTCTATTAGCGTTGAAAAGGGCGAGGTTATCTCAATCATCGGTTCATCTGGTTCGGGAAAATCAACCTTCCTCCGATCTATCAACCTTTTGGAAACACCAACAGAAGGACAGATTCTATACCACGGACAAGATGTTTTGGCTAAAGGATATGATTTGACGACTTACCGTGAAAAACTAGGTATGGTATTCCAATCCTTCAACCTTTTCAACAATCTAAATGTATTGGAAAATGCCATTGTAGCACAAACTACGGTACTGAAACGAGATCGAGCTGAGGCAGAGAAAATCGCCAAGGAAAATCTCAACAAGGTTGGCATGACCGAACAGTACTGGCAAGCCAAACCAAGTCAACTCTCTGGTGGACAGAAACAACGTGTGGCCATTGCACGCGCCCTATCTGTTGACCCAGAAGTTATCCTCTTTGATGAGCCGACTTCTGCTCTCGATCCAGAGATGGTTGGGGAAGTTCTCAAAACCATGCAAGATTTGGCAAAATCAGGATTGACGATGCTTATCGTAACTCACGAAATGGAATTTGCCCGTGACGTATCTGACCGCGTTATCTTTATGGATAAGGGTGTCATCGCCGAAGAAGGCAGCCCTCAACAAATCTTTGAAAATCCACAGGAAGAACGCACACGTGAATTCCTTCAGCGTTTTCTTGGATAAACTCAATCTGTTCCATAGAAGACTATTACTTACCAGTTTCAAAGCTGGTAAGTTTTTTAGACTAAAAAAAGAGGAATTCGCAGAATTCCCCTCCTTTTTGGACATCTCTAAATGAAACCATTTAGATTAGTTTTCAAATTTCTTGTGGTTTTTGTCGTAAAAATCAATCAAACCCAAGGCAGTTGCAAATGAAATATTGTCAATCTTAGCGCGACCTTGTGCAAGAGCGATAACTGACATTTCACGAGCATTTGTTTCCTTACTGATACGGTAACCTGTGATTTTCTTTTCACGAACCCAGCCAACAACTGCGGCTACTTTTTCGTAACTTGTCATGAGAAACCCCTTTCCTTTTTATTCGTGCAATTAAGTATAATACAGTTAAACCTATTTTGTCAAGTAAATTGTTCGGTTTTTACCATCATTTTGCCCTAAGTGATGATAGTATTTGCGTCCTTATGTCTTCGACCCCCTCCGGATTCCCTGGAAGGAAGATAGTTTGATTACCTCCTTGTGCAAAATTATTGAGAGTATCCAAGTATTGGTTGGTCAGCAAGATAGACATAATCTGCTCTTCAGATAGGCTAACATTTGATTCTTTCAGTTCACGAATCGAATCTGCCAGTCCGTCTACAATCGCCTTACGTTGTTGTGCAATACCTACACCATGCAAGCGATCCTTTTCAGCTTCCGCTTCTGCTGCTGTGACAATTTTAATCTTGTCAGCTTCTGCCAATTCCTGGGCCGCAACCCGTTTCCGCTGAGCTGCGTTAATTTCATTCATAGATTGTTTAACCTCGGCGTCTGGCTCTACCTTGGTAATTAAGGTTTTGACAATAACATAACCGTAGGTTGACATTTCTTCTGCTACTTGTTTTTGTACCTCAAGTGCAATCTCATCCTTTTTCTCGAAGAGCTCATCCAGGGTCAATTTAGGCACAGATGAACGCAGGGCATCTTCAATATAGGACTTAATCTGTGCTTCTGGGTGCATGAGTTTGTAATAGGCATCCGTCACATTATTTTCATTTACTCGATATTGAGTTGCCACATTCATTGTGACAAAAACGTTATCCTGCGTCTTGGTTTCTACCACAATTTCACTTTGCAACATCCGCAATTGAATGCGGGCTGCGATGACATCGACTCCAAATGGTATTTTAAAGTTTATACCTGAAGTAGATGTTTTTTGGTATTTCCCAAAGCGCTCAATAATAGCGACCGTCTGCTGCTTAACAACGTATAGCCCTGAAGCAATCAAAATCAAAGCAATCAGTACAAAAAACAAGAAACTACCAATAAAAACAATTGGACCAAGCACCATAATGACCTCCTAAACTAGCATTTTATAAAGCGAATCATTTTCATGAAGATTGATGTACTGGGGATCAAATTCTTCCAAGCGAGAAATAAACTGCGCATAATCTTTTTTATCTCCTAGGGCAATACCGATTAGAACCGGTCCTGTTCCCTTATTGGCACGTTTGATATATTCAAAACGAGTAATATCATCATTTGGCCCTAGAATTTCATTTACAAATTCACGAAGAGCCCCTGGACGTTGTGGAAAATTAACAACAAAGTAGTGTTTAATTCCCTCGTAGATAAGCGCACGTTCCTCCATTTCCGGCATCCTGTTGATGTCGTTATTACCACCAGAAATGATACAACAAATGGTTTGCCCCTTGATTTGGTCCTTGACTACCTCAAGAGCTGCAATCGTTGCTGCTCCTGCTGGCTCAGCAACAATACCCAGCTTAGAATAGAGGTCTAAAATAGTCCCGGAAATCCATCCTTCATCCACACCAATCAGCCGATCTACGTATTTCCGAGCCACTTCGTAGGTCGACTTACCGACTTTCTGTACCGCAATACCGTCAGCAAATTTATCAATTTGGTCTAATTTAACCGGACGACCTTTATCAAAAGCCGCTTTCATTGACCGTGCCCCACTTGCTTCAACACCAACAATCTTAATTTCAGGTGCATGTTCTTTCAGATAGGCCGAAACGCCTGCAACCAGACCACCTCCTCCTATGGGAACTAAAATCTGGTCAAAACTAATGGTTTGCTCTTCCGTTTCTTCCAAGATTTCATAAGCTACTGTTCCCTGACCAGCCTGCACATTTTCATCATCGAATGGGTCTATAAAGGTTTTCCCACTTTCCAGAGTATAATCTTGTGCCGCCTTAGCTGACTCATCGAAGGTATCTCCTACGAGCCGAATCTCTACGTAGTCTCCTCCGAAAAATTTAACCTGCCCTATTTTTTGTTGCGGAGTTGTAATGGGCATGAAAATCGTAGCAGGAATTTGCATTTCCTGACAGGTGTAGGCCACACCTTGAGCATGGTTTCCGGCCGAAGCACAGACCACTCCGCGTGACTTCTCATCATCTGTCAATTGTGAAATAGCATAATAGGCTCCTCGAATTTTAAAAGAGCGAACACGCTGTTCATTTTCTCTTTTTAAATAAATAGTTGCACCATATTTTTCCGACAAGTATCGACTATAATCCAAGGGGGTACGTACTACCACGCGCTTAAGAACGGAGTATGCTTGTTCTACATTTTTTGCTGTAATCATAGTTCCATTAATTTCTTTCTATATTTATTGTACCAATATTCCCTGAAAAATCCTAGCAATTAGACTTATATTCAAGCTACTAGCATGTTGTTCAACAGAAAACGAATGTTTATTTTTGTAAAGGTCTATTTATGAACAAAATGGGCAAAAGAGCTGGGAAAACCAGCTCTTTTATTCATTTTCGGAGATAGGGGAAAAAGGGAATGACATCCCCTCATCTGCCAACTCAAACCTTAAATGTATTGCCATCACTCAAAGTAAAGCTGACTATCATCCTATCTACCATGATAGTGTTTAATTATAGATTTTGAATGCGTCGTCATCATTGCGTCCGACAAATGGCATTGCTTTGCGGAGTTCTGCACCAACTTTTTCAATTTCAAGATTTTCTGCTTCTTTACGGTATGCTTCCATACGTGGGCGACCTGCTTTATAGTCATTTACAAAGTCATTTGCAAATTTACCAGATTGAATATCCGCAAGAACTGCTTTCATATTTTCTTTGACTTGATCAGTAATCACACGTGGACCTGATACATAGTCACCAAACTCAGCAGTGTTTGAAATAGATTGGCGCATTTTCTTAAAGCCACCTTCGTAGACAAGGTCAACGATAAGTTTCATCTCGTGGAGAACTTCGAAATAAGCCAATTCTGGTGCATAACCTGCTTCTGTCAAGACTTCAAAACCTGCCTGCATAAGGGCTGTCAAACCACCGCAGAGAACAGCTTGCTCACCAAACAAGTCTTCTTCCGTTTCTTCCTTGAAAGTTGTTTCCAAAAGACCAACACGGGCTGAACCAACACCTTTTGCCCAGTCCATTGCAATATGTTTTGCATTGCCAGTTGCATCTTGGTAAACAGCATAGAGGGCTGGTACTCCAAAACCTTCTTCAAAGGTACGGCGGACCAAGTGACCTGGACCTTTTGGTGCACACATGAAGACATCCACATCTGCTGGTACCTTGATAAATTCAAAGTGAACGTTGAAACCATGGGCAAAACCAAGGGCATTCCCTGCTTCCAAGTTTGGAGCGATTTCTTCATTGTAAAGGTCTGCTTGGATTTCGTCTGGAGCCAAGATCATGATAACATCGGCTTGTTTTGCTGCTTCTGCCACTTCAAAAGTTTCAAAACCGTCTTCTTTTGCCTTGTCAAATGACTTGCCGGCACGCACACCGATGATAACATCATGGCCTGTATCACGCAAGTTTTGCGCATGGGCGTGCCCCTGTGAACCATAACCGATAACGGCGATACGTTTACCGTCAAGCGCTGCTACTGTTACATCTTTTTCATATTGCATTGTTACTGTCATAAGATTCTCTTTTCTATTTTTTTATTTATAAGGTTGGATGCTCAAAGAAAATGAAGGCTAGACTAGGCGATGCAGACGAAGATAGAACTAACGTTCATCAAGCCAAGTCAACGCAGTATAGGATTGATTATCGAAGAGGATTAGTCTCTACTAAAGCCAGTCGCACCCGTTCTTGCGATATTCTTAATGCCGTAAGGCTGAATCACGCGCAGGAGGGCGTCAATCTTATCTCCGTCACCTGTCATTTGGATGGTAATAGAGTGAGGTGCCACATCGACAACATTTGCTCTAAAGGGTTGGATAATCGCTAAAATTTCTGCTCGTTTTGTTGGCGGAGCTGAAATTTTGACAAGAATCACCTCACGCTCTAAGTGGGGTATGTCCGTTAAGTCACGTACTCGAACCACATCAATCAAGCGGTTCAGCTGTTTGATGATTTGTTCGACCTCATCGTGACTAGCCACGTCTACAATCACCGTCACACGTGAGATGCCATCTACTTCTGTTGGGCCGACGGAGATGGACTCAATATTGATTTGGCGACGAGATAGGACACCTGTAAAACGATTCAGAACACCAGATGAATTTCGCAATTTAGCTGTTAACATTCTACGCATTGAACTTCACCCCCAACATTTCTGCATTGCTCTTACCTGCTGGCACCATCGGTTGAACATGTTCACGATTAGAAATATGAACCTCTATGAGCATTGGTTTATCTTCTAAGATAACTTTCATGTCTTCACTTAGAGTCGCTGGATTGTCAAAACTATAATGACTAATTCCATAAGCCTCCGCCAACAATTGGAAATTCGGTTCATCGTCAAATACAGATTGGCTACGACGCTTTTCATAGAAGGATTCCTGCCATTGACGAACCATGCCAAGAGAGTGGTTATTAATCAATACGACCTTAATCGGTACACCATAGCCATTCAAAATAGCCAATTCTTGGTTGGTCATTTGGAAGCCGCCATCACCAACAAAGATGATTACTTCTTTATCTGGATTGGCTAATTTGGCGCCGATAGCCGCAGGAATACCAAAGCCCATGGTCCCCATGCCACCAGATGTTACAAGTTGACGTGCATGTTTGTAGGGGTAGAATTGGGCAGCCCACATTTGATGCTGACCAACATCTGTCACGACAATGGCATCCCCTTGCGTCAACTGACCAATTAATTCAATTGCCGCCTGTGGCTTAATAACCTTTTCATCTTCATCATACCAAAATGGCGCCCGACGTTTGTTTTCCAATACTTGTGCCGTCCAATCAGCATAGCCTGTTTCGACTGTTTCTAAAGCAAGCAGAGCTTTCAAGGTTGCCTTAGCATCGCCCACTACTGGAATAGCCGTTTTGACAACTTTACCAATTTCTGCGGGGTCAATATCAATATGTGCTACCGTCGCATTTGGCGCATAGGTTGTTGGATTTCCTGTTAGGCGGTCATCGAATCGCGCTCCAATATTAATAATGTAATCAGCCTGATCCATAGCCATATTGGCAGCGTATGAACCGTGCATCCCCCCCATAGCCAAGGATAATTCATGCTCAATGGGCATTGCACCTAATCCAAGGAGGGTTGAAACTACTGGAATACGGTAGCGCTCTGCAAAGGCAACTAATTCTTTATTGGCATCTGCATAATTGACACCACCACCAGCCAATATAACTGGTTTTTGAGCTTGGCTAAGCTGTTTCAAAATTTTCTTAACCTGCAAACCATTTGGTTCAATCGTTGGCTGATAACTTGGTAGGTGTAGAGTTGGGTCATGATAAAAATCAACAACTCTTTCTTGGATGTCTTTTGGAACATCAATAACAACGGGACCCGGTCTCCCCGTTGTTGCAATATGGAGAGCTTCTGTGATGACTCTAGGAATATCTGCCGTATCCCGAATTTGGTAATTGTACTTGGTAATCGGCATTGTCATCCCTAGGACATCAGCTTCCTGAAAAGCATCTTTACCGATACCACGTGTTGCGACTTGACCAGTAAAAACTAAAAGAGGAACACTATCGCCCATTGCGTCCGCAATTCCAGTAATGGCATTGGTAGCTCCTGGCCCAGAGGTTACAATGGCTACGCCCACCTTTCCTGATGATTTAGCGTATCCTTCGGCCTCGTGGACCGCTCCTTGTTCATGACGAGCCAAAATATGCTGGATTCCCTCATATTGATAGATAGCATCATATAGAGGCAAAACTGCCCCACCAGGATAACCAAAAACAAGGTCTACTCCTAGCTGATGCAGGGTGTCCAAAATGAGATAGGACCCCGAACGCGGTTGGTCTAGTTGAATTTCTTGCACGAATATTCCTCCTCTCTGCAAATTTGTTATCTACTATAATATCACAAGGAAGTAGAATGTCAAGGAATTTTCTGAAAATTCCTACATTTGTTCGTTTTCTTAACTATTTCCTAACATTTTCTTAAGCAAAACTTAAGCAACCCCCTTGACTGGCTTGGTTTCAGCTTGATTTTAGAAAACTTCAGTATAGTAGTCCCAACAAGAAAAATAAATGAGGTTTAGGATATGTATTATGTAGTGATACCGGCTTACCAGCCAGATGAAAAATTAATCCAACTATTAGAAATAATGAAAAACAGGCTAAATTGTCAGGTCATCGTTGTGGATGATGGTAGTACTGGCGCATCCAAAAATATTCTTGAAATCGCCAAAACCTATGCAATTGTTCTACACCATGATGTCAACAAAGGAAAAGGCCAAGCCTTGCGAACAGCCTTTAGTTTCATCCAAGATTTGAGAAAACCAGGTGTTATCGTAACTGCTGACGCAGATGGTCAACACGCTGTAAATGATATTGACCGTGTCGCACGCGCCGCCATGAATCTACCAAGCCGCCTCATCCTTGGCGTCCGTCAATTTACTAAGGACATCCCGCTCCGTAGCCGATTTGGTAACAAACTAACCAGAGTATTGTTTAGATTGCAAACTGGTGTCAATGTCTCCGATACACAAACCGGATTACGTGGTTTCCATACTGACTTAATTCCATTCATGTTAGATATTGAAGGCGACCGCTATGAGTACGAGATGAACATGTTAACTCAGGCAAGTCAACGCTATAAAATTACGGAAGTCCCAATCCAAACCATTTATATCGATGATAATGCCAGTTCGCATTTTCGTCCCATAAAAGATGGACTGCTCATTTACAAAAATCTCTTCAAATTTGCCCTGGCATCTTTTGGTGGATTTCTAGTTGACTACGGAGTATATGCACTTGCCTTATTGCTACTCACTAGCTTACCAACTGCTGTACGCTTATTGGTCGCAAACACGATTGCTCGCATTTGTAGCGCTACCTGTAATTTTGCACTTAATAAGAAATTAGTCTTTAAAAATAAAGAAAGCGTCACTCGTACTGGAGCCGGCTACTTTACTTTAGCCCTTATCCTCTTCCTTTGTGACACTGCGCTTCTTTATCTCTTCCACCAAATTCTAGGACTCAACCTCTACATAGTCAAACTAGCAGTTGGTCTCTTCCTATTCCTAGCTTCATGGTTTGTTCAAAAAAATATCATTTTTAAAGAAAGGAAATCATTTTCCCATGAAATTGCTTAAAAAACCCTTTGCCTACGCCTCGATTTTCGGAATGCTCTTAACCAGTGGATTTACCTACTCTATGTTGAAAACCTTTGTCATCTCAGAGGCCATCTCAACAGTAGCTGCAAGCAATACCACAGCAAGTAGCCAAGATACAACTACCTCATCTTCATCAACAGCTGCCACCACCGCAACAAACGTATCCACAACAGATACCAGCTATACGGATGACAATATCCAAATTAACTTGGAAACCATCACAACCAACAATACAACTGTCTATGTAGCGGATATCCAAGTTAGCTCGCCAGAGTATTTAAAAACAGCCTTGGCTCAAAACACTTATGGTACAAACGTAACTGCCAAAACCTCAGAAACAGCTGCTGCCAATAATGCCATTCTAGCGGTTAACGGTGACTACTATGGCGCCAACTCAACTGGTTATGTTATTAAAAACGGCGTTCTCTACCGTGATACTGTTCGCGACAATGCATCTTATGGTGACTTGGCTATCTACGCAGACGGCTCATTTGAAATTATTTATGAAAATGAGATTACTGCCCAAGAATTGATTGACAAGGGCGTTGTCAACCTCTTAGCCTTCGGACCATCATTGGTAGAAAACGGTGAAATTGTCGTAGATACTTCTACTGAAGTCGGTCGAGCTATGTCATCTAACCCACGCTCTGCTATCGGTATCATTGACGAAAACCACTACATTATCGTCGTCGCCGATGGACGTACATCAGAAAGTGAGGGACTCTCACTCTATCAAATGGCCGAAGTCATGAAACAGTATGGCGTGCAAACAGCCTATAACCTTGACGGTGGGGGGTCATCTACGCTTTACTTCAACGGTCAAGTTATTAACAATCCAACAACAAACGGAAATACTATCTCAGAAAGGGCGGTGAGTGACATTGTCTACATCGGTTACTAATTCAACTACAAGAGTTTCAAGAACATTTATATCCTACTTAGCAATAACAGCTTTCCTGTTTATTTTCAGTCGAATCTATGAAAGTCTCAGCTATGGCGAAGTCTCTGTCTTTATGCATTATATGTTCTGTGTACCATTAATAGGCGGAGCTGTGCTACTCGGTCTGCTACAACTTATACCTACTCTTTCACGTCTCTCCTATAATTTGTGGAATTCTGGCGTTGCAACTATTACAGCTGGTTGCCTTCTCCGTGGTATCATTAACCTGTCTGGTCGTTCCACAACCTTGGACCAACCCTATTGGTTTGTCGGTGCAGGTTTCCTAGTCCTATCGTTAGTCGGTCTTTTCATCAATCCATCCGCAAACAATCGCCGAAAAACAACCACTTAATCTACAAATAAATTATAAGGGCACTTAAAATTCTTAGGTGCCTTTTACTGTAGAATGAATTGTTGAAAAATTCGGAAATTTCCAATTATTTATCAAATCTTTTATCGTTTCTTTCATATCTATGATATAATGGGTAAAATAAGATAGGGAGAAGAAAATTATGACCGATACAAACAAACTTAAAGACTTTCGACATCGCAGTTCTGTCTACGATTCGATGGTCAAATCACCTAACCGTGCCATGTTACGAGCAACAGGCATGACCGACGATAGTTTTGAAAAACCGATTGTTGGGGTTATTTCGACATGGGCTGAAAATACACCTTGTAACATGCACCTTCATGACTTTGGAAAATTAGCCAAAGAAGGGGTAAAAGATGCAGGTGCCTGGCCTGTTCAATATGGTACCATCACCGTTGCAGACGGAATCGCCATGGGAACTCCTGGTATGCGCTTCTCCTTGACTTCACGTGATATCATTGCTGATTCTATCGAGGCAGCTATGGGAGGGCATAACGTGGATGCCTTTGTCGCAATCGGTGGCTGTGATAAAAACATGCCTGGCTCTATGATTGCTATCGCCAATATGGACATTCCTGCCGTGTTTGCCTACGGTGGAACTATCGCACCAGGTAACCTCAATGGTAAAGATATTGACCTCGTTTCTGTCTTCGAAGGAATCGGAAAATGGAACAATGGCGACTTAACTGCTGAAGAAGTTCGTCAGATTGAGTGTAATGCCTGTCCTGGACCTGGTGGTTGTGGTGGTATGTACACTGCCAATACCATGGCTACTGCCATTGAGGTAATGGGTATGTCCATTCCTGGCTCTTCTTCTCACCCTGCTGAATCTCCTGAGAAGAAGGCTGATATCGAAGAAGCTGGTCGTGCTGTTGTACGCATGCTAGAACTTGGCATCAAACCATCTGACATTATGACGCGTGAAGCCTTTGAAGATGCTATCACTGTAACCATGGCACTCGGTGGCTCAACCAACGCTACGCTCCATCTTCTAGCCATCGCCCATGCTGCTAATGTTGAATTAACACTGGAAGACTTCAACGATTTCCAAGAGCGCGTACCTCACTTGGCAGACCTAAAACCATCTGGTAAATATGTTTTCCAAGACCTCTATAATGTCGGCGGTGTCCCTGCGGTTATGAAATACTTGCTCAAAAACGGCTTCCTTCATGGCGACCGCATCACATGTACAGGTAAAACCGTTGCTGAAAACCTAGAGAATTTTGCAGACTTGACTCCAGGTCAAGATGTCATCATGCCACTCGAAAATCCAAAACGTGCAGATGGCCCACTCATCATCCTCAAAGGTAACCTTGCTCCTGAAGGTGCCGTTGCCAAGGTTTCTGGTGTGAAAGTCCGCAACCATACAGGTCCAGCCAAGGTCTTTGATTCTGAAGAAGAAGCAATCGAAGCCGTCTTGACCGATGAAATCGTAGATGGCGATGTAGTCGTTGTCCGCTATGTTGGACCAAAAGGCGGTCCTGGTATGCCTGAAATGCTATCCCTTTCTTCTATGATTGTCGGAAAAGGCCAAGGTGACAAGGTTGCCCTTCTAACAGACGGTCGTTTCTCTGGTGGTACCTATGGACTGGTTGTTGGACACATCGCACCTGAAGCTCAGGATGGTGGACCAATTGCCTACCTCCGTACAGGTGATTTGGTGACGGTTGACCAAGATACCAAAGAAATCACCATGCATGTTTCTGACCAAGAAATCGAAGAACGCAAGAAAACTACTGTTATCCCACCACTCTACTCTCGTGGTGTTCTCGGTAAATATGCCCATACCGTATCATCTGCCTCTAAAGGAGCCGTTACCGACTTCTGGAGACCAGAACGTACAGGGAAAAAATAAGGAACTCAACGACCCTGTCCTCGCGGCAGGGTTTTCCAAAAGGAGAAAAATGAAACTAAACGTCGAACTATCCCGCTTTCGAGTCAAAGAAGGGAAATCAGCTCAAGTTGATGAATGGATGACCTTCCTTAATGACCATTTGGAAGATACCCTGCTCACCCTAGAAGGCGAGAAAATGTATGTCGAAACCATCTTCCGTGAAGTGCTGGACGGTCGCGAATACCTCTACTGGTACTCTGTCCAAGCCGAAGGAGGGATTGAAGTCGAAGATTCAGAATCCTATATCGACAAAAAACATTTAGAATACTGGGAAGAATGCACCGACCCGAGCTATGGCATGGTAGATTTATCTCCTCAGGTTGTCATGATTCCTAAGCCTGTTTATGAAACTCTGGAAGAATTAGACAGACAATACAACGACACATATAAAAACTGAGTTGCAAACTCTTGCAACTCAGTTTCTTTTTATTTCGGACTGATACCAAGCGTAATACGTCCAAGACGGCTGATGCGGGTCATCTTCCAAGCAGGAGACCAGACAATCTCTACCTGTGCATCGTTTATACCATCAATCGTTTTCAAGGCTGCAACTAATTCTCCTGGCATGGTATCTGCACAGGAACAACCTGCATCTGTAAAGGTCATGACAACCTTGCAAAAACCAGCTTCATCTAAATGAATCTCATAAATCAAACCCAAATTGTAGATGTCTAGTTCAATTTCAGGATCGTAAATGGATTCCAAAACCTCTATCAACTGTTCTGATACAGTTAACGCTCGTTCATTAATCTGAATATCTTCTCTCATTTATCCAAACACTCCTAAAACATTTATAAAAAGTATTGTATCATAATTATTTGAAATATACTTGTCTTATCAGATGTTTTCATCTAGTTTTCAAAGTGTACGAACCTCTGAATTCTCACCTTGACCAATAGAAAAGATATACTTATGACCTTGAGTCAAGCTATGATAGAAGCCATGACCAGCATAAATCTGAAATACTTGCATTGTATCACTAGACTCATCTTTATAGATATGTTGATAATAAGGATTATCCGCAAAAACTGTCTTTAGATAGTCGTTCTCCACAGGTCTGGCAGTCCCTTCTACACGCACTACCTGGATAAGGTACCCTTCCTCAGAAATAGCCGTCATCGCAACTCTTTGATCCCCCATCAATTGATCATAGAAATGCGTTTCTGGGCTTGTCATAAAGAAAATCCCTTCTTCGTTTGCTGCAGTGATATGAGCATGACGAGCATGTGGATTTCCATACTCATCCAGAGTTGCAAAAACTCCAACCTTCATATCTTCCAAAATATGCATAATATCTTTTAGTTCCATGGTATCACCCCTTGAAAACACCTATTTTCTAAAGTATATCAAAAACAAGCGAAAATGTTAAGTGGGATATTGATAGAAATGGTGAAAGTGTTTCATGAACAACTCCCTACTGACAGAACCATTAAAGAAGGTAACTATGTTTGCCTCATTTTCAACCTTCAAAGGTTCCTCAACCCTTTTGATTTCCAATTGGTATGGATTTGACTCTGAACCGATTATGACATCAATCAAAATCCGTTGTAACTATAAAAACTACCTAATTATAAAAAAGCGACTCTTGAGTGCTTTGAAACGTTGATATATCGCTGATAATTAACGTTTTGAGAAATATACACCGATATTTTATGCAATCTTATCCGTAACTATGTAGGAATATACAGAATAATTGCTTATAAACCTGTATAAATATTGACTAAAATGGATAACTCTCCATATCAGTTGAACCAATTTGAACCAAAATACTTAATGATTGATAGCTAAAATTGAATGATTTAGAAGAGCTGATTGGCTCTTCTTTTTTGTCTATTCTCTTGGGATAATAGCTATATTTATCCAGGAGGAAACTTATGCGTTACGGTTATATCAGAGTCTCTACAAAGGAGCAACACATTGACAGACAAATGACAGCAATTTTGCAAGAAGAGATTGCCACAAGCAATATTTTTATTGATAAAGCTTCTGGCAAAGATTTCGATAGAAGGAATTATAAGCGATTGTTAAGAAAACTTCGAACTGGTGATGAACTTGTCATAAAATCCATTGACAGACTAGGAAGAAATTACGATGAAATCATAGAACAATGGAGATTATTGGTCAAAAAGAAACAAGTCGATATCTCTGTGCTAGATTTTCCACTCCTAAATACTCGAAACGGAATCGAAAATGTCACAGGAAAACTAATCTCAGACCTTGTTCTCCAAATTCTTTCCTATGTATCACAGATTGAACGGGAGCAAATTCAACAAAGACAAAAAGAAGGAATCGCGGAGGCTATGAAAAAAGGGGTGAGGTTTGGAAGACCGAAATTAGAGAAACCTTTTCTGTTTGACGACATCGCTCAAGCCTATCAAAGTGGAGAAATAAGTGTTCGAGAGGGAGCAAAAGTATTAAATGTTCCAAAGAGCACCTTTCATAATTGGCTAAAAGATGAAAATTATTGTCCAAAAGAGTAGGAGTTTTTAGACATCAGCTGTATCTGTTATTTCTAACTCAGATGACTTCAAGAAATATCTAAAAAACATTATAAGAGTAAGCTTTTCTGTCAACAAGTATATTTTACCAAAACCGTCCCAAATAGTCTGCTTTTTGGGACAAGTCAAGTCTATTTCTGTTTAAATTATCTAGGAGGGTCATGATATGACTAAGAATTTCACAACCAAGGCCGCAAAGGTCTTAACAATTGCCACTCTTTCTGCGGGAACACTCATTGGAGCAATCGCATTAGATACTACTACCGTTTCAGCTTCATCTGTATCACAAATTTCGGGAGATGAAACAAAAGGCAAAATTCAAGCTGTCACTAATCTATTTCCGACATTCGAGTCTGCTCAAGCATTCGTAAACGGTCAAATGTCTCAAATTTTGTACGGTAAAGCTTCACATCGTGCAGTTGTGATTCCTGAAAATTCTTCTTACATCGTTGAAGTCACAATCAATTATAATGCATTGACCTCAAAAGATGAAGCAATCGCATTAGCTAATCAAGTTGTTGCAGCTGCAGATTCTGCAATCGGTGGAGCTGCACCTGTGACTCCAACTGAACCAGTTACACCGACTGAACCAGTAGTTCCAGAAGAACCAACTACTCCAACTGAGCCTGAAACACCTGTAACTTCGGTTGAACCTACTATTCCAACTGAGCCTGAAACGCCTGTGACTCCAGTAGAGCCAACTACTCCGACTGAGCCTGAAACACCTGTAACTCCGGTTGAGCCAACTGCACCGACTGAACCAGAAACACCTGTAACTCCGGTTGAACCAACTACACCGACTGAACCAGAAACACCTGTGACTCCAGTAGAGCCAACTACACCGACTGAACCAGTAGTTCCAGAAGAACCAACTACTCCAACTGAGCCAGAAACACCTGTAACTCCGGTTGAACCAACTACTCCAACTGAGCCAGAAGCACCAGTAACTCCAGTTGAACCTACTGCTCCGACCGAGCCTGAAACTCCTGTAACCCCTACAGAACCTACGACTCCAACTGAGCCTGAAACTCCTGTAACCCCTACAGAACCTACGACTCCTACTGAGCCAGAAACACCAGTAACTCCGGTTGAACCTACTACCCCTATTGAAGTTTCGAAAAACCAAAAATCTTCTACGACAAAAGAAGAAATCAAAAAAGTTATCCCTGATAATTCAACAGAAGCAATCAAGAAAGATGTTAAAACATTGCCAAATACAGGCGATGCAGGTAGCGTACTGAGTATTATTGGTAACGGTTTGCTTTCACTGGGTGGATATGTAGCCCTAAAACGAAAATAGAGTTAAAAGGATTTGTATAAAATTATTAAAATTGAACCAGACAAAATATATGTCTGAAAGGAGACAGATCAATAATTTACTGCTATTCCAAAAATAAATTTTGGTTTTGAGCCTCGACTTGGGGACTATGTAGAGTTTTATAAAAATGGAACTGAGTATATTGTATCTCAAGTAGATAATTTATCAAACTTTACCGGAAACCATACATCTGGAGTTCAAAGCAATAAATCAAAAATGACTGCCGGTCTATTAGCGCTATTTCTAGGTGCTTTTGGAGTATACCATTTTTATATCGGCGATACAAAACAAGGAATTACCCGTATTATTACTTTGCTCGCATTAATTCCCTTCATTACCCCAGCTATTGTTCTTATTAACCTTGTTTGGAATTTGATAATTGGTATTCAAGTACTTACATCTTCAACTGGAAGCAAATGGCATAAAACTTATATCCACAAGTACCTAAAAACTGTCTCACACTTCTCACATATTTGAGAAGTGTTTTTGCGAAAGGATAACACGATGAACTTTACAAACTACCTCTATAAACAGATTGGAAGCCGTATCAAGCAGTTAAGGAAGAGCCACAAATTCTCTATTAAAAAAGACTTTTTACAAAAATTAGATGAAGAAAATCCAAATAAGCAAAAATTAAATGGAGAGCAAATAATAAGCTCTAGTGCATTTTCTAATTTAGAAAACGGAAATACCAAAACATCTAAATATCTTATGTCTATAGGAACATATCGTATATTAAAAGAATATTTTGATTTAGAAACTGAATATTTTATTTTTGGTACAGAGCAGGAACAATTAGATGTTATCAAATTTTTTCTTCTTCTACTTCTAACGAACAGATTTCCTGCTAATATCGGTAAGCCATTTAATCCCTTCTCAGTAGATTTAACTACTGATATATTCTTCAGTAGTGAAGACAATCAAAAACTATTTGAAGAAAGTTTCCAGCCATTAAAAGATCTTAATAGAAATGCTGGTAAACTATTCTCCCAACTAATTGCTTCAGATAGCAATTTACAGGAGAACTATTTTAGTGTCTTGTTTAGAAGATATAAAACAAACTATGATACTTTTCGTGCCAATATAGAATTGTTAATGTATCAAAATTTCCCATTCCCTTTAGAACTATTCGATTGGAAGAACAGTCGGTCGTACTATCATATGTTTACAACCGCTTTTAACCATTTTGTGGATACCCATAGATATATCTTGTTAGAGTTTTTCAAGAACCACATTATTCAAATAGCAATTCAATCGGAAGACAATGATAAAAATCCATTACGAGCTATCAACAACGACTACCTTGTTAATTTATTTTCTGGGGAAGCATTTTATCAATTACTGAATACCTTTGATAAAACACTTCCCTATGGAGAGCTCACTAACAGGTTAAATCAATCAGAAGTAAATAATAGGGAGAGGGACTGCCTGACTAGTCATTACTATACCGAAAGACAATACTTGGAAGACCAAAATAAACTGGAGGCTTTTTACAAGGAGCATAAAGATGAATCGATTATAGAATCTCAACTTCTATCACTGAATATTTTCAAATATCTTGCGGGAATTGATACCCTCCTATTAGAAGAACTAGACGAATCATTCTAAATAGCCTGCGGGCTATTTTTTTTTACAATAAATTATAATTTGAAAAATATAAAATAATAAATTTTAAACGGATATTCATTATTGACTTACTACTATATAAAATAATCTTATAAACGGTTGGCCAATACGTTTTAAGAAATATAGAAAGATAGCTTTTCCTAGGTAGGCTGAAAGAGGTAATATATGACTTTTAAATTCAAAACCAAATCAGGTTACTCAAATCAACTTTTTATTGATATATTCGGTAACGTTCAAACTGCGATTGCTCTATCGCCTCAAGCAGAAATACGTATGAAATATATCGATAATGCTCCGACTAACGATATTGATTCCTATCGATACTGGTTCGTTATCGAAGGTCAACAACCGTTTGAAGTTAAATTCTCAAATCCACAAAATATTGAGCAGTTCGACGAGATTGAGTTTGAGAACCCTGAAGCCTGCAATGTCAGGGGAAATATCTATTTTCGTGCCAACTCTGCCAATGTCATTAAGAAAGGAGGCAAGTAGCCTATGGCTTTCTCGTTTAGTATTCATTCTGCTGAACGGGAATTTGTAGATACTGAGTATCTAACTCAGTGCGTGGAGATAGGACTAGGAAATAGTTCTATTTCCGCAACTACAAATTCCTTTCAATTTATCTATGGCGATAACTATTTGGATTTCATTCCTCGGTTTCCCTGTGCCTATATATTAGACAATCATTTATACCAGCATATTTTCCAAATCCTATCTACAAGTGCTTACCCTATGTTGACATTTCTCAAACAACCATCTGCTTATATCGTTAAGCGTGATAGCCAAACTATTAACACCAGTCGTGCCTTCCGTTTCCCATTCTTCAAAGGAATACCCGAAAGACTTATCTATCAAAAGCTATCTGACATCCGAGTACAAAATGAACGTTTTGAACTGATGAAGAATTATCAAATTGATTTTAATCGTATTGTTCATTGTCTGATTGCTGGTTCGTCTGGATCTGGCAAAAGCTACGCATTGACCTATCTCATATCTGCTATCCAGCAATTTGCTCATGTAATAGTTGTAGACCCTAAATGCGACTCTATCACTCGTTATTGCTTAAAACATAAGCTATCTGTCCTCTATCAAGAAAGAGATTTTTCAGCAGATGAGTTTGTTTCGAAAGTCAACGGATTACTTAAAACAGAACTAGACACAATCTATCAGAGACAGGCAGAGCTTCTTGAGAACCCTTCAAAAAAATTTCAACATCGTTGCCTTATTATCGACGAACTACTAGCTCTAACCTCCCTAACTTCAAAAAATGTTAAAGATACCTTTTTTGCACTTCTGTCCAATATCGCACTACTAGGACGAGCAACTTCCATCCACCTCATCTTAGTTAGTCAGCGTATGGATACTAATGCGTTACCGATTGCCGTGAGAGAGCAATGCAATCTTCTAATTCAGTTAGGGCTCATCAACCGCAAAACAACAACATTCTTGTTTCCAGACTTAGAGTCAGAAACAGGCTTGGTCATTCCGAATGGAAAAGGTACAGGAATTGTTCAAGTCATTGATGGGATAACAGCGCCAAATGTTATGCCTCTTCTCATACCAACTACAACGGAGGAAATGATATGAAAAATTTGAATCAAAAAATTATCCAATATACTACAACCATTACAGATACGCTATATTACCTTCTACCTTTAGAATTATTCTTAGGCCTTCTGTGGAGCTTTTCATGGGGAAGTATATGGATTATTGACCGAGTACACTCTGTGTTTTCTTGGGGGCCCTCAATGAACATTAGAAACGTTTTTCAGACAGGTCATTCTGTACTATCTCAAATAATAATCATTGTGTTCAGTATCTATCTGCTTGCTCATTTTACATTGTTACTTATCTGGATTAAAGAAGATAAGATTTTGAATTTTTTCCGTACAGTAAGTCAATTGCGAAAGATACGGAAACAAATGCAGAATCAAACTAGTAATGAAATGTCAAGAGAGTACGAGTCTATTATTTGCTCTATCCGATGCTTCATAACTGATAAATATATCTGTATCATTATACCATCAGCAAAGTCCTCAGAAGTTGACACAATTTTACAAGATAAAGTAGCTTTTTTATACAACTACCTGAACAAGAAGTACCGTAAACTATATGTGTTCTCTGTTCCAGACGATTCTTCATTTGACATTGTTATACACGGAGAGAGAATTACAGATGACTAAAACTTCAACGGAGCTTGCCGAAAGGCAAGAGCTCCGATTGGTTATGGTTTCATCACCATTCTACAGTATAGTTATCTGACAAGGGCTTGTTATTTGTCAGATAAATTTTTGTTCCATTGTTCCAAGTTCTGAAAGGAGGATTTATTTGTGAAAGCGAGAAATGTGATGTTCACCCAACAGGTCAGCTATCTGACGAGTGGCAATTTAACAGACATCATCGAGGAAATAAGAGAGAAAATGAAACCAAAAAGGATTGCGGGTATCATTCACGACAAGGATTTAGATGAGAATGGACAATTTGTCAAACCACATATTCACATTGTATTGCAATTTGATTCTGCTAGAAGCTTAAACAATCTCGCAAAGCTACTCAACCAACCCGTACAGTGCCTAGAAGCTTGGCGAGGGAGTGTAAACAACGCTTACTCTTACTTAGTACATCATACACAATCTGCTTCTAACAAACACATCTACGACCCAAAAGAAGTTGTGGCAGACTTTGACTATATCGAACTACTGGAAAAAATCCGTCAAAATGTTACGAAACAGTCTAAAATCAACGATAGCGTCATCATCAACAATTTGTTGGACCTATTATATGAAGGGGCTATCAGCAAGAAAGAAATCGAACAGAAACTAAGTGGCTCGCAGTATGCCAAAGCAAAGGCTAAAATCGAAGCTGTATATTTGAAGCAGTTGGAAAATAGAGCTAGTGAGTGGCAGAAAGAAATGCGTGAAAAAAATGAGAAGTCTATTGTTATTTGGTTGTTTGGAAAAGCAGGAACAGGAAAGACACGGCTAGCTCGACACTATGCCAAGCAGTTCAATGAAATATATTTTATAACTGGCTCTATCCGAGACCCTTTTCAAAACTATCATCTCGAACCAGTTATCATACTAGATGAATTGCGACCCCATCAGTTTGATTATACAGACTTACTAAAACTTTTTGACCCTTACAACGAACAAGTGATGGCTAGTAGTCGCTATTTCGATAAGCCTATAATGGCTAATATCTTTGTCATCACAAGCCCATACTCCCCTTATGACTTTTTTCTAGAGTTGAGAAAAAGTCGCCACATCAACGCACAAGTGGATTCTTATCAACAATTAATGAGAAGATTAACGCTCGTTTTAGAGGTCTCTAAACAGTTTATAGAGATGTACAACTATGATAAACACTTGGGATTGTTTTTGAAAAATGGCAAACAGAAACTTCCAAACCCCTATTATCAAGAAGAGGCACAAAACCACAACGAAACGAACCAGTTTGAACTCTTTAAGGATTTAACCGAGAAAGGAATACAGGATGAAAAAATCTAGTATGTACACTTATCTACTAAATAGAGAAGAGGCTGCGGACTATTTAGGAATTGACCCGAAATCATTTGATAAATATTTCAGAGCCAATGACGCTCTTAAGCGATTTATGATAGGAAAACGTGAACGATTTACTCGTTCTGCTCTTATGGATTTTATATCAAAAAATCTAGTCTAATGATGTCCAAGATTGATAGTCAACCAAAAACCATATATAATAGCAGTGTATTCAATGGTAGGCTATCAATCTTTTAATTTTTAGAAAGGATTGATTACTCATGGCAAGCATCGTAAAGGTAGGTAAAAAATATAAGGCACAAATTTCACTTTATAAACATGGAACACATAAGAAACTTGTTAAAAACTTTAAAACCAAGGCAGAAGCTGAACTCTGGGCATTGGAAATGGAACTTGAAAAAGGGAAAGGGAAACAACTGGCACATCGCGAGATGTACTTCGCAGATTTCTTTTCCAACTGGCTCTATATCGTAAAGAAAAATGATATTAGAGAAACCACTTTTCAAAATTATACAAAAGCTCTAAGAATTATATAGGAATTATTTTCAGGAATAAAGCTGAAAGATTTGAATGATATTCTTGTACAACAGAAAATCGACAAGTATGCAGAAACTCATTCAAAGAAAACAACTCACGAATTGCTGTTAAAAATAAAAACTTCATTGCGTGATGCTTATGCTCGTGGCTATATCTCAACAGATTTTCTTTACTTAGTTAAGGCAAGGGGGCATATTCCCCAAAAACGAAACAAGTCTTTATCTGTCACCAATTTTCAAAAACTACGTACTTATCTTTTGAACAATCCAAAAGATGAGTTCCATATTCTCGTACTTTTAGCACTTGAAACAGGTATGCGTAGAGGAGAATTATTAGGCATTCGACCTGAACATCTGTTTGATTACGGAATCAAAGTCAGAGAATCTATTAGTCCAACCTCTAGTGATACTTCGTTAAAAACTGAAAATTCAAGACGAGAGGTCACAATCAATAAAGAAGTCTATGACTTACTCCTATCAGTTCCAGTAAAAGAAAATGGATATTTCTTCGACCCTGATGGATTTCATCAATCTCGAAAGTTAGCCAAGTTACTGGAAGAACTAGGAATCCCAAAAACCACATTTCACGGTCTTCGAGATACTCATGCTTCATTTTTATTCTCAAAGGACATTGACATCGTCTATGTTTCAAAAAGACTTGGTCATGTCAATATTCAAACTACACAGAACTATTATCTGGAGCTAATGCCTGAAAAAAGACACCAGCAAGATGCTGATGCCTTAAATTTATTAAATTCATTAAGCGAGTAAACATTTGAACCGATTTGAACCAAAAAGTCGGCACAAATGTTGTCCCCATAACGTTTGGATTAACGTTTTGAGAATTGTGAAGCTTTACGAGCTTTCTTAAGACCTGGTTGGAGCATTGTTTATTTCAACTAATTTCAAAAGCCTTTAGAATCAACGTTTTCACGAATTTTCAAAACCCAAAATTTCATCCAATTTCAACTAATTTCATCAAAATAAGGTAAATTTTCAAGTAAAATAAGCAAAATCGAACCAGAAAATACAAAAGTTTACCTTATCATGATTCTAGAAAATGAGAGCAGCTAGAAGTATTCACTTTTAATTTTCACACGTACCATGTATAATATGGTTAAAAAAATCGAGAGGTATGTCCAATGAATTTTCCATTGAAAAACAGTACCATGCAAGTTTGTAAAGAGGATTCGAGTGTAGAAACCATTATTCTCAAATCTGAGACAACTTTTGACTTTGACACAGAATTAAAAAGTGCTATGAACCAATACGATGAATTATTGAAAGAATTAGCGGATAAATGAAATACTCCCCTAAACGAATTTGACATATTCGCAGCCGATTCTTGAAATAATGTCTATAGTGAAAAAAAGTGGTTATCGACCTGATTGTTGATAACCGCTTTTTCTGTATTCTACTGTATTCTACTGTATTCTACTGTATTCTACTGTATTCTACTGTATTCTACTGTATTCTACTGTATTCTACTGTATT
>NZ_JARQPJ010000003.1:0-34466 GCF_046032515.1 Streptococcus suis | reverse complement strand
CTTATTACTAATAGTATCCTGACTGCAATCATTTATCAACTAAAAGATAATACTGATTGCGGTCATTTTTACTTGAACCAAACCAAGTAATGATTTCTAGGTCACGAAGATTATGAAGTAATTTAACAACAAATGATCGGCTCCTGCCTGTAAGCTCAATGGCTTTTGCCGTTGTCATTCTCTCGCCTGAGTTATACATATAGTGGACAATCAATTGCTCGTCTGCTGTTAATTCACCAAAATCAGAGAACTGTTTTTCCAAGCTATCTCTTGTACGGAGATGTCGGCTGACAATGTTGTTCTCAAGCGTCAGGACAACCTTATTCCCAGGTTCTGAGAATTTAGGTTCATGTAGAAAAGCAGATTCCATCTCCGAGTAGATACGTTTAACACCTTCATTCATCTCACGTACCCAACCGAACTCGGTCAGAGTTCGAGCAATCCGAGGATTTCTTGAAAAACGTTCATGCTTGATATTGTCAACGGTGACAATATTGGGTAATTTCCCTGGGCTATGAATCTCTAGTCGATCATCAAACATAAGCACACGAATGTGATCACCATAGACAGAATAATCACGGTGAGTTACAGCATTGACAACACCTTCAAACCAGGCAAATTCAGGATACTCAGGAAAAATTTGGAATTGCCCATTGTCATCCAAATACTGAAATTCACGAAGCTGAGTACGAATAAAATCTCGAACCTTGATAATCAAAGTTGGGAGAGCATCATCAAAAGTTACTTCCTTAATAACATTAAAACTACTACCTGTTCCCATATCCGTACCATCAAATCGCTGAAAACGAACACGAGCTTGAGGAAAGAAAGCTGACGGATACTTTCCAAAAAGTAAAATGGCGGCTTTAGTCAATTTTCCATTAATCAAAAAACGTCTGGCTTTGAGAATTTCCTCTGTGGATCGCTCTGATAAATCAAAGTGACTTTTGAAATCCTGTACGATAGTTTCATCAATATCTTCCAGACTGGCGTCTGGCACCACTTCATCTTCAAAGAAACGTTGTCCCTTGTCATAGCTGAGCTGAGTGCGTTGCTCGTAGCTCAACTTGACTGTTTCATCACCCTGACGAAGATAAACCTCATCATTTGGCGCGGCAATCACACGATTTGATGACAATTCCACAGAGATAACTAAAATGAAATCTTCTTCACCCTTATGATTGATTACAGGGATTTCCTCAAAAGATAAATCCAAAGGAGTCTCACGCATCTCACGATCAATCTTTTTGAAATCGTCTATGGGATAAGCCCTGCCTTCCTTGAAACCAGTGATAATATTTTCCTGTTTCTCATCCTCAATACCAATAACCAATTGACCGCCATCCGCATTGGCAAAAGCAATCAGGTGTTTGAGAAGTTCAGACGGTTTCTTTCTGGCTGATTTTCTGTCTAGATATTGACTTTCTGGAGAAAATTGGTAATGGGAAAAGTTTTGATTCATGTAGTTCTCCTTAAACATATAAGAATACTTAAAAATTCATGATTTACAAAATCCTAGATTTTAAATGTACAATATTATTTCTCTCTTGCAATAGCGTCTCCTTTGGAATGTCCATAAGCTCTGAAAGTATCTCTACTGGAAGAGGATAGCCATACTTGAGATTAAATCGCTGGACTATAGATTGATTCTCAAATAAGCCCGCATCCGTCAGTAATTTATATGCCTGTTTAGCAAGGATTGGTCGTGATACCGGAATACTGGCATCCTCTGGCTCCTCCCTTCGCCATCCTCTGGCACTCATTCTTTTTTGTAGACGAGTATATTGTTCCGAGTTTAACAAACCCAAATCCTTTGCACGATAAATCATGCTGGCTATAGATACATTCCACTTAGATTTCAATTTCAAATAATATGCGAGGTCTTCTTCATGTCCTTTTAGATCTTTAGAAAAAGCAGAGGCTGGTAATAAAAAACTCGAAGCAAATCTATTAGCTTCTTGCTCCATTTGTCTATATTCAACATTGGAAAGCTCCTGTGGATATACTGTTCTAGCATGCAAAGCCCAATGCCCTAACTCATGAGCCAAGCTAAATTGTTGCCTGAAAAAATTATTATTATCTTGGTCGATTAAAATACAATAATATCTTTCAGAATCTGTTCCCATTTTCAATTCAACAAAACTTCCAAATGCATCCACTTTCTCAGACTTTGAATTAATTATTGCAATATGGAAGCCATTTGTTTCTAGTAACCTGAGAACACTAGAAATTGGGCTATCACCCAATCCCCAGCACTCTCTCATCTGATCTGCAACTTCCTCTGGTGAAGCATTTTCATGACTTTCAAATTCTGCTAATTTAGGAAAATCAACATATTCTTCAAAAAAATTCGCCAAGAGAGCCAGTGCTTTTTTTAGCATCTCACTAGACTTCTTCTCAGTTTGTGAGGATGTTAACTTACTCCTATAAAAAGTGCCTAAATCAGTAGTTATAAATTTATCTTTTGTTTGATAGTAGGACAGCGGAAATTTCAGTTCAAAAATTATTTTTTGCAATACCTCAGAACTCGGCTTTGATAAATTCTTTTCGTATTTAGAAATCATCTGTTTAGAAACTCCAACGTTCTCCGCCAATTGGCTAATGGAATAATGTCTAAAATATCTCGATTCCCTAAGTCTATCTCCATTAAATTCTTGAGCCATTATAGTATTCCTTTTACTATTGGTTTTAATGTAACAAGTTGAGGCTCATCTACTAAATCATTCACCTGTTCATCACGTATGACCTCAGTTCTAATTATACCAGCTGAACTTGGAAGTAAGTGCGAAATATCCACTGAACTAACTGATAAAAATTGTGGAGTGTAGTCTTCTAACGAAGCACTCACAGCTTCTTGACCTACGTAATCAACAATCAAAAATCTAATCTTAGTCACATGTTCACAATACTCACCAAGCATCCTAACCAAATCAGCTTCTCTTCTTTTCACTTCAGAGTTATCAGCATCAAAAAGAGAAAGCTGTTCTACTTCTTGTTCAGGGTAAAGTCCCTCATTTTTCAAGAGTAAACTTAAGGTATAATGAGTAGAGGTTCCTTTTTTAAAATATCGATTACGAATTGTCCTAAAATTATTTTTGGAGAAGAAGGCTATTAGTTCACCTGTCTCAATATTCAGTATAGGGTCAAATTGCCAAATTCCCCTCTTAATATGCAAAACTTTCCAAACAACACTATTATCAAATAAGTCTTTAAGCATATTCGATCTTCGTGCCCAAGTAGCCTGATGAATTCCATTTTGACTAGTCTCTGAGATAGCAACTTTATAATCCTGCTCCAGATGCCTAGTTGTAAAACTCATCGCTTCCAAACACTTGATGATTACTTCTCTTTCAATATCATAACTGTATTTCATTTATTCACCTCAATTCGTTTGTTATTTAACTTCATTATAACAGACCAAGGAGACAAAAACAAGAAAAACCAATAAAAAAGTCAACCAAAGTGTGCAGAGTTAAATAATCCCATCTCCTCAGCGATGCTAATATCTTTCTCCTTACACATACTCACATCTAAGTAGATTAAATAGCTAGTTACTAAATGCTATAATAAAAAAATAGGACAGCAAGCTATTTGCTATCCTAATAAATATTACCAATAGTTGTTCAATCCGAGATTACTCCACCTCTAAATTAAGATAAGAATCTGTACAATCAAGTTCGATGCTCATAAGCTGTTCGTCTACAAATTTGAATGTCACAATTGAGTTATCATTCTCTGTATCAATATCTCCGTCAACACCAGCATCCAAAATATAAGAAATGCTTACATTTTTGAACTCCTTATTATACTCTTTATTGTAGTAAAAATTTTCATCATGGAATATTGGATTATTTATCTTTACATTCTCAATAAACTGCGTACGAGTAATGAAGAGGTTTATTCCTTCATAAGCAACTCTAGCACCTAGATTCTCTTTAGTCTTACTAATCGTTTTTCCATAATGACCAACACTAATTCTTTTTATACGAGCATCTCCTACAGAAACAGCTCGTTTTTCAGTGTTTATGACAGTATAGCTAATGTCTATTGGTTTCATCACTTCTCCAATCTGAGAGGGCAATCGCAAACTTCTATCTTCCGCTTCACCATTTTCAAGTTCGAGTGCTAACAAACCTCCAGCTTCTTCCTCTCCGAGAATATTTTTATAGAGTGTATTTTCTGTCACATTAGCTAAATTGAAATTATAATCATCAATCGTGAAGTTTGTTCCAAGAGTGACCTCAATCTCCTCTTGTTCTTGGACAGGATAGATATCTTCAACTTCTTCGTAGGACATAGCATCATATACCGCATCATCTTCATTTAGAAAATCATAGCGATAGATACCTTGATCATCCAAAGTTCCTCGAGATGCTTTTGCATTTTTAAATTCGTGAACTTCGTCATAAGGAACCAATTGAAATTCACCATTTTTCGAGCTACTTGAATTGGTACTGCTTTCCTCGATCTGCTCCGTTGAACTAGTTTGACTAGATGATGTGGTCGTCTCGTTTGTTTTACTGTCACATGCTGTTAAAATCAAACCGCTAAAAATCAGTGTAATAATTATCTTTTTCATTTGTTATCTCCATTTACCATCTACTGTTTGATTACATTTTTTGTCAAATAATAATAGATTAGAATGCCTAATCCTGCTAGGTATAGAAAATATCCTATATTCAGTTCCCCATTCTTAAAAACATAAAAGGGATTAAGTCGGATAAAAGTAAGTGCGATAGCAATACTATAGTAAGCGAAAGCTTTATCATTACCACCTGCAAATGATAACAATAGAAGACCAGCTAGTATAACGATAGCTGTTGCAAAAATATAATTTGTAGCAAATGCTGGGACTCGTCCAATGGGCGAATTCTGCAAGGCAATAAATTTAAAAAATGGTGAAATCAATAACAATAGTGTGCCAACCGTGATTAGCTTATCCCTGTTAAAAGCCACCAGCACATCCTGAATGGTTAGGATGTTTTGAGAGATTCCCATCTCCAATTCTTGTTTTTTCACAAACCTTAAAAATAGGTACCCAAGGAACACCAAAATACTAAAGAAAAGAATATAGCGAATCACGGAGTAGCCACCTAACAAGTTAAAAGACTGTATTTTTGTAATTGAGGGAGACCATCCTGTAAAAAGACCTGCTGTAATTTCAGCGAATGTTCGAAATTTATTTGAACGGTTGGCCATTGATTGATCATTCGCCACAATAGTCGAAATATTATTTAGAAGGTTAAAAAGCCAAAATGTATTGACTACTCTCAAAGGAATAAATACCTTTTCATTCTTTGTAAAAACCGCCCCTAATTCAATTAACGACACCGCTAAGAATAAGCTCGGTCCAAAGAGCCCACTTACTGTTGCATACATATTGAACTGTTCGCCATTTCCATTGTCAATTACTTTAAAAAATGTTGACCATATTACAAGCACCAGGCTAATAATCAAGATCCTATGAACCAGTTCAACTTGCGACCTTATCTTTAAAAAATTATTTATCGTAATCATCTCTACTCCATTATCCCAACAATATTCAGCTAACACCTTAATGATTCTGTTTGATTGATTCATTAAGGTCTTGAATCAGTTTATCAATGCCTTTTATTTCATCAAAAAGCTCTTGGAACTCGCCACCTGACTTCTCTTTGTTCCTTTCATAGTAGGCATTCCCCAATGCTTGTATCAGAGTCTCTCGTTTTTTCTTTTCTGAGAAAATCTGAGCGTTGGCTTGGGCATTATGAGTGAGTTCCTTCGTTTTTTTACTAGCAATGACACTTACTTCCGTCAATTTAGAGGTAAAGTCGGAAAAGAAAGACCTAGTCTCCCTCCCCTTCGATAACTTTGTATCACATTGAATACACGTTTCAGCGCTTGTCTGGTTCGCTTTTCCGCAATTAAAACAAAATACTTTAGGACCAATTGCGTACTCTTCCAGTTTCGGCTCACTTACCTTATCATCATTAGCAAGATCTGATTCTATCGTCGCTTCCTTTTCGGTCGTCAAGTCTATTGCATCAACCACTGAATCAACATTGCTAACAAGAACGCTTTCTGTATCCGCAACTTCAAATTCTCCATTCTGACGGGCATCAACAAATTCTTTAGGTACGGGTTTGCGACCATGTTCTTGTTCAAAGGATACCATCCATTCTTCCTTAGTCACCATAACTTCTCCTTTCTTTAATTAGCCTGGTAATTGACGCCATGCTGATTTTGCATCACCGCAATTCGAGTGTCTATATCTGGAAAACCTAGTTCAAAGACTTTCTTAGACATTGTTTGATCAAAAGTATTAACCTTATCAAGATATAAACAATGTACCTGCCCCAACCCCTGCCTTACCATAAATCCATCAGACAATTCGACATCACGTCTTACAACAGATTTAACAAAAAGAAAGGTTAGTCCGAGAATTGCAGCTAAGGCTGCTAAACTTCCGTAGTATAAAATAGCTCCATTAGCGGCTTGTGACCTACCACCTGTCCAGAATGAACTTCTACGATCACCATAGTTTTTGTCCAAACTCCCAGATAACATGACGATTAGTCCAGCCAACACCAATAGTATATTAGCTCCAACAACAACGAGTAGCAAATTGGGTGCCATATTATGAATACGATGAAGTTCGAACTTAATTTTAGATTCTAAAAAATGAGGACTATCTAGTAAACTTTCAGATACTAAGATCCGATTCATCCCAACAGCATACGCAACTGGCAACTCATTTTGTATTATCCTAATTTCGATACTCTCTGGTAAGATTAGCCCCTGCTCTCGCTCCTTTTGGATTATCTTTGTAATTGGTTGAACAATTGTACTCTGATATTCTTGGCGTTCTATTGGCTTGGCACTAATCATCTTACAGACCATGTTTTGACCTGTTTCTGAAATCATAAACATCGATAACAATATGGCTAGTATCCCAGGCCAAACCGCTAGGCATAAACCTAGACCTATCAAGGTACTGAAGTAAGCTAAGATGGCCCACTTCTTATTCTCATAACAAAACTTCAAGTATGAAAACAGAGAATTTTTCCTATATCCGTACCCATTACTCGAATTACGTGCTGATCCTGCTTGATTATAATTTACAGAAACAACTTCTGCATCAAGATTACCGATTATCTCTCCAGCTTTTTCGGCTACTAAAACCTCTTCAACACTGGGTATTCGCCCATGAATCTCTTCAAATACCTCAATCCATTCTTCTTTCTTCATAATAACCCCCAACTCCTTGAAAGATACGAATAACACATTATATGCCTCACACAACCCCATACCAGAGAACTAAGCAAAACTTATTACTTAGAATGCTTTCATTGTGGATTCAACATTGCTACTGCTTCAATTGAAGGAATAAAATCAAGATTAGATAGAGCACTATCAATTTTGGAAAACGAAACAGGTATATTTTGTAGGATACATCATTGCGAATTCCAAGAAATCGAACTTGCTTTCACAATGGCAATACAATCTGCTTTCCATTTGCAAACAAGAGCATTACTTCTACGTTGTTTAACGAGGAAGAAAGTGAATTTTGCTTCCTCTTCAAAAAGCATTCAAGATAAAGATTATGATATTTTAACAACCAATGCGTATAAAAATAATCAGCAAGTTCTTTACAGTAAAACAAAGAAAGCAAAGAGATTAGGACAACTTGACAAAACGAAAACAGAAGCATTTGAAGTGTATCGTTTCGAAACTGTTTTGAAAAAAGATAAGATAAAATCCATTTTTTGTACATGTGTTCTTGAAGAAATTGATGATCTGAAAATCATTCAATACTTAGAGAGCTTGGTTTCAATTGGAGTCTTCAATTTAATAAAGGAAATCGAACAATCAGTAATAAATACTGATAGAGAATTATCCTCAATTTTCAGAGCAAAACCACGAGCTACATTCGAAGAATTGTTGAAAAAACAGATTAACGTTGCACATTCAACAAACACTCCTTTGATATTGGATGAAGAAATACTTAGTTTTTTAAATGCTCAATTTATTTCGAAAGAAAATAGATCACGTTTTAGAAAAAATTTAATAATAAAAAGTCAAAAAGAAACACAAGCTGAACAAGAATCTTTCTATCTAACAGAGATGATCACGTGGAATGTATTGATTATTCTACGACGAATGTTTGATGCACTTGATTTCGCGAGAAACAATGGGTTAGGTTGTCATAAGAATTACAACACGAATGAATTACATATTGTACAGATTCCAACTTTTTCAAAAGAATTCAGAAATGAAATATACTCATTGAACAATAAATTACGTCGAAAACATCATTATAAAATTGATTTATATAAATTAATTTTAAATCGATTGTTGAATATTAAAGAATTATTTAACGGTTTTTAATATGATTTTAGAACTTTATAAAACCTCAAAAACGTTGATATTACAGCATTTCGTAAAAAAATTGTCTTCCTAAATTGAAGACAAAACAGTCGATTAATCTATACATTTCTAAAAATCATCCGTTTTGAGTCCGCATTGTGGCATAATGACTAATGTCAAATTTAACCAAAAGGAAGAGCGTAAACATGCAAGTTATCTTACCTGATGAACAAATCAAACAAATTCAGATATTAATTTCAAGTTTAATTACATCAGAAATTGAAAAACAAATTCATCATCGAAATATTGGCAATTCGTATTTAAACAAAAAACAAGCATGCGAGTATCTCGGGATTTCAAATAACACTTTAGACGAATGGATTCGCAAAGGGCTTCCATCTATTAAGATCGGAAAAACAGTTCGTTTCAACAAACAAGCCATCGACGCATGGCTACTTTCGCAAAACTAGAAATATCTAACTTTTTATTTTATAATTGTCTTGATATTTTCTGGTTCGAAAAGAGGAGAATATCATGACTATCACGAAGACAAAAAACGGAACATATCGCTTAAAAGTGTATATTCCAACGGAAGCACGGATGCCACTTGGTATCGTCAATAATAACTATTTTGATAAGCGTTTCAAAAGCAAAAAGGAGGCACGACAAGCAGAGATAGACCTTTTAACAAAAATCAATCAGATTGAGAACAATGAGTTTACAGGGCTAGCCAAGATAGACATTCTATTCAAAGATTTTTACGAAAATGTCTGGTGGGAGTATTATAAAGCAGGACAGACCACTTCAACTACAAAGCCCCCAAGCAGGTCAACTATAGCCAATACAAAAACTTGTTTCAAAAAACATATTTTACCTATGCTAGGTAATTACACTATTCAATTTCTCAATCAGAACAAGCAAGTTATTCTAAACTTGATGACTGCTAAAGCTAATGAATACGCCAATTTCAAGACCTTGAGAAGCTATGTAATTTCCATATTTGATTGGGCAGAGGAATTAGAATATATAGAATCAAATAAAGTTGCCAAAACATTGCGTCGTATCAAAGCAACCAAGAAAATCCAATTAGCGGAAGCAAAGAGAGATGAAGACCTCTACCTTACACAGGAACAACTACAAGAGTGGTTCTCGGCTTTCCAAGATGACTTGACTAATGAAAAAATTTCGCTTAAAGACTATGTTCTATTTTATCTTACCTTCTTCTTGGGAGACCGAAAATCTGAATCTTATGCTTTGCAGTGGAAACACATTAATTTTGAAAAATCCCAAATTCAATTACTCCAAGCACTAGATAGGTATGGAGATGTGAAATCAACCAAAGGGAACAAGAAAACAACCTTTGCTATTTCATCTGACTTACTTCAACTTCTCCAGAATTGGAAAAAACAACAAAGGCAAGAACTTGCAAAGTTTGGAATCATTACAAATCCTGAACAGTTCGTCTTCACTTATATAGATACCAAAGGAAACATCAATAAACCTCTGCACGCAGATTATCTAAATAACAAAATGCGAACAGTTAAAAAGCGTCACCCACATCTGACACACGCTACACCTCATAAACTCCGACATACCGGAGCAACACTTGCCAAACAGGCAGGAATGAGTTTAGAAGATATTTCAGAAGCTTTGACACATAGTGATACTGGGACAACTCAGATTTATGTCAATACTTCTAATGTTGTCCCTATGGCAGTCGGTGAGCTTGCCCTTAAATCGCTAAAACAATAAGGTAAAAATAAGGTAAATTTTGAGGTGAACTTTTCAAAAAAACACGAAAAAAGCACCCATGAGGTAAACTCTTGAGTGCTTTGAAACGTTGATATATCGCAGATAATTAACGTTTAGAGAACTGGCTAGCTTTACGTGCTTTCTTAAGACCTGGTTTCTTACGTTCAACCATACGAGCGTCACGTGTAAGAAGGCCTGCGCGTTTCAATGAATCGCGGAAGTCTGGGTCTACTTGAAGCAATGCACGCGCGATACCGTGACGAATCGCACCTGATTGACCACCGTAACCACCACCGTTCACGTTAACGAAAACGTCGTATGAACCTTGTGTTGAAGTTACTGCGAATGGTTGGTTGATAACCAAACGAAGATCAGCGTGTGGGATGTACTCTTCTACATCTTTTTTGTTTACTGTGATTTTACCAGTACCTGGGACCAAACGTACGCGTGCAACCGCGTTTTTACGACGACCAGTACCTGTGTATTGTGCTTGTGCCATTTAGATTACGTCCTTTCCCTTAGATAAGACCTGAAATATCAAGTACTTCTGGTTGTTGTGCAGCGTGAGTGTGCTCAGCACCTACAAACACTTTCAGTTTCATGCCTTGTGCACGACCAAGTGTGTTGTGTGGAAGCATACCTTTAACTGATTTCTCAATCAAACGAACAGCGTTTTTAGAACGCAATTCACCAGCTGAGATTGATTTCAATCCGCCTGGGTGGTTTGAGTGAGTGTAGTAGATCTTATCAGTTGCTTTTTTACCAGTCAATTTCACTTTCTCAGCGTTGATAACGATAACGAAATCACCAGTATCAGTGTGAGGTGTGAAAGTTGGTTTGTTTTTACCACGAAGAACGCTTGCAACTACTGCTGAAAGGCGTCCAAGAGGTACATCAGTAGCGTCTACTACATACCATTTACGTTCAACTTGGCCTGGTTTAGCCATAAATGTTGTTTTGTTCATGATTTCTCCTATACGAATCGTTTTTGTTTACTGGGCGGATGTTCCGGTCCGCGGGTATTTGGAAGGTTCCGGGGCCTTTCAAATGGGGTAAACAATACCGTCTTCCATTTTATCAAATCTAACTAGCCTCGTCAAGCTATTTTGCTCTTATTTTCTTCTTTTTTGGTCCATAGCAGAGCTGCTGAGAATGAAAACCTTATCATAACCCTATCTCCTCACTGACTGCCCCATTTTAAAATAGGTGTGCCGCTTGCCTCTAACTGCCAAGGACAGGGCCAAGATATTTTCAGGGTCTGGCATCCGACCGTAACCCCCATCTCCGATATGGTGAATGTCCGAACCTACCCGCTTGTTGCTGAGCCCAAACTCCCGCACCGTCTGGCTATCCGCACTCTCCTGGCTAGTCCCGATAGTCGAAATAACCAAAGCCCCACGCGCCTTGACCTGACTGACGATCGGTGCCACGATTTCCTCCCGCACACCCGGCACCGTGCCGACCGCAGGAATGAGGACACCGTCTGCCCCCAAGTCCACAAAATCTAGCAGGGCTTGACTATCCACGACCGACTCTCCCAGACCTGCACCGTGCATTTTCCCCGCAAAGATGAGACCCTCAAAGTATTCTTTGGCAAGGCCAATAGCAGAGCGGATTGCAGCCATGGACACACCCGTAGCAGGATTACCTGTCAGCATGATGAAGTCCACGCCAAGAACTTGGGCCTGCCGCAGACTTTCTGAACTGACCTGACGACCTGGTTTTAGAAAAACCTGCTGGTCTTGGACTTCCTGACTAGTATCCACAGGCTCCAAGTTTATCCCGACCAATCGACCTGTCAACCGCTTGATTTCAGCGATAGGATTGTCGCAGTCGTAAAAGTCAACAATCTCCGGATAAAAGACATCTAATTCGTTGAGCACCAAAAGGTCACAACCAAAGGCAGCCATCATCTCCGCATTGGTCACCCCCGCAATTAAGGGAGCCGCTGTGACCACTGTTTCTCCCATGATAATCCGACCTTCACTGGACAAAATGGACTGCTTGAGCTCCTCCTTGGTCGCTCCCACCATATCACTGGCATAGCATGACAATAAACGTTTCATAAGAACCTCCAAATGGATATATTTTGTTATTTGTAACCGCTTTCTTTTTTGTGTGAATAAAGAAAAGAGATTATCTCTCTTTCTTATTGATGGATAGGATAGCTAGCACCCCTGTCCCTGTATGGGTGGCAATAATTGGCCCTAACTCTGTCAAGAGCACATCAGTAACACGGCTGTCTTCCAACAAGGTTGCCTTAATCGCTTCAGCCGCCTCAATATCACCTGTATAGGCTACCATAACCGTAGAATGATCCAAATTATCCAAGGTCAGGTTCAACATTTCCTTAATCCCTTTTTTACGACCACGGATTTTGGCAATGGCTTCTAACTTCCCTTCCGCATTGATCGCAAGGAGGGGCTTGATATTGACTAGACCGCCAATGAGGGCTGCCGATTTAGACAAGCGTCCACCTCGCACCAAATGATTAAGGTCATCGACCAAAAGGTAGGTCCGTAAGCGTGGCACCAAATCTTCTACGATTGCCTTGGTTTCTGCCAGAGTCTTACCTGCAGCACGTGCCTCAACGGCTTTCATGACTAAGTAGCCTTCTCCAATGGTCGCCGCCTTTGTATCAACGATGGTGATGACAGCATCAGGATAAGCATCCAAAACCATGTCTCGTGCAATGACTGCACTCTGGTAGGTCCCTGAAAGAGCAGCTGAGAAAGCGAGATAAAGCACCTCTTGACCTTCCTTGGCTGCCGCTTCAAAAACTTCTTCAAACTGACCAACATTGACCTGACTAGTTGTAGGAAGACCACCTGTTTCCATCTTTTCAAGCAAATCTGCAGAAGTCAAGCGGTTTTCACCGACTGTTTCATAGGTCACACCATCTAGGTTAATGGTCAAACCAAGCACGGTTACATCATTTTCTTGGACCCAGCTGATTGGCAAATCCGATGTCGAATCGGTTACGATTGTAAATGTCACTCTTTCATTTCCTCCATCATTTCTTTTAAGGCCTGAAAATTCCCATCTGACCAGGGATTAAGCCGTGGGGTGTAGAGTTCTACCTGGTCCACAAACTTGTCCAAGTCCTTTTTGATGACCTTGGTTCTCTCCTCTAACTCACGCGCCGAAACCCGTAAGGCCCCTTGTGAAAAGACCACCCATTGTTCGTTGAGGTCGCTGGTTGCGACGGAAACCTGCTTGCGACGGTCACTATTGAGCTGGGCACTGAGTCGTTCGATATAACTATCTGCTGTCTCTTCCTCCTCTGTAAAAATGACCGATACCTTGAATTCATCATACTGCTGGCGAAGACCTGGCACATGGTGGGCATCAAAGACACAAATTACCTCAATCTGTTCAAAGGCTGCGTAGTGAGACAAGGTGCGAAGCAAGGTCGTTCTGGCCGCATCCAAGTCTCCCTTTTTAAAATCTTGCTTGGTTGCCTGCCAAAAGGCAATCATGTTGCAGCCATCTACAATGAGAACTTTTTCTTTCATTTAGATTTTCTTCCGAAATACTTCGTACATGAGCACAGCTGCTGCTACGCTGGCGTTGAGAGATTGGACATGGCCCTTCATAGGAATAGTGATCATCTCATCCACCTGCTTTTTGATATTGCTGGAGATGCCCTTGCCTTCGTTGCCAATAATAAGGGCTAGTTTGCCAGCTGTATTCCACTTGTGGCTTGGGGTTCCGTTCATATCGGTACCAAATACCCAGAAACCAGCCTCCTTGAGTTTGTCGAGGGTTTGGCTAAGATTGGTCACTCGGGCAATTGGGACATGGGCCACCGCACCTGTTGAGGTCTTTGCCACAACGGGCGTCACGCCAACTGCTCGGTGCTTGGGAATGATGATGCCAGCTACCTGAGTGGCATCTGCGGTCCGCAAAATCGAGCCGAAGTTGTGGGGGTCTGTCAGACCGTCCAAGATGAGAATGAGGGGATTGTCTTCCTGCTCTGCCTTTTCCAAAATCACCGACAGGTCCGCATAGGCAAACTCAGAAACCCGCAGGACAAAGCCTTGGTGGACCGCACCTTCTGTCATGTCCGACAGGGTCTTCTTGGGCGTCCAAGAAATCGACACCTTTTTCTCTGCCGCGAGGGCCTTGATTTTTTCTACATTTTTTCCGCGTAAATCATCCTGGATGTAGAGCTTGTTGCCGGTGTTGGCCTCCAAACTCTCCACCACAGCATGTACACCATATACAATATCATTATGTTCCATAAGAGTATTATAGCATATTTTTGAAAAGGAAAAAGCCGAGAATTTCTCAGCTTTCTTAGTTCACACCGTTTTCCAGATAATAATGTTGGGCAACATACCAGTTGACACCCCCTTGTTCCGGATCTGTATCATACTCACTAGCTTCCAACTCCCCACGACTATTAATCCGATAACTCCAATCTCGTGGTTCAAAATTAGGGTCTGATGGTACAGTTACATCTGCATATACTAGACCATCTTCAGCTATACGAACACTTATGACAACCTGGTCTTTTCGATACTTTTCAATCATGACGCTACGGCTAAATAAATCATCCATGACCCAAGCTTTTACCTGATCTGTCGTTAAGTTTTTGGTATCAACCTGCGGTACAGGATTATGCAAATCTGTCAACGAAATCCAACCCTGTCCTGACTTTAATCTGCCCCAACTATGTCCTTCCTTTTGAGTCGTCTCAACTATCGTGTACGTTCCAGGTTCTATATCGGTCACAACTTCTCCAGATAAACTAGGTTCCTGACGAATAACCAGTCCTTGTTTTTTAATATCCACAGTAAACGATTGAACGGCGCTACCTACCTGAGACTGGCTAGAAGCTTGCAAACTTCCAGCAGTCTTACTAGTTGCTACCTCACTAGTCGAACTATCCTCAACTACGGCAGTATCCTTTCCATCTACATTTTTAGCAATAATTAAGTTAACCGCACTTCCCCGCTTTACCTTCTTCCCACTACTTGGAGAAGATACACTAACCATCCCAGGCTGAACTGACTGTCCACCAACTTCTGTTATTGTACCAACTTTTAACCCCTCTTCATACAGTAAATCCTTAGCTTCAGATAGCTCAATACCATATAATTCAGGAACTGTAACTTGAGAACTATCTTGGTAGACAAAATATAAGCCAGCCATTCCTAACACAGCCACAACACTTGAAATGATTAGCCATATCTTTCGTCTTTTTGCGTCTGCCAAACGTTTCTCAGCTTGCTCTCTTTGATAATTCTCATAATCTTCCTCAGCTTCGCTAAGCATTTGCTGGATGACAAATCGTTGACTCTCATCCGTAACCTGTGCTAAGTGCAATCGTAATTGAAAAATTCTATCCTTAAACTCTTTTTCAATTTGACGCTCATGCTCTTTTTGCAAAATGTTATTTTGTTTTTGAAGTGCTATTGCTTGAGCACTCATGGCTCGTGCTTGTGCATTCATACTCCTAATTTTCTCATTGTGTCGTTGCTGCTTCTCAAAAGAATTCATTGCACTTAACTCTCCCTCTCTTCATCGCTTAAAATCTACTCCAGAGCTTATAGGGTTGGTATTGCATGGTAATGCAATACCTGTTGTACTTAGTATAACAGGGCATATATAAAAGTGCCTGTGCAAACAATTAGATTTTACTTTTCTTTAAATCTTCCCTCTATACTTCAACTCAAATAGTTGCCCACGGTTAGATAGTGTGGTATCCTTATGCTTATCAATTTGTCCGTACAAGCGGACCAAAAGGAGAATATATGACACTTATTTTTGGAATTGTGGCAGGTCTGATTGCCTTTGCCATCGGTGGTTTGTGGTATGGTTTGATTTTCCGCGATGCTTGGATCAAGGCTTCAGGCATTGACATAGCTAAGGTAGAAGCAGATCGTCAGGCTGGCAAAAATGGCCAGAAGGAAATGGTGATTTCCCTTGTCATTGAAGCCCTGACTGCGATTGTTACTATTTTCTTCATCAAGACCCTCGGCGTTTCACCACTTCACGCAGCTGGTGGCATGGGCGTAATTGCGGTCCTTGCTTCATTGAAAAACTACGTCTTTGAGCAACGCCCTATCAACCTCATCCTCATCAACGAAAGCTACAAGCTGGTCTGCTACCTAGTAGTCGGTATTCTGGCTCTATTTGCATAAGCAATTCCCTCCTATCCTTAGGAGGTTTTTATTTTATGATACAATAGAAATAGACTAAAACCAAAGGAGCCACCATGTCCCTCTCCCTTCGAACGATTAAACTGATTTTTGCCACCGTTCTAGCTATTTACCTAGCGACCGCCCTAGGTTTGTCCTATGCGACAGCTGCCGGCATCATCGCCATTCTCAGCGTCCTCGACACCCGCAAGTCCAGCTTCAAAATGGCCCGCAACCGCCTCTTCTCTACCCTCCTGGCCCTGACCATAGCCGTCCTGACCTTCGCTCTCTTTGGCTTTGGCATCTGGACTCTGGTCATCTACCTGGCACTCTACGTCCCTCTGGCCTACCGTTTCAACTGGGAGGCTGGCATCGCCCCCTCGACCGTCCTCGTCACCCATCTCTTGCTAGAGCAGGATATTTCGCTGATTTTTTTGGGAAATGAGCTGACGCTTTTTCTGATTGGGGCAGGACTGGCACTCTTGTTTAACCTCTATATGCCCTCGCAAGAAAAGAAAATCGAGGCCTACCACGACCAAGTCGAAGACCTGCTCAAGCAGATTCTGCTCCGCTTTGAAGCCTTTCTGCTAAATGGCGACGGACGAAACGAGGCAGAATTGATTACGCAGTTGGATCAGACCTTGGAGCAAGCTCTGAAAGTCGTCTATCTAGACCGCCACAACCAGCTCTTCCAGCAGACCAATTACCAGGTCCATTACTTTGAAATGCGGGCCGCACAAAACAAAATCCTGCGGACCATGGCAGGAAATATCAACAAATGTTTACTGGAAGGCAGAGAAAATGTCATCCTGTCCAGCCTCTTCGAGCGAGCAGCCCAGCAACTGAGCCGAGAAAATTCTGCCAAGGAACTGCTCCTGGACATCGAACTCTTCCATGCCACCTTCCGCGAGCGACCTCTGCCGCAAACCAGGGAAGAATTTGAAACCCGGGCCACCCTCTTCCAACTCCTACACGATATGGAGGCCTTTATTCGCCTCAAGGTTGATTTTTACGAAGTCTATAAAGACCAAGAACCGTCAGTTTAAACCGACGGTTCTTCTATTTTTCCATGAAATTCATCTGATACTTGGTTGTGCAAATGCACGAAAGATAGGCCCATCATGACTGCATTCCCTGCGACTGCAATCATAAATTCTTCCTTGGAAGATACCTTTCCTAACCAAATGGAGAGGATTAAAATGAGATTATAAAGCAAAATATAAAGAGCCGTTATACGAATTTTTCTCAGTAGCTTCTTCATAAGGAGACCTCCTGTAAGTGTTTTCTATATTTATTATATAGAATTTAATAAAAAAAACAAGTATTTATGCGTTCTCAACCCAAAAAACCGCCAGATTTTCATCTAGCGGTCAGGTGTTTTATGAACGATTTTAGAAAGGTTAGACAATCGCCTTACTTGTTTCATCATCAAAGAAATGTGCTTTATTGAGGTTGAAGGTCAAGCGAACTTTGTCTCCTGGGTTGTGGTAGTCGCGTGCATCGACACGAGATACAAACTCTGTGCTACCCACTTTAGAGTAAAGCATAGTTTCTGCACCGAGAAGTTCAGACACAACTACTTCCGCTTCGATAATTGAACTTGGATAAGTGTCCAATTCCAACTGAGAAGCTTTGATGTCTTCTGGACGGATACCAAGTGTGAAGCTCTTGCCGTTGTAGCCTTTTTCTTCCAAATGCTTGCGACGACCTTCTGGAAGATCTACTTTGAAACCATCTCCAACAAGCACACCTTCTTGAAGAGTCACTGTAAAGAAGTTCATTGCAGGGCTACCGATGAAGCTGGCAACAAATTTGTTTACAGGTTTATTGTAGAGCTCTTCTGGGCTACCAATTTGTTCGATACGACCGATTGTACCTGTACCGGCTTCATTCTTAGTTGCAGACATGATAACGATACGATCTGCCAAGGTCATAGCTTCTGTTTGGTCGTGCGTTACGTAGATGGTTGTCGCACCAATACGGCGGTGGATTTTAGCAATCTCTGTACGCATGGACACACGCAATTTGGCATCCAAGTTTGACAAAGGTTCATCCATCAAGAATACTTTTGCATCACGAACGATGGCACGACCCATGGCAACACGTTGGCGTTGTCCACCTGAAAGGTCAGCTGGTTTACGTTCTAAGAATTCTGTCAAGCCAAGGATTTGTGCAGCTTCTTCTACACGTTTTTTGATTTCGTCCTTGCTGTATTTGCGCAACTTAAGACCAAAAGCCATATTGTCAAATACAGTCATGTGTGGATAGAGGGCATAGTTCTGGAATACCATGGCAATGTCACGGTCTTTTGGAGCCACATCATTCATCAACACGCCGTCGATGTACGCTTCCCCTTCTGTGATATCTTCCAAACCAGCAATCATACGAAGAGTTGTTGACTTACCACATCCTGAAGGACCTACGAATACGATAAATTCCTTGTCCTTGATGTCCAGGTTGAAGTCTTCAACTGAGTAATGCTCGCTGTTTGGGTATTTTTTATAGATATTTTTGAGATTTAGTTGAACCATGTTCAATCCTCGCTTTCTTTGATAGTTTTATTGTAAATGAAAACGCTTTATTTTTCTATATCAAGTTGACCAAAAGAAAAAAGATATTCTGTGCAAGTTGCACAAAATATCAAAATTGTCTATCTAATAATACCTGATAACAAAAACTCAGGTCAGTCAGGTCTTTTAATTGGAGTCCCGTCAAATCCTGCCACTTATCCAAACGGTATTGGAGAGTATTGCGGTGGATATAGAGGACTTGAGCGGCCTTAGTAACCACAGCTCCTTCTGTCCATAGGGCTAGAATGATAGCCTGCATATCCTGCTGATCAATCAGCTCCAGCATACTGGCTTTTATCAGGCTAAATTCTAAGCCTGCTCTGCCTTGTCCCCAAAGAAAGAGTTGACTAAAGGAGAGGACGGCTGACTGCTGGTAGCGTGCCCGCCAGTGAGCAAAGAGTTGAGCTTCTGCTTGATAGAGTCGAGGCCAATGGTCTGCGACGTGTTTGGGCCAGACCTGCCCAACAAAGAGGGTCAACCGCAAGCCAAAGTCAAACTCCAAGGCCGATAGGGTGTCCTGTAAAACGGTCTGATGATCCATCCAGATGCCCTGCTCCAATACAATGAGATAATCTTGAGGCGTCAGCTGCACCTGAGCCAGTTGACTGGGCAAGAGGTCGGTCATCATGGCCTGCCAGGCATCCAGCTGGGCCTCTTTTTGTGACCAAAGGTGGATATGGATAAATTGAATGGCCTCAACTGTCTGAGGAAGCCTTCCCTGATCGTGTAGATAGGACTGCCAGGGACTTGACTGGACCTGCTTTCGAGGATGAGATAGCAAGGACAAAAGGTAACCTTCCCGATCCGTCAAGTCTGCATCAGACAAGTCCAGATAAGATCCGTCGCCCAATTGAAGTGAGCATTCGCCCTCTACTTGTGACAACTTTGCCTGCGGAAACCAGCTTACAAGTTCCTTTTCGTCCATCTTATCCCCTTTCTATTTTGTCAATACACCAGCCCACCAGCTCCTCCAAGCGTTCGATCTGCTCAGTCATGTGCAAATAACCTAAAACCGCCTCAAAGCCTGTGGACATCCGATAGGTGACCACGTCCGCATTCTTGGCCTTGGTGTGACTGTTAGTGTTGCGACCCCGCTTGTAGATTTCTTCCTCTTTTTCGGTCAATAGCTGAGCTTCTAAGAGGGCGGAGATCAGGCTTGCCTGAGCCTTGGCAGAAACGTATTTATTAGCCTCACCGTGCAATTTATTGGGCTTGGTCAGCCCCTTAAAAATCAAGTGCCGTCTGATATACATGGAATAGACAGCATCCCCTTCGAAAGCCAAGGCAATTCCATTGATGAGATTGACATCTACTGCCTTAGTCACGTGTCCACCTCACACCATCCTTGGTATCCAAGAGCTTGATGCCCTGAGCTGCCAGTTCATCACGAATGCGGTCAGCCGTCGCAAAGTCCCGATTGGCACGCGCTGCTTGACGTTCTGCTATCAAGGCTTCGATCTCGCTGTCCAAGACTTCTTCTTCAAAGACAATACCAAAGACGGCGAGCATCTTGCCAAAGGCTTCTTTTACAGTTTCATCATAGTTGCCTGAGTTGATCCATTTGGCAAAGTCAAAGATAGCCGTAATGCCATTTGCCGTATTAAAGTCATCATCCATGGCTGCTTCAAAGGCCACCAGATGTAATTCAAGACCCGACTTATCCACAGAGTTTTGCACAGGTTGTGTATAAGTGTTTTTCAGATATTTGAGATTGATTTCCGCATCTGAAATGGCCTTCTCAGTGTAGTTGAGTGGACGGCGGTAGTGCTGGGTAGATAGGAAGAAGCGCAAGACCTGACCGTCAATTTGTTCCAACATGTCATGGGCTGTCAGGAAATTGCCCAAGGACTTGGACATCTTCTCATCGTTGATATTGAGCATGGCATTATGCATCCAGTAGTTGGCAAAGGTTTGACCCGTTCTACACTCAGACTGGGCGATTTCATTGGTATGGTGAGGGAATTCCAAGTCTGCACCACCACCGTGAATATCAATGGTATCTCCCAAAATCTCTGTCGCCATAACCGAACACTCGATATGCCAACCTGGACGACCTGCTCCCCAAGGACTTTCCCAAGACACTTCGCCTGGCTTGGCAGTTTTCCACAGGGCAAAGTCGAAAGGATGTTCTTTCAGTTGACCTTCTCCCTCAACCCGACCAGAAGCCCCAGCTTCTAAGTCAGACAGGGTTTTGTTGGCCAAACGAGCATAGTTTTCAGCCTTTTCCACACGGAAATAGACATCCCCAGCCGCCTCGTAGGCATAGCCCTTGTCAATCAAGACCCGTACAAAATCAATGATTTCATCCATATAGTCGATGACACGAGGATTTTTGGTAGCAGGCTTGACACCCAGTTTTGCCACATCTTCCTTGAAGGCTACGATAAATTTATCAGACAGTTCCTTAGTTGTCATGCCAGCATCGTTAGCAGCCTTAATAATCTTGTCATCCACATCCGTAAAGTTTGAAATGTAAGTCACATCAAAGCCACGGTATTCAAAATAGCGGCGGATGGTATCAAAAGCCACAACGCTACGGGCATTTCCGATATGGATATAGTTGTAAACCGTCGGACCGCAAACATACATCTTGACCTTTCCCTCTTCCAAGGGCACAAAGTCACGCAAACTACGAGTCATGGTATCGTAAATTTTAATCATAGTTTCTCCATTACTTCTGAGTATTCTTTAAGACTTGATACTTTTGATACAATTTTACTAGCCAATAAGCTGTCGCGGCCAACCAAATCATCCCTAGCTGCCAGCTTCCTTGGGAGAATTTGAGAATAAACATGATTGTCCCAGCAATGGCGGTCAACACATAAGGCCAGTTTTGTCTTACTAATTTTTTTAACATGATCTACTTTCTAATTTTCTTGCAATGGCCATGGCCACTTCAAAGAAGGTCATACTGTCAGCCGTCCGTTCTTCCCGACGGGCATCCCATTCATTCTTGTGGTGGTCCACATAGTCTGCCGTGTAGAAAAATTGATAGACCTTGGCTTGACGAAAGTTTGCCCAGGCCATGATAGCAGAAGCTTCCATATCGACGACCATAGCACCAGCCGCTAGACGGCGTTTGACCTTGGCAGCCGTTTCCCGATAGAAAGCGTCCGTCGTCCAGGTCTTGGCCCGCACGTGTTCGATTCCCGCTTGGTCCAAGGCCTTTTCCATGGTTAATAGCAGAGCAGGGTCATAGCTGATTTCCTCGCTAGCTGGGGCGTAGTGGTAACTAGTTCCCTCGTCCCGAAGAGCAGAGCTAGGAAGGATAATCTTATCCGCAGCAAGCGACTTATCCAAAACACCGCAGGAACCAAGAACGATAAAGTTCTCAAACCCACAGGCTTTCAGTTCCTCCAAGTGACCAACTGCCATAGGAGCACCGATAACAGCCAACATGACCGCAACCCTTAGTCCATCGCTCTCCAAAATGTACCAAGGATGACGACCATTTAACGTCTGAAGATGACCACCTTCTCTGCTCTCAGCTAGCTGACTTACTCGGTCCACGATTTCTCCATTAAAGGAGAAAATCATGGTCTCACATACCTCTCCGCCACCACGAATAGCCTTATCCGTCGGTTCAATAACTGCAGAGGTATTTTCAAATTCTTCTAGTAGCATATCAACCTTCTTTCGGGTCTAAGTAGACCACTTGTGTCTGCTTGGTAAAACCGATATTTTCATACAGCCGCTTAGCAATGAGGTTGTCATCTTCGACGGCGATTTGAAAGGGTTTGTCATTTTTCGTGATAAGGTCATTGATGACAGCTTTGACTAAGTAAGTGCCGTAACCTTTTTGTTGCTGGTCTGGGGCGATAGCTAAACCGTAAAGATAGTTATCATCGGTCGAGATATCTACTGTGCACGAACCGATAACTGCTCCGCTATGTTCCAAAAGATAAAGCAAACTATCCGCATCCGCAATGGCTTCACGCACGTAGCGGAGTGCCACCTCATAGTCGTTACCAAATGCCGCAGTCTTACAGCGTGCAATACTGTCTGCATGTTGAGGTTTTGCCAAACTTACTGTGAGTTCAGCCTCTTGTGAGAGCTGATAAGGCACTCGTTCACGACCCAACCATGTCTCAGTATCCGTATCTTCTACCAAGTCCCAAGCTGTCGCAAGGTCTGGGTGCTTGTCCAGAAAGACACGTTCGGTCTGAAAGGTCACACTAGCGATAGGATAGTTAGCCGTCTTCATCTGGTAGCAATCATAGAGCTTGCGTGCCAGCCCCTGTCTGCGGTAGGCTGGATGCACAATAATCGCCAGCTCCACATCCTCATCATCGGCATACACAGTCAAGAGTCCCACCAACTGTTCGCCTTGATAAGCCAAGAAAAAAGCTGGCATTTCAGGGTCAAAGTTAAGCATATTTGACAGGTAAGGGGCACGATAGGTGCCGTCATGGGATTGTACAGTGCTTATCAGAGTTTTTGCTGCGGATAACTGCTTGGGATTTAGAACATTAGTTGCTATTGTCATGCTTACCTCTTCTCTCTATAACTACTCACATAGGAAGGCTTTCCTACAAATGTGACGAATGGTGGCTGGCTTCTCTCAGCTCTGCCAATTTGGTGGTGTAGTGTTCACGGCCATCTTCCATGTCATGAATGACCTTCTCATCTTTTTGACCATGCACACGGACAATTTTAGCTGGCATACCGACCACTGTCACATCTGCTGGAACATCGGCTAGGACAACAGCAGCTGCACCCACTTTAGCATTTTCCCCAATCTCAATGGGACCAATGACTTGAGCGTGGGCAGAAACCAAGGCTCCTTTTCGCACGGTCGGGTGGCGTTTGCCCGTATCCTTACCTGTCCCCCCCAGCGTTACGCCGTGGTAAAGCATGACACCTGATTCGATAATGGCGGTTTCACCGATAACCAAACCAGCTCCGTGGTCAATGAAGACCCCTGAGGCAATCTCGGCACCTGGATGAATCTCAATATTGGTCCAAAAACGCCAAAATTGGCTGTGCATCCGAGCCAGGAGTTTAAAGCCATTTTTCCACATCCAGTGGGACAGACGGTGGGCAGCCAAGGCCTTGACACCTGGGTAGGTCAAAAGAACTTCCAAGGTCGTCCGTGCTGCCGGATCTTTTTCTTTTACAATCTCAATGGTGTCCTTCCACCAACCCATAGTCACTCCTTCTAGCGAGAAGACAAGCCCGCTACCGAACTTGTCTACTCAGCTTATTTCTTTTCAACCTTGTGGAATTTGAATTCACCAAAGTTGTTATCTTTTTTCTCTTTGTGGTCTTTTTTGTCATGATCTTTGTGACGGCGTGGTCTGTCAGAACGCTCACGTTTTTCTGGCTCCACATAACCTTCTGGTTTTGGAAGAAGAGCCTTCATAGAAGCGTCAATACGTCCTTTATCATCAATCTTGATGACTTTAACATCGACAATATCGCCGATTTCAACTAGGTCTTCTGGTTTATTGACACGAGTCCAAGCCATTTCAGAAACGTGGACCAGGGCATCTGTCTTGTCAAAGAGGTTGACAAAGGCACCGAATTTCTCCAAACGGACAACTTTTGCTTGGAAGACTTCGTCCACTTTTGCTTCACGAACAAGACCTGCGATAATTTCCTTGGTCCGCTCAATCGCAGCACGATCTGGTGAGAAGATCGCCACAAGACCGTCTTCGTCAATATCGATTTTCACGCCAGTTTCTGCAATAATCTTATCGATGGTTTCGCCACCCTTACCGATGACAATCTTGATCTTATCTACATCAATCTTGATAGTGTCAATCTTCGGTGCAGTTGGTGCCAAGTCAGGACGAACTTCTGGGATCGTCGCTTCGATGACATCAAGGATTTCAAAACGTGCCTTCTTAGCTTGTGCCAAGGCTTCTTCCAAGATTTGTGGTGTGATACCGTCAATCTTGATGTCCATTTGAAGGGCTGTGATACCGTCACGGGTTCCCGCCACCTTAAAGTCCATGTCGCCGAAGTGGTCCTCAAGACCTTGAATGTCGGTCAAGACGGTGTAATTGGTGCCGTCTGAAATCAGACCCATGGCGATCCCTGCAACTGGTGCCTTGATTGGTACACCACCTGCCATGAGGGCAAGGGTACCAGCTGTAATAGAAGCCTGTGATGAAGAACCGTTTGATTCCAAAACTTCTGCCACCAAGCGGATAGCGTAAGGGAAGTCTTCCAAGCTCGGCAAGACTTGCTCAAGAGCACGCTCACCAAGGGCACCGTGACCAATCTCACGACGACCTGGTGCACCGTAACGACCAGTTGAGCCAACTGAATATTGTGGGAAATTGTAGTGGTGCAAGAAGCGTTTCTTGTATTCATCATCCAAACCATCGATGATTTGGGTTTCGCCCATTGGTGCCAAGGTCAAGACTGAAAGTGCCTGAGTTTGACCACGGGTAAAGAGACCTGAGCCATGAACGTTTGGCAAGAAGTCCACTTCTGCGTCCAGCGGACGGATCTCATCGACACGACGGCCGTCTGGGCGGACCTTGTCTTCTGTAATCAAACGACGAACTTCTGCGTGCTCCATGAGTTCCAAGATTTCATGGACATCCCGCATGATGCGTTCGAATTCTTCGTGTTCAGCGTATTTTTCTTCGTAGGCTGCGATGACCGTCTCACGAACGGCATTGGTCGCATCTTCACGAGCCAATTTTTCTTCTACCTGCACCGCTTTTTTCAAATCGTCATTGTAAGCTGCGACAATCTCAGCCTGCAATTCTGGATCCACTTGAAGAAGCTCCACATCTGCTTTTTCCTTGCCGACTGCTGCTACGATTTGATTTTGGAAGTCAAGGAGTTCTTGAATAGCCGCATGACCTTTCAAAAGAGCTTCCAACATGATGTCTTCTGACAATTCTTTGGCACCAGACTCTACCATGTTGATGGCGTCCTTGTTACCAGCTACTGTCAAGTCAAGGAGAGACTCTTCCATTTGAGCCTTGTCAGGGTTGATGATGAGTTCACCATTGACATAACCGACCTGGACACCTGCGATTGGGCCGTTGAATGGGATGTCTGAGATTGCCAATGCCAATGAAGAACCAAACATGGCTGCCATTGGAGCAGAAGCATCTGGATCGTAAGAAAGCACTGTGTTGATGACTTGAACTTCGTTACGGAAGCCTTCCGCAAACATTGGACGAATCGGACGGTCAATCAAACGAGCTGTCAAGGTCGCATCGGTTGACGGACGGCCTTCACGCTTCATCCAGCCACCTGGGAATTTCCCTGCAGCGTACATTTTCTCTTCATAGTTGACTTGGAGCGGGAAGAAATCACCCGTCGCCATTTTCTTGGACATAACCGCCGCTGTAAGAACTGTGGAGTCGCCATAGCGAACGACAACCGCACCGTTGGCTTGTTTGGCAACCTGGCCGACCTCAACAACGAACGGACGACCTGCAAAAGTCATTTCAAATGTTTGTTTGACCATTTGTATCTCCTAAGTATAATAAATATTCTCCAGAACATCAAAAGTAGACCTACAAGCTAGATCTTTTTGACTTCCAAGAGGATGACGTGTTTTCTACAAAGCTCAACCTAGGACACACCCAGACTCAACTTTGCACAAAACCACGTATCTTGTTTATTTTATCATATTTTCATGTAAAAGAAAAAGCCTAGAAACAGCTTTTTCAAAAATATCGATGATTCACCCGACTAACCGATCATTCCAGACAAACGATAGAGTAAAAAGAGGCTAAATAAGGCGATTAACACTAACGTAGCAGTGACAAACCAAGCAGAAGCAGAAACAGCTCTCCTCTTGATGGTTCTTCTATATCCTGCTGCCCGTACATAAACGAAGAGAAAGAGGGCACCTAATAGATTTTGAGTACAAATCTGCTGAAGCAATAACCCATACAAGATGACTGCTTTACTAGCATCATTTAAGACGCTATCCTCCAAGCGATAGAAAATCAAGAGATCCATCCCTGTCATCATGGCGATAAAGAGAGCAATCGCAGCCCCAGCATGTCCTGTCAAGATCGCTTGAAAACCTTGACCAGTCATCAACATGAGACTGTAAAGATACATCAAAATCGCTAGGATAAAGACTATCCAGTAGCCAATCAAACATTTACGGTGCAGCGTGACATTTGAAAAATATTTTTTCAACATATATGTTACCTACTAAAGATATATTCAATCCATTTTCTAGACATGTAATCCAAGGCAACGGAGAGAGACAGTAGAGACTCAAAGGGATGGTTTGGGGCCAGAAAGACTGTTGAAGTCTGATAATGCAGCGCATAATCCGAATGCTGAGCCATGAAATTTTCTCCCAATCGAGTGACTGAAATGACGGGAATTTGCCGCAATTCAAGAGATAATAAATTGTCCTTCATTCGAGGCGTCTCACCGCTCAGAGATGCAACTAAGACCAAATCACTTTGAGTGATAATCGGCATGCTCATATCCAACTCTGTCTTATTGGGAATGACAATTACTTTCTTTCCCATCGGTAGCAGCACCTTAGAAAATTCATCCAAGGCCTTGCGCTGGGAAAAACCCGTCCCATAAGCATAGATGGTCTGAGCATTTTGCAGAGCTTCAATGATGTCCGACCAGTCTACCTGCTCCATAATCTCCAAGGTACGTAAGATATCCGTTGCCTGAATAGAAACAACATCTACCTCCCCTCCTGAATTTTCAGCACTAGAGGCGCGAGCCATCCGAAGATTATACTTGAACTCAGAATAGCCTGAAAAACCAAGTTTTTTCACCAAGCGTAAAACGGTAGATTTGGAAGTATAGGTAGCATCTGCTAAATCCGTAATACTGAGGTCACGCAGGGCTTCCTTGTTATTTAGCATATACTTCACAATCTGCCTATCCAAATCTCCAAACGATTTCTGGTGCTTGGCAACAAGTTTTTCAAGCATTCTACTACCTCCATGTACGGTTTTCTACTATATGTTGCTAAACCTTATTTTTTTATAATAGTAATAGTATAGCAAATTCTAACCAATTACACTAGGCAAAAAACAAGCAATGTAGAAAATAAGCTGAAAACAAGAGAGTAAGCGACCTCATCCCCTACTCTCTGTCTATCAGGATTGTTCCCATGAACATTTAACGCAATTCTGGCCAAAATTCCTTGTTTGCTTCAATCAAGTCATCCAATAGTTCCTTGGCAATACGCGCATTTGGAACGATTTTAGAAAGAGCAAGAGCTTGCCATAATTTTTGGTAAGAACCTTCTTCCCATGCTTCAACGACCAATTTTTCAACAGCCACCTGTTGCTCCATCAAGCCTTTTTGGAAACGTGGGATTTCGCCTTGGGTCAATGGCTCTGGACCGTTACTGCCGACGATACACGGTACTTCTACCATGGCAGTTTCATCAAAGTTTGAGATAGCACCATTGTTTTCTACAATAAGCAACATTCTTTCGTGAGTATTGTAAGCAATCGCGCGTGCCAAGTCGACAATGTAGCTTGCGTGTTCGTCCACTTCTAAGGTTGTTCCTTCTGAACTTCCATTTTCAGCGATGCGACGGCACTCACCAAAGACATGTTTTTCACGTCCAGCCATTACTTCATTGGCACGAGTATATTCTGGATTTGCATGAGCCACCTCGTCTTGTGAGTAGAAATAGTATTTCAAATAGGTATTTGGCAAGGTAGAGGGATCGACCGCATAGACTTCCCTTGCTTTTGCAAAAGTGTGCATCCAGCTTGGGTCTGTATGTTGAGACTCGTTCTCACCAATTTCTTCCTTGAGAGAGTACCCATACTTGGCAACATGTTCCTTGATTTGTGGCATGAGGTCATTGCCTTCGTGGTCACGAATATCCGTCCACCAGCCAAAGTGATTGAGACCATAGTAGCGTACTTCCATATCTTTTCGAGAAGAAAGCCCAATTGCACGTGCCATCCGTTCCTCGATTCCAACTGGCATATCGCAGATGTTGATAATTTTAGATGTTGGGCGCAATTTGCGGGTTGCTTCTGCTACAATTGCTGCTGGATTGGAATAGTTCAACATCCAAGCATTTGGGGAGTATTTTTCCATGTAATCAACCAGCTCAAGAACGCCTCCAATCGAACGCATACCATAGGCAATTCCACCAGGACCACAAGTTTCCTGACCAATGACGCCATACTTCAACGGAATTTTTTCATCTTTTTCACGCATTGCATAAAGTCCAACACGGATATGAGCCATCACAAAGTCTACATCTGTAAATGCCTCTTCTGGGTCTGTTGTTGCAACAAAACGGATCTCTGGTGCTTTTTCCTTCAAGATGATTTCACAGGCATCTGCAATGACTTGTTGGCGTGATTCCAAATTGTCATAGAACTTAATTTGACGGATTGGGAATTTGTCTAAATTCTCCAACAACATCAAAACGATTCCCGGTGTGAAGGTACTTCCTCCACCTGCAATAACGATTGAAAATTTCTTACTCATTGTCCTTCTCCTCTAGTTAGTATTCTTGATAATTCATTAAGTTTTCAAATTCTTGACGAACTTGCGGTACATCTAAGCCGACAATAATTTGTAAAGCATTGTCCTTCTTAACAAGACCGTGCGCTCCGATAGATTTAAAGACTGCATCGTCTTCGACTAGGCTGACATCGGCTACAGTCAAGCGTAAGCGCGTTGCACAGTTGGTCACTTTTGTGACATTGTCAGCTCCACCGACTGCTTCTAAGTAGCCTGCCGCTTGGATACGGAAATTTTCTTTAGCAGAATTTGGTTTGCCTCCTGCTTGTTTTTCCTTATAATCTTTCTTAGAATACAACTTGATATTCGCTTCTTTGTCAATATCACGACCAGGCGTCATAATGTTGAATTTCAAAATCAAGAAACGGAAAACGACAAACCAGATAAAGGTAAAGAGTAGACCGATAGCAAGGTGGGCAAAAATAGTGCCTGAATGATTCGCAAAGGTTGGAATCCAGTTTTTCGCCAAGAGGTCAATCAAACCACCACCCATATCTCCAACCACTCCAAAAGTGTAAAGAGTAGCTGCTAACGTTGCTGCCAAGAGTGAGTGCACCACAAACAAAGGTGGAGAAAGGAATAAGAAGGTAAATTCAAGCGGCTCGGTAATCCCTGCAACAACAGCTGTCAAGGTTACAGGAATTAAGATAGACAACACCTTCTTGCGATTTTCTGGACGAGCAGTGAAGTAGAATGCTGCCGCAATCCCTGGCGCTCCAAAGATTTTTGAATTTCCATGCAGGGCAAATCCACCTTCTGGGAATAGCGATTTGAGCGATTCTGTTGATTGAGAAAATTCAGTTAAGTGAGCAAACCAGTAATGAGTTATTCCACCTTCGACAACGGCTGGACCATAGACGAACGGTGTATAAACAAAGTGGTGCAAACCTGTTGGAATTAAAATCCGTTCCAAGAAGGTGTAAATCCAAACACCAACTACACCAGATGTCGCCAACAAACTTTGCATTGAGCTGATACCAAACTGAACTTTTGGCCAGATGAGGCAGAGCAAGAAGGCAACTGGTAACATCACAAAGAAACCTAAAATCACAACGAAGGATGAACCTTGGAAAATTCCCAAGAAATCTGGTAATTTGGTTTCAAAATAGCGATTGTGTAAGTAAACAACAATGGCTGACAACAGGATGGCCCCAATAATCCCTGTATCTAATGTCTTGATACCAGCAATCAACTTCAAACCGCTGATACCACCAGGATCTTGGGTAAAGTCAACACCGAATGTTCCACCAAAGAGGGTCAACATGGTATTGATAAAATAATTGGCTGTCAAATAAGTTACTACCGCTTCCATGACAGCACGTGCATTGGACATCTTTGCTAGACCAATCGGCAAGCCAATCACGAATAGCAGTTCCATATTATTGAAAACAGTCCAAGAACCATTTTCAATAATTTTCCAAAAGTTGAACCACATCGTGCCTTCTTTGGCAATATCGCCTACCAGTAGGGGATTGGTCGCCACAATCGCAAGCGATACCATCAACCCTGCGAATGAGAACAAGAGCACTGGAGTAAACATCGCGCCACCAAAGCGCTGAATCTTCTCCATCATATTTTTTACCTCCATAGTTTTCTGTCGAGCTCGAAACAGATATCTTGCATTTGCATTCTCATTATGTCAGAAATTGGGAACCTTTTCAATATCTTATTCCCCTTTAGAACCCCTACAGCAACAAGGAAACTCCGTTTCAGCTTCCGAGAAAATTCCCATGTGTTGGCGGTCTGAGGTTGGTATTCAAGAAAAAATACGCCGAGATTCATCTCCATAATAGAGTAAGGGCTAATTTCTAGCCCCTCTCACACCACCGTGCGTGCCGTTCGGCACACGGCGGTTCAATTAACTTTTAACGCATGTTGTTCTAAGTAGTAATCTAAGCAAGAAACCAGTCCGCGTTTGACGAGGACTAGTTTTGATATAGCTCGTTTTAGCACTGACTTTTATGCTACCAATGCCCTCGGCTGACTTCTCATGATTCGTTGTTACTACGTCTGGGACGTTCATGAGACCTCACGGGATAAGTCATACATCTTTCCTCGTTTACTCTCGTGATTTACGCATGTAGGTTACGACTACCTTTTTGGACTTTAGAGTTTGTTGCCTCCTCATCCACTACATACGCCTTGATATCACGTTTCTGTTCGTAGAGCCACGATTTCGCTATCCCTTCCTCTCCCCGCTACCTCACGATAGTCAGGCTTGGAAGTTGCTTTTGGGTTCACCGGTAGCGGGTGCCCACAGAGGACTTTCACCTTAGATATACGACATGCCCGTCGTACTACAAAAAAGCCCTCCCGATTGGGAGGGCTTGGATTCCACCAAATTAACGACGGAGTCCGAGTGAGTGAATCAATTCACGGTAACGGTTTACGTCTGTGCGGCGTAGGTATGCCAACAAGTTACGACGGCGACCGATTTTTTTCATCAAACCACGGTAAGTTGCGTGGTCTTTTTTGTGTTGTTTGATGTGGTCGTTAAGGTGGTTGATTTCCCAAGTAAGTACTGCTACTTGAACTTCAACTGAACCTGTGTCGCCTTCATGACGAGCATATTGTGCCATGATTTCATTTTTTTTCTCTTTTGAGATTGCCATGATATGTTCTCCTTTGTTTTGAGCTAAATCCGAGTGACAGGTTGGCGACCTGCAACCAAGAAAAAGCTAGATTTGTCCTTTTTGGACCCCATTTATTCTATCAAGGAATATCTCTTTTGTCAACTGATTTGAAAAATAGCTGAGCTGCTCTGCAATTTTCAAAAAAAAAAGCCAGCCGAAGCTGACTTTCTGCTTGTATATCACATTTACTCAGCCTTTTCTGCCTTTGGCAAAATGAGGTTGAGGACGATGCCGACAATGGCTGAGAGGGCTGTTCCTGACAGGGTGATGGCACCGATATTAAGCACTGCGCCACCAAGACCCAATACCAACATCGAACTTGCGATAATCAGGTTACGGACTTGACCGAAGTCAACACGGCTTTCAATCAAAACTTTCAAACCGTTTGAGGCGATAACACCGTAAAGTAAGATAGACATACCACCAAGAACGGCACTTGGAATAGTTGAGATAAGGGCTGTAAATTTACCCAAGAATGAGAAGGCAATGGCAATCAAGGCTGCATTGCGGATAACGGATACTGATGCGATGCGAGTCATACCGATAACCCCTGTATTCTCACCATAAGTCGTGTTAGCAGGTCCACCGATAAAGGCAGATACAGCAGTCGCCACACCATCACCAATCAAGGTACGGCTGAGGCCTGGGTCTTTCAAGAACTGGCGACCACAGATTTGGCTAAGAACGGTATGGTCACCGATGTGTTCTGCGATAGTCACAACGGCAATTGGTAAGATAGCAATCATTTCTGGACCGAAGTAGAAATTGTAAGACTTGAATACACCTGTTTCAAATGGTAGGTAGAAACCTGGCAATTCGAACCATGCTGCTTCAAGAACTGGTGTGAAGTCAACAAGTCCAAGACAGAGGGCAATCACATAACCACCGATGATAGCAATCAAGAAAGGAACAATCTTGGCGAAGCCTTTCCCTTTGGTATTGACAAACGCAGCAATCAAGAAAGTTGCAATAGCCACAATTACATTTTTCCAGTCACCATCTGCAACAAATCCTGCCGATGTTACCGCAGAGTTAGCCAAACCAAGACCGATAACGATAATCATAGGTCCGATAACAATCGGTGGTAAGAGGCTGTCGATCCACTTAGTACCGATAACTTTGACAAGTGCAGCGATCAGCACATAAATCAAGCCGACGAAGAGAATACCAGTCTGAGCTGCCGACACATCGCCGCCCATTTCCTTGATAGCAAGTGCCATAGCAGAGATGTAGGCAAAGGATGAACCCAAGTAAACTGGCACCTTAAACTGTGTCGCCACTTGGTAAATCAAGGTCCCGACACCTGATGCGAAGAGGGCGACGGACACGGGCATACCGAGAATCAGCGGCACCAAAATCGTTGCACCAAACATAGCGAACACATGCTGGAAACTCAACAAAATCCCTTGAAGCGGTGCTGGTTTCTCATGGACATCAAACAAAAGATCGGCTTTTGTACTCATAAATCTCCCATTCTGGGTACACAAAAAGACCCAGACTTTCTAAATATACATAGTCATAGGCCCTTAATTGATTTTTCCTGTTGTCTTTCTCACCTCACGGGATGAGTTTAAAAACCTACGCTTTTGGTATTGTAACACAAGCACTTCATCTTGACAAGGAATTTTCGAGATTTTTTCGTCATTGTTCGGGAAATAGCAGAGCGGGGATAAGAACTCCATTGCTTATTCGAGTTCATCTGCCAGCTCTTTTTCCACCTGCTTCTGACGATACTTATTCGCCCAAGATAGTATGTTCAACAATAGCAAATAAAGACAGGTAACAGAGACGAGGAATATCAAAATCACCACCCAAAAATGCCAATCCCAGATGCCACTATAATGCTGTCCATAGGTCTGGTAGTTGATCCAAGCCATTACAATCGTTTTCCCAGCAATCACCCCTCCTAGGTAAAGGTAAGCCTGCCAAGTAGTTCCTCTTTCCATATCAAGCCCTTTCTTCCAATAGCCATAAAAGAGATAGACTGAAACAACAAACATGGCAATCAGTTCAAAAACATAGGTATCAAACGTCCATTTTAATACCAGACTTTTGATGAGAAATGAGAGAGGTAAAAGAATATTCATGGTCCTGCCCACCCAGGCAAAGACTTGGTTTTCTTCTTGTTGAACACGTTCATCAGTCACAATTTTTTTCATCAGTTGGTTCCTCCCAAAATAATTGATCTAAACTTTTCCCTAAACAGTGGCAAATCGATAAACAAAGACTTAGACTAGGATTGTATTTCCCTGCCTCAATCAGACCGATGGTCTGGCGGGTCACTCCAATAGCCTCTGCCAAATCCCCTTGGGTCATATCTTTTTCCACACGCGCTAACTTTAAACGAAGATTTTTCATGCCATAGCCATCCTCCTGTCCATTTTTATAACTTTATTATACACTATATTTTTCTTTTTGCAATATATATATTACGTTTTGTTTGGTTTTTTTAACAAAAAAAGAAGACAAAACTGCCTCCTTAAAATATCGGCTCTTTGTCAACTGTAGTGGGTAGATGAAAAGCTAACACCTAGAGAGGACGAACTTCGTTCTCTCTTTCTTTA
>NZ_JARQPJ010000002.1:0-175798 GCF_046032515.1 Streptococcus suis | reverse complement strand
GAGATAATAATGTTGGCTTTGCATATCATTCTCTCATTTCGTGGTTGTTTTGAGTTTATGATACGCAAAGTTTTTTTATTTGGATAGAATTAACTAGCACAACGGGTAGTATTTGGGATTAAATATCAATCATAAAAATATGGTTGCTTACACGTTGCCATGTGTAAGCGGGGAGAATTTGACAACAAAATAAACTATCTGATAAGATATACAAGCCCCCTTGAATTTACTGAAGGGAGGTGGTTTAGTTGCTAGAACTTATCCTCACAAGTATTCTAGCGCCGTTATTGGTTAATATCTTGACTGAAGTAGTTAAGTATTATTTAGACGATAACGACGACTAACCCCAAACAGGGGCAAACAAAAACCCTCAACGCTGGCACGTTGGGGGCTTTTTTGATTTAGTGCTAGAATTGTCCTCACAACAATTCTTTACACTATGATTATACCCCCATTATAGGTTATATGTCAATCAATTTGTATATTTCCACGCGCCGACCTGCTGGGGTTGGCGTTTTGCCGTAACATCGTAGAATAACAATAAAAGGCAGAATAAAAACTATTCCACCTTTTGTAATGACAAAATTAAAAAAGCCCTTAACTGTTGGCTGGCATACCACACAGGCAGCTTACGACAATACGCAGACACAAACAGAATTACAAGTAGCCTTTTCTGTGCTTAATATAGTAATTATTTAAAGAATAGCTGAAAGCCTTGATACGTATTTTATAATTTGTGCACTAGTAATACTCTTCGAAAATCAAAATTATCCGTTGTCAACTTACCTTGATGAACTCCAGTTCTATCTTCGACTTCGTTTCCTAGGCTACTTTTGATTTTCGTTGAGTATAAATCGTAACCCCACTGATGTAACTAGATTTTTAGTTTCAATGAGAGATGATTTCTGCTATAATGGAACGAGTAAGAATTTGAAGTGAAAGTATGAGGAAATTGATGAAAAATAGGGGAACAATCGATAGTCGAGTAGACTACTCACTTATTTTACCGGTCTTTTTTTTATTAGTTGTGGGGATTATTTCTCTCTACATTGCGGTTAGTCAAGATTATCCGGATAATGTTGTACAGATGGTTGGTCAACAAATTGCTTGGATAGGAATTGGAACAGTGGCAGCTTTTTTGGTCATGTTCTTTTCCACTAAGTTTCTGTGGCAAATCACACCTTACTTGTACGTACTTGGGCTAGGACTTATGGTATTGCCTTTGTTTTTCTACAGTCCAGACTTAGTAGCGTCAACGGGAGCAAAAAACTGGGTAACGATTGGTGGAATGACTCTTTTTCAACCATCTGAATTTATGAAAATAGCCTACATCATTATGTTGTCAAGGGTGATTGTCACCTTTCATAAATATTATCCAAATCGAAAAATTCGTGAGGATTTTATGTTGATTGGTTATATGACACTGTTTACTATCCCTGTCCTGGTTTTGTTGGCCTTACAGAAAGATTTAGGAACCTCCTTAGTATTTGTAGCAATCTTTAGCGGAATGCTTCTATTATCTGGAGTTTCTTGGAAAATTCTATTACCGACTGCCTTAACGGGGATCGTTTTGGTTGGTGGATTTATGCTGATTTTTATTTCTCCTGGTGGAACAACATTCCTCCACAATTTGGGGATGGATACTTATAAAATCAATCGTATTGCAGCCTGGCTTGATCCCTTTAAAAATGCCCAATCAACGACCTACCAGCAAGCTCAAAGTTTGATTGCTATCGGAAGTGGTGGCTTAAAAGGACTAGGTTTCAATAAAACAAATCTTCTTATACCTGTTCGAGAAAGTGATATGATTTTTACGGTGATTGGAGAGGACTTTGGTTTTATTGGTGGGACGGTATTGATTGTACTATACTTGTTGCTCATTTATCGAATGTTGCGGGTAACGTTGAAGTCAAATAATCGATACTATACCTACATATCAACTGGCTATATCATGATGCTCTTGTTCCATGTGTTTGAAAATGTTGGCGCTGCAACGGGTTTGTTGCCTTTAACAGGTATTCCTTTGCCGTTTATCTCCCAAGGTGGTTCGTCCATGGTTTCAAATCTGATTGGTATTGGTCTAGTGCTGTCAATGGGGTATCAGTCACGACTAGCTGATGAGAAGGAAACAAATCGATCACGTCGCTATAGAAAAATTACGATAAAACGTTAGAAAGTTGGTTTAGTATGATAAGAGTTGCGGTTGTTTTAGCCGATGGTTTTGAAGAAATCGAAGCATTGGCCCCTGTAGATGTATTCCGTCGAGCTCATTTTGACTGTCAGATTGTTGGTTTAGATAGTCATGAAGTGGAGGGATCGCACGGTATTCGTGTTCAAACTGACCAAGTCTTTGATGGAGACCTGTCTTCCTTTGATCTGATTGTTTTACCAGGAGGAATGCCAGGTTCTGTTCACCTTAGAGATTCAGAGTCACTGATTACGGAATTGCAAAGAGCGGTTGCATCAGGAAAATCAGTAGCAGCAATCTGTGCGGCTCCAATTGTTCTGGATAAGGCTGGTTTGTTAGATAGTCGTCACTATACATGTTTCCCAGGGAAAGAAAAAGACATTCCGTCAGGTATTCATCTGGAAGAGGATGTGGTCGTTGATGGTCCAATTATCACTAGCCGAGGTGCTGGAACAAGTTTGGATTTCGCCTATAAATTGGTTGATTTATTTGGTGGAGATGGAGAAAGCCTAGCTCAAACAATGGTTTATCATCGTTAAAGTAATGAAGAAGATGGAGCTAATGTTTCCTCTTCTTTTTTCTATCAAAATATTAGAAAATATGGTATAATAAAGGGTATTCGTTAGAATGATTTTTGCTCTAAAAATATGTCTCGCTTTTATCCAGATGGATTGGCTTTTCTATTTTTAAGGAGCAACAAATAGAAAATAAGGAAAAGAAATGACAGAAGAAATCAAAGATTTACAAGAGAAGGCTCAAGAATATGATGCCAGTCAGATTCAAGTCTTGGAAGGTCTTGAAGCTGTTCGAATGCGTCCAGGGATGTATATCGGCTCAACATCTAAAGAAGGTCTCCATCACTTGGTTTGGGAAATTGTCGACAACTCAATCGATGAGGCGCTGGCTGGTTTTGCGGATAAAATTGAAGTTTATATTGAGCCAGATAACTCCATCACGGTTATTGATAATGGACGTGGGATTCCGGTAGATATTCAGGAAAAAACTGGTCGTCCAGCGGTAGAAACTGTCTTTACAGTGCTCCATGCAGGTGGTAAATTTGGCGGAGGCGGTTATAAGGTCTCAGGGGGATTGCACGGCGTAGGTTCATCAGTCGTAAACGCCCTATCTACTCAGCTAGACGTTCATGTCTACAAAAATGGTCAGGTCTATTTCCAAGAGTATAAACGAGGTGAAGTCGTTGCAGATTTGGAGGTTGTTGGAGAAACAGACCGTTCTGGTACAACTGTACATTTTACACCTGACCCAGAAATTTTTACTGAGACGACTGAGTTCGACTTTGCAAAATTAAATAAGCGGATTCAAGAATTGGCCTTCCTAAATCGTGGTTTAAATCTCTCTATTACGGACAAACGTGAGGGAGTAGAGCAAACAAAGGAATATCACTATGAAGGTGGTATTGCTTCCTACGTTGAGTATCTTAATGAGAACAAGGATGTCATTTTTGAGACCCCTATCTATACAGAAGGGGAAATGGATGATATTACCGTTGAGGTTGCCATGCAATATACGACGAGTTATCATGAAAACGTAGTTAGTTTTGCCAACAATATTCACACGCATGAAGGTGGTACCCATGAGCAAGGATTCCGTACAGCTCTGACACGTGTTATCAACGACTACGCCAAGAAAAATAAAATTCTCAAAGAAAATGAGGATAATTTGACTGGTGAAGATGTGCGTGAAGGCTTGACAGCGGTCATTTCTGTTAAGCACCCAGGGCCTCAATTTGAGGGACAAACTAAGACAAAACTTGGGAATAGTGAAGTGGTCAAAATTACCAACCGCCTTTTCTCTGATGCCTTTGCAGAATTTCTTTTGGAAAATCCACAGATTGCTAGACGGATTGTTGAAAAAGGTATCTTGGCAAGCAAGGCTCGTATTGCTGCTAAGCGTGCGCGTGAGGTAACTCGTAAGAAATCGGGTCTTGAGATTTCAAACCTCCCAGGTAAGTTAGCGGACTGTTCCTCAAATGATGCAACGAAGACAGAGCTTTTCATCGTTGAGGGGGACTCAGCCGGTGGTTCAGCTAAATCCGGTCGCGACCGTGAATTTCAGGCTATTTTACCGATTCGTGGTAAGATTTTGAACGTAGAAAAAGCCAGCATGGACAAGATTTTGGCCAACGAAGAAATCCGTAGTCTATTTACAGCTATGGGAACTGGCTTTGGTGCGGATTTCGACGTTAGCAAGGCACGTTATCAAAAATTAGTCATTATGACAGATGCCGATGTCGATGGTGCCCATATTCGGACACTCCTTCTGACATTATTTTACCGCTACATGCGTCCTGTTGTAGAAGCGGGATACGTATATATCGCTCAACCACCTATTTACGGTATCAAGGTTGGAAGTGAGATAAAAGAATATATTCAACCTGGGGTTAATCAAGAGCAAGAATTGCAAGATGCCTTAGAAAGACATAGTACGGGACGGTCCAAGCCAACGATTCAACGTTACAAAGGTTTGGGAGAAATGGATGATCATCAGTTGTGGGAAACTACGATGAATCCTGAAAATCGTCTCATGGCACGCGTTTCAGTTGATGATGCGGCAGAAGCCGATAAGATTTTTGACATGCTAATGGGGGATAAGGTTGAACCTCGTCGAGAGTTTATCGAGGAAAATGCTGTTTATTCAACATTGGATGTCTAAAAACTAAAAAAACAAGTGCATATACTAGAGATTTATGGTATAATTAAGCGATATTTTCTAGTAATTACTATGAGCTAAGGAGATTTACATGCCTACAGGAACAATCATCTTAATCGTTTCGATTGTTATTATTTTAATCATTGCCTATGTAGCTTGCCTGATTGTTCGTAAACGAAATGACAACCTTTTGGTTGCATTGGAAGAACGTAAGGAAGAGCTATTTAACCTTCCAGTTAATGAAGAAGTCGAAGCTGTCAAAGTACTTCATTTGATTGGTCAAAGTCAGGTGTCATTCCGTGAATGGAATCAAAAATGGGTTGATTTGTCGCTCAATTCATTTGCCGACATTGAAAATCATATCTTTGAGGCAGAAGGTTATAACAATGCCTTTCGCTTTGTGAGTGCAAAGAACGCTATCGACAGTATCGAAAGCCAAATTGATTTAATTGAAGAAGACATCGCCTCTATCCGTCATGGTTTGATGGAGTTGAAGGAGCAAGAAGAGAAAAACTCTGGTCGCGTAAAACATGCGTTAAACTTGTTCGATAGTTTACAGGAAGCTGTTCGTGAAAATCCAGATAGCTACGGTGAGACATTACCAGAACTTGAGAAACAATTGAAAAATATTGAAGTTGAGTTTTCTGAATTTGTGATGCTCAATTCCTCAGGTGACCCGATTGAAGCTTCTGAAATCCTTGATAAGACTGAAGAGCATATGATTGCTCTCAATCAAATCATGGATCGCATTCCAAGTTTGATTGAACGAGTTACAAAAGACTTCCCAGAGCAATTGGAAGATTTGGAGTCGGGTTATCGGAAACTGGTTGAGCAGAATTATTTGTTCACAGAAGCTAACATCGAGTCACAGTTCCAAAATATTCGCGTTTCAATTCGTGAAAATACTGCTTTGATTGTTTCCTTTGATTTGGATGCGGCAGAAGCTGAAAATGAGGGAATTCAAGCAAAAATTGATCATTTGTATAAAGTCTTCAATCGTGAAATCGAAGCGAATAAGGAAGCTGTTAAGATTAGTAAAAACTTGCCAAAATTCTTGGAGCATGTTGTCCAAAATACACAGCTCTTGGATGAGGAAAGCCAACGCCTAAACGCAACTTACTTGCTGGCAGATAGCAAACTTTCACGGATCAATCAGCTTAAAGCTCGTTTGGAATCGATTGAAATTGTTGTTACAGAAAGTGTGGAAGACATTGAAAATCCACAAGTTGCATATTCTATTCTGGAAGAGCGTTTGGACCATTCATTGGCAAGCTTGAAAGAAATCGAAGAGGAGCAGCTTGTTTTAGCTGACTATCTTAAATCACAAGAATTGTCAGAGAACACAGCGCGTAAGAAAGCTACGCTTTATATCAACAAATTGCATACCCTTAAGCGTTATATGGAAAAACGCAACCTTCCAGGAATTCCAGCTGAATTTTTAACAAACTTCTTTAGAACGAGCGATCATGTGGAAGCCTTGATTGCCGAGTTAGACTATAAACGAATTAATATCGAAGTTGTTAACCGTTTGTTGGAAAATGCAACGTATGATATGAATCAATTGGAAGAGTTAGCGTATTTGATTGTGCAAAATGCGACTTTAACAGAGCAGTTGCTACAATACTCTAACCGTTATCGTTCATTCGATGAAAGTGTGCAAAAAGCATTTAACCGTTCATTATCAATTTTTGAAAAGGATTTTGATTACCAAGCAGCATTTGAAGAAATTTCATTTGCTTTGGAAACAGTTGAACCTGGTGTAACAGAGCGTTTTGTACGTTCATACGAAAAAACTCGCGAAGCCATTCGCTATTAGATAAAAAGCCATTTGGCTTTTTATTTTTATACTTTGAAAGGAATATCGGAAATGACAACTGGATTATTAGTTATGGATGTTGATTCAACATTAATTTTGGAAGAAGGAATAGATCTACTTGGAGAAGAGGCCGGTTTAGGAGAGCAAGTTGCAGCAATTACCGAACGTGCTATGCGTGGGGAATTGGATTTTGAAGAAGCCTTACGTGAACGTGTGGCGTTGTTAAAGGGATTGCCTGTTTCTGTGTTTGATCGAATTATCAAAAAAATCCACTTTACGCCTGGAGCAGCAGAATTAGTCTCAGAATTAAAAATGCGAGGCTATAAGGTAGCAGTAGTTTCAGGCGGGTTTCATGAAACAGTCGATCGACTAGCTGCACAGTTAGAGTTAGACTATGTTCGGGCTAATCGATTAGAAGTAGTGGATGGAGTATTGACGGGACAAGTATTGGGTGAAATTGTAACGAAAGATACTAAAAAAGCATGTTTAGAAGAATGGGCGGCAGAAAATGGGCTGAGTCTATCTCAAACGATTGCCATGGGGGATGGAGCAAATGATCTACCAATGATTCAACGAGCAGGAATTGGAGTAGCTTTCTGTGCTAAACCGATTGTCCAAGAACAGGCGCCCTACCAAATAAATGAAAAAAATCTCTATAAACTAATAGAGATTTTAGATAGTAAATAATGGTAGCGGGAAAGAACTCGACTGGTCAAAAAAAGAGTTCGTCTTCCCGCCCCCGCACAGTTGATTAGGTCAGATTCGGAGTGTAAAACACGAACAAATCTGCCAATCAACCACTGCGCTGAGATGTTGACACGAACCCTGAGAAGCGAAGTTGGTCTTTTTGCCCAGCCTCTTTATTCTGTTGTCAGTAAAATCCTTTTCAAATCTTGGACGGTTTCGACTATCATGGTGGCCCCAGCCTTTTCAAATTCCTGTTTGTTCCCATAGCCGTAAAGAACACCGATGGCGGGAAGTTGGTGTTTGCGTGCTCCTTCAATATCATGTTCTCTATCTCCAATCATCACAGCATGGTTTGGAAATGCTTCTAATTGATTTATAGCATAGCTGATGACGTCCGCCTTACTGATGCGACTACTATCCAGACTAGCACCGGCAATGACATCAAAGTAGTGAGCGATACCAAAATGTTCTAGGATCTGTTTGGCAAATATTTCTGGCTTTGAGGTAGCAATTACTAGTGTTTTTCCAGCTGTTCTCAATTCTTCAAGCAGAGGGATGATTCCAGGATAGAGTTGATTTTCAAACATTCCTTTTTCTTTAAAATAGACACGGAAAGCATCAACTGCACTTTGTGTATCTTCAGGGCTGAGTTGGTAGAATCGTGAAAAAGATTCATAGAGTGGCGGGCCGATGAATCGGTTTAAATTGGCTGTATCTGGTTCTTCGATTCCCATTTTTTCTAGTGCGTAGGCGACGGAGTTTAAGATTCCTTGTCCAGAATCAGTAAGTGTTCCATCTAAGTCAAATAATATAGTTTGATACATACTTATCTCCTTTCTTTCAGTATAACACAGACGATGAAAAACAGAAAAGATTTATTGAAAGCTGAATAGTAGTGTGATATACTAATAATATAAAGGAGGTTAGTATCATGCATATTCTCATTGCTCCGGATTCATTTAAAGAGTCTCTTTCAGCTACAAAGGTTGCTGAAGCGATTAAAAAAGGATTTTCTAAGGTTTATCCACAAGCAGGGTATGACTTAATTCCCCTAGGAGATGGTGGCGAAGGGACAGTTGAGAGTCTAATGCAGGCCTTATCCTTGGATGTAACCCAGACTTGGGTGACAGGTCCATTTGGAGATAAAATTAAGGTTTCCTATGCGGTTAAAGATGATCTTGCGGTTTTTGAAATGGCTAAGATTGTAGGGCTGGCAAGTATCCCGCATGGAAAAAGGAGTCCTCTCTTTATTAAGACACAAGGGGTTGGGGAGCTGATTGTAGAGCTCGTTCAAAATGGTGTTAAACGAATATTTATAGGAGTAGGTGGCTCTGCTAGTCATGATGGTGGTATCGGAATGGCGGCAGGTTTAGGAGTGAAATTTTATAATCGAGAGGGAAAAGAAGTAGAGGCAATTGGAGCTCATATCGGGGAGATTGTCAGTTTTTCCACAGAGGATATGTTGGTAGATTTATCTCAGGTCAGTATTGATTTGGTAACGGATGTGGAGAATCCGCTTTGTGGACCAGCGGGAGCCACATTTGTTTTTGCAGGTCAGAAAGGTCTTTCCTCTGCTGAATTTGAACCAGTAGACAAGAAAATGGAGTCCTTTTATAAATTAGTTAATCCAATGCTACTCGATTTAGCAGGAGCGGGTGCTGGAGGAGGTATGGCAGCAGGTTTAGTCCAATTTGCTGGTGCTCGCATTCAAAAAGGCATCGACTTTGTCTTGGACCAGTTGGATTTTGATCATCGCGTCGCCAAAGCGGATCTGGTTGTGATCGGAGAAGGGCGGATGGATGCCCAAAGCTTATCAGGGAAGACTCCGATAGGAGTAGCTAGACGTACGCCGACTGGGATTCCCATCATTGCAATTTGTGGTAGCCTCAAAGACGATCTTCCCGAGTTTCCTTTTGAAAATATCTGCGCCGCTTTTCCGATCATTGCAAGCGTTGAAAGTTTGGAGGACACGCTTCAAAAAGCAGAAAAAAACCTGGTCCGCACGGCAGAACAGGTGGCAAGAATTCTTCAGTTAGGAGGCCAACAAAGATGGAATTAGTGAAATATGTGGCTATTATCTTATTTATTTTTATTTGTCTTGCAAAGCTAGTATTCGTTTTGAGACTTTCCGAAAAAGAAAGAGGAATGGAAACGAATGTAATAAAGGCAAATGGAGCAATGTTCTTTTTCAATGAAAAAAATGAAAGAGGCAGATTGCTAGGAATCCTTTGTCTAACCTGTATTATTTTTACTTTAATATTTATACTGCTTTATTGATAAATCAGTCTAACCAAATAATTTTTTCCAGAAGGAAGATTTTGCATCTTCCTTTTTTTCTTCTGGCTTTGAGATAAGATTTGGAAATATGGATTCTAAGCTAACTTTTTCATTATCCACAGCGTGATTTGTGTGAAAGACAAGTGCGTAGGGAGACTGTCCTATTTTTTCATCGATGATAGCGGTAGTAATGCCGAAGTTCTGAGCAATTTTTAGTAGTGAAATTTGTTGCTTGTCAGACAGGGCTGGCGAGAGTTTGAGGAATAGAGGAGAGTAGCTGTTTGCTAGTTTTTGGCAAATTGTATCGAACTTATTTCCGACGACTTCACTACTCAAATCGTCAAAGGAAACGAGCAGGACAACCCGTTCGCGATAGGTTCCCATGTATAGACGTTGTTCATCTGGATTGAATCGTGTTTCGCCAGAGGCTTTCTGTAGTATGGTAGTATTTAAATCGTTCATGGTTTCAGTATAACATACTCAGTTAACTTTGAAAAGGAAGGCGTTTACATTATTTCTTTCAGTAAAATAACCTGTTTTTTCTTGAAAAATCCCTTCTTTTAGGGTATGATAGCTATGTAACAATTTTAAACTCAAAGGAGAGTAATATAATGTCAATTATTACTGATGTTTACGCTCGCGAAGTCCTTGACTCACGCGGTAACCCTACACTTGAAGTTGAAGTTTATACTGAATCAGGTGCTTTCGGACGTGGTATGGTTCCTTCAGGAGCTTCTACTGGTGAGCACGAAGCAGTTGAGCTTCGCGACGGTGACAAATCTCGTTACCTTGGTCTTGGTACTCAAAAAGCTGTTGACAACGTGAACAACGTGATTGCTGACGCTATCATCGGTTTTGACGTTCGTGATCAACAAGCTATCGACCGCGCTATGATCGCTCTTGACGGTACTCCTAACAAAGGTAAATTGGGTGCAAACGCAATCCTCGGTGTTTCTATCGCTGTTGCGCGTGCTGCTGCTGACTACCTTGAAGTGCCACTTTACACTTACCTTGGTGGATTCAACACTAAAGTATTGCCAACTCCAATGATGAACATCATCAACGGTGGTTCTCACTCAGACGCTCCAATCGCTTTCCAAGAATTCATGATCTTGCCAGTTGGCGCTCCTTCATTCAAAGAAGGTCTTCGTTGGGGTGCTGAAGTATTCCACGCTTTGAAGAAAATCTTGAAAGCTCGTGGTTTGGTAACAGCTGTTGGTGACGAAGGTGGTTTCGCTCCTAAGTTCGAAGGAACTGAAGACGGTGTTGAAACAATCATCGAAGCTATCGAAGCTGCTGGTTACGAAGCTGGCGAAAACGGCATCATGATCGGTTTCGACTGTGCGTCATCTGAATTCTACGACAAAGAGCGTAAAGTTTACGACTACACTAAATTCGAAGGTGAAGGCGCTGCTGTTCGTACATCTGCAGAACAAATCGACTACCTTGAAGAATTGGTTAACAAATATCCAATCATCACTATCGAAGATGGTATGGATGAAAACGACTGGGATGGCTGGAAAGCTCTTACTGAGCGTCTTGGCAAACGCGTTCAATTGGTTGGTGACGACTTCTTCGTAACAAACACTGACTACCTTGCACGTGGTATCAAAGAAGGTGCTGCTAACTCAATCCTTATCAAAGTTAACCAAATCGGTACTCTTACTGAAACATTTGAAGCTATCGAAATGGCTAAAGAAGCTGGTTACACTGCAGTTGTATCACACCGTTCAGGTGAAACTGAAGATTCAACAATCGCTGACATCGCAGTTGCAACTAACGCTGGCCAAATCAAGACTGGTTCATTGTCACGTACAGACCGTATCGCTAAATACAACCAATTGCTTCGTATTGAAGATCAACTTGGTGAAGTTGCAGTCTACAAAGGCTTGAACTCATTCTACAACTTGAAAAAATAAAACAGTCTGGGAGACTGTTTTATCCCTGAGCTAGCATAGCGAAGGTTATAATAAGAACAAGTCTGGAAATTTCCAGACTTGTTTTTTCCAAGTACAGTGTACTAATTTATCCCCGAGTTAGAATAACGAGGGTTATAGTAAAAACAAGTCCGAAGATTTTCGGACTTGTTTTCAATGTCTGGGAGACTGTTTTATCCCCGAGCTAGCATAGCGAGGGATTAGTAAAACTCTCTAGGTTTTCCAAGGGAGTTTTCTTTGCCTTGATATTGATAAAATGATATTCTAAAAAGGTAGATCAACTTAAGTATTCTCATGTTGAAAAGAGATGGAGAGTGGGATGATAGAGTGGATATTTTTTGATTTGGGTTCGACGCTTTTAGATGAAGAGACTGCTTATGGTTATTATATAGACAAGTGTGTGAAGAAGTTAGAGTCTCTGGATATAGAGGTTTCATCAGATTCTTATAAAAAGAAAATGGTGGAGTATGCTCATCAGTCGCTGGATCCCATTCGTGCGACCTGGCACTATTTTGCACCGACCGAGCCACGTCCTTTATGGACAAATGAGGGTGTGAGCCTGTATCCTGAAACAATAGATGCTCTAGAGAAGTTATCACAAAACTATCGATTGGGGATTGTTGCCAATCAGTCTAGTAGTGTTAGAGATCTGCTTAAAGAGTGGGGAATTGAGTCTTATTTTCAACTCATCATCCTCTCTGAAGAGGTTGGGCTATCTAAACCAGATACAACTATTTTCACACTTGCCTTGCAAAAAGCAAACATCCCTGCAGATAGAGTTGTCTATGTCGGGGATAGGTATGATAATGATATTCTACCTGCTAAATCTTTGGGAATGTGGACTGTACGGATACTGACAGGTTTTGGGAAGCATGCCCGTGAAAATGAAAAATTGAAGAGCGATTGGGTAGTTCCTTCATTGCAAGAGATAACAAATATTTTTGAACAAACAAAAAACTAGACTGAACATTCTCAGCCTAGTTTTTACATGTATTAGAACAAGCCTTTAACTTTATCTAAAAGACCGTTAACACCTTCAGAACCTGATAACAAGCCTTTTGCCTGTTCCAAGTATTCACCAAATTGGTCTTTGTTTTCTTCGATAAATTGTTTTGCACCATCAAAGGTTAGTGTAAAATAATTCTCGGAAAAATGTTTACAAGTTTTCAAAATAAAAAAGTCCTATATCCTAGGAAGTGCGTAAATAACCTAGAAGGATATAGAACCCATGACTATTGTAGCAGAGATTTGTGAAATTTTAAAGAGTAGTGTTCATTTAGCTGAGTTTGACAAGAGTGTCATGCAGTTGATGAGTCAGTTATTGACTAAATCTGTGAGAGAATCCTTGGAACGTTTGGACAAGGAAATTATCCAGTCTTATCTCTCGGATGGATGGGAGATAGACCGTTTAGAAGAGCGTCAGCTGACTTTCTTGTTTGGGACGGTTTCGTTTAAGCGTCGTCGGTTACGAAAAGCTGGGGAAAAGAGATTCTTGCCTTTGGATAAGGTTATAGGGTTGAATTCTAGAGAACGTTATAGTCCTAGTTTCAATGAAAAACTTAGCCTTTTAGCGACAGGAATGACCTATCGTCAGGCCTCCCAAAGTTTATATCTTCTGACAGATATTGAGATGAGTCACCAAGGGATTCACAACCTTGTCCAGCGTGTTGGTGAGAAGGTGGTCAATAGCCAAGTAGAGCCTACAGAAACTGAGTTAAAACGCCCTGAATTTCTCTTTATTTAGGGTGATGGTGTTTGGATTGGTAGTCAAGATAAAGGGAAACACTTGGAGTTGAAACGTGGCTACATTCATGAAGGTGTGAGACGTTCTGGCAAGCGTGGCGAATTGATTAACCCTGTCTATTTCGGTTGTTTTGGTACAAGTCAGGACTTGTTTAAGCAAATGAGTGACTACCTCCAAATGCACTATGACCTGAGGTATACGGTTATTGTTGCCAATAGTGACGGCGGCTCTGGCTACGAAGCTCACAAGTTCGAAGACATGCTTGGACGACACAAGAGCTTTGACTACTGCCTTGATTCCTACCACGTTATGAAGTATGTTACTGGAAAATTAGGCTTTGATAAAAGCTTGTTACAAGCGGTGCGGAAGTGTGTAAAAGCCCATGACTGTGAGCAACTGGTCTTGATTTTAGACACGGCAGAATCCGTTTTGGAAGATGAGAAACAACTTGAAAAGCTATTGGCAGTCAAGTCTTATTTGATGAGCCATTGGGGAGCCATCAAGCCCTTCAAACTACGGGATTTGGGCGTTAGTGATGGTGTAGGAACCTGTGAAAGTGGGCATCGATTTTACAGCTACCGCATCAAGAAACAGGGTCGAAACTGGAAAAAACGAGGCGTGAGTCATCTAGTTGCCATCATGACAGCACAGAAGAATGGAACTTTTGAGGCTTTATATCGTAGTTCTAGCCCACATCAAGTCTTTAGTGACAAGGTTGCAATCAGTATGCGCCAAGTACTAAAAAAACTACCGCACGAGCCTCATAGGGTACCTCAAGCAAGCATTGCTTTGAACGGTGCTACCAGCACTCCGATTGGTCAACTCAAGAAATGGATATAGGACTTTGAAAACTTTCCGAGAGAAACTTGACATAAACAAGTCAGGTCGTGAAAAGGAGTTGTTCGATTTGTTCTATGCCCATCTCATAGATGAAGGGGTGATTGCCCATTCAGGTCAGATTGTGGATGCTACCTTTGTCGAATGCCCTAAACAAAGCAATTCACATGAGGACAATCAGAAAATCAAGAAAGGCGAAAAGATAGAAGGTTGGAATAAGACTAAACGGAGCCAAAAAGACGTAGATGCGACTTGGACACGCAAAGGTGATGTCCGCTATTTTGGCTATAAAAACCATATTTGTGTCGATAGAAAATCAAAACTTATCAAAAATTATGAGGTCACAACAGCTAGTGTACACGACTCCAATGTCCTAGCCCCTCTTTGTGATGCCAATGAAGCGGTTTTTGATGACAGTGCTTATGTTGGAAAATCAGTACCAGAAGGTTGTCGCCACCACACGATTCGTCGTGCGTTTAGAAATAAACCGTTGACTGAGACTGATAAGGTCATTAATCGACATATTGCCAAAGTCCGTTGTCGCGTTGAGCATGTTTTTGGCTTTATTGAAATGAGCATGAAAGGTAGCATCTGTCGAGCAATTGGGAAGGTACGAGCTAAAACCAATGTGACCTTAACCAACTTGCTCTATAATATCTGTCGTTTTGAGCAAATCAAACGACTAGGATTGCCATCGTGGGCTTAGTGCGCCCAAAAATAGGAAAATAAGCAAAAAGTAAGCTTCGAAAGCGAAGCTTACTGGAAATAATGCTTACAATTAGGGCTTACTTAACAACTACTTGAAGTTTTTAGAGGTGCCCGAAAAAGATAATTACAGTAAAGATAAATTATCGAAGCAAGTAATGTATAATTATCAAAATATTTCCTTTGAAAATTTTGATAGTTTGTTTAAAAATGTTGAGAAAATTATCCAACATAATTTCCTGAAACGAGTATTTAAAAAATAAAGGAAACGAGGAAAATTTATTATTACAATATCTAATATCCTTGTTATAATTGCTAGAGAAGCCCCTATTATTAAAAAACGAGCAATTCCAATTTGGAGTTGCTCGTTTTTCACGCTTTACAATTATAATAACAACAAAACAACTAGCAAGCTAGAGTTGGCCGTAGATCATTTTATGCTAGAAATTATTCAATACTGCTAGCCCAAGACTTAGCCACATAACGTGACAGGCTTGAAATGGCGAAATTGATGACAAAGTAGATGAGAGCAACCATGAGATAGAGAGCAAAAACTTGCTCCGCCTCAAAGTAGCGTCCCATGAGGATTTGACTCGAACCGAAGAGTTCTTGCAGGGCGATAACGGAGTAGAGGAAACTAGTGTCCTTGATGACCGTTACAATCTGCGAGATGATGGCTGGCAGCATCTTGCGGATAGCCTGTGGCATGATGATATAGACCATGATTTGCACTGGTGTAAAACCCTGTGACAAACCAGCTTCGGTCTGGCCCGGTCCGATGGCGTTTAGACCACCACGGATAATCTCGGCCATGGCTGCCGTGGTAAAAATAGTAAAAGCAGTAATACCAGCAGGCGTTGACTTCATTTGGAAGACTAAGAAGACGGTGAAAATCCAGAGCAAGTTTGGCACATTACGTACAAATTCGATATAGATGGTTGCAATCCACTTGAAAATTGGATTTTTTCCATTTCGCATAATGGCCAAAATCATACCAAACAGGACAGACAAGACCACGGAAATACTGGAAATATAGAGAGTGAGTTTCAAGCCGTTCCACAAGAGTTGGAAGGTTGAAGGTTTGAGTAATTCTAAAACATAATTCATCGTTCAACCTCCTTCTAGTGTGAAAAAGCTGACTTATTCTTTTCTTCAATGCGACGTCCCCAGCTTGCAACAGGGAAGCACATGATGAAGTAAAGGAAAGCAGCACCAGCAAAGGCTGGAATGTAGTTGGCATTCATGGCAGACCAAGATTTTGTCATAAACATAATATCAGCTCCAGAAATAATGGCAACAGTAGCCGTATTCTTAATTAAGTTTACTACTTGGTTGGTCAAAGGTGGAAGAATGGTCGGAATGGCCTGTGGTAAAATGATGATTCGCATGGTTTCAGACTGAGTAAATCCTTGTGAAAGTGCGGCTTCAGTCTGCCCAGTAGGCACAGCCTCAATCCCTGCACGAATGACCTCTGCGATATAGGCACCGTGATAGAGTCCGACGCAGATAACAGCAGTCCAGTAAATGGATGGCATAAGAACGTAGTTAGAAATTAGTGGTAGTCCATAATAAACAATCATGAACTGAACCAACAGCGGCGTGTTCTGATAGTATTCAACATAGACACGTGCGATGATTTTTAAAACTTTATTTTTACTTGAAGAGAGACTACCAAAGACAATTCCTAAAAACATGGCCATGATAAAGGCACCGACAGAAATGGCTAAGGTAAAGAGAAATCCTTGGAAAAAAGTTGGAAAATCCTTGAAATAACTGACCCAATTCTCCCAAGCGTAAGGACTAGTTGTTAAAACTGTCATATTGTTTCACCTTTCTATTCGTCAGTTTCTGTGACTGGTTTGAGGCCATTGGCATCATAGATGCTTTGTAGGCTACCATCGGCAGTCCATTTTTCTACGAGACTATTTAAGTAGTCGTTAAGGTCTTTGTTAGATAATTTAGTAACAATTCCATAGTCAGAAGCTGAGAAGCTAAAGTCCATGAGTTCTGATTTTGAGCTGATATACCCAGAAAGGATAGATTGGTCTACTGAGAATGCATCTGTACGGTGAGCGCGTAGCGAGACAGAGAGTTCTGGATAAGAACCAAGCTCTGCAAAATTGACAGAGATACCATATTTGTCTGCTAGTTCAGAGATGAGGGTACGTGTAATGGAACCCTGAGCTACTCCGATTGTCTTTCCATCCAGGTCGGTAAATGTCTTAATTCCGCTATCCTTATTGACCAAGAAGCCAACGGCATCTGTGTAGTAAGGAGTTGTGAAATTGTAGAGGAGTTTACGTTCCTCAGTGATGGTAAAAGTTGCGATGACCATATCCACTTGACCGTTATCTAAGAGTGGTCCTCGGGTTTGCGCTGTAACGGGAGTAAATTCGATCTCTACACCTAATTCATCTGCAATTTTACGAGCAATGTCAATCTCCATTCCCTCAAATTCACCAGTATCAGGGTTCTTGTAGCCAAAGTTTGGGACGTCCTGTTTCACTCCGACGCGGAGCACGCCTCTATCAATGATAGCTTGAACTTGATCACTGTTGGTGATGGCTGCGGGTGTTTCTGTTTGAGCTACTGGTTGTTTTGCGAAAACGAGAAGAATAAGTCCAAAGACCAATAATCTAATTGCAAAGAAAATGTTGATTTTTTTCTTATCCATAGACTTCCTCCTAGAGTTTTACTTTGTCAGATTCGTGGTTGATAATCTTGCTGAGGAATTGTTGGGCACGAGGCTCTGTCGGATTGTCAAAGAAGCCATTCACATCTGTTGTATCAACTAAAACTTCTCCCTCAGCCATGAAGATGATGCGATCAGCTACTTCACGAGCAAAGCCCATTTCGTGTGTTACGACAATCATGTTCATCCCGTCACGTGCCAATTTTTGCATAACTGCAAGTACATCTCCGATCGTTTCAGGGTCCAAGGCAGATGTTGGTTCATCGAAGAGTAGAAGCTCAGGTTTCATAGCTAAGCCGCGAGCGATGGCGACACGTTGTTTTTGGCCTCCGGATAGCATAGCAGGGTAGGAATCCTTCCGATCCCAGAGGTTAACAAATTCAAGATACTTTTGAGCGGTTTTTTCAGCCGTAGCTTTATCGATTCCCAAAACCTTAATCGGTGCCAAGGTAACATTTTCTAACACGGTTTTGTGTGGGTAAAGGTTGAAATGCTGGAAAACCATACCAACTTCTTTGCGAAGTGATACGAGCTCTTTGATAGAAGTAGAGGAAATATCATGTCCATTGACGATGAGTGTTCCTTCATCAATTGCCTCTAAACCGTTAATCGTGCGAATGAGAGTAGATTTTCCGGATCCGGAAGGTCCAAGGAGAACGACAACCTGTCCAGGTTCGAATTCCAAGTTGATATTGCGAAGGGCGTGGTAGTCACCGTAGTATTTATTGATATTTTTAAATTCTACTAAAGCCATGAGATTCTCCTTGTGTATAGTTTTCTGAGCTATGAATAATATAGTAGCACTGTAGATTAGGAATGTCAAGTAAATTCTGACAATTTAATGTGTCGTATGTCAGAAAATGTGACATAACTGTGTCGGATGGTTTTGAAATATGAATTTTTTAGGTAAGTTTGATATAATAGAAGAAATAAAATAAAGGTAATAAAAAAATGAAGAAAATATTAATCGTTGATGATGAAAAACCAATCTCAGATATTATTAAGTTTAATATGACGCGTGAGGGATATGAAGTTGTGACAGCTTTCGATGGACGTGAAGCCTTGGAAGTATTTGAGGCTGAGTTTCCTGACATTGTCATTTTGGACTTGATGCTGCCAGAATTGGACGGACTAGAGGTCGCTCGAACGATTCGTAAGACCAGCAATGTTCCAATCTTGATGTTATCTGCTAAAGATAGCGAATTTGATAAGGTTATCGGGCTTGAAATCGGGGCGGATGATTATGTGACCAAGCCCTTCTCTAATCGTGAATTGCAGGCGCGTGTTAAGGCTCTTCTTCGTCGTAGTGAATTGGCAGAGACGCAGACAAATATTGAGTCAACAGGAACTCCAGAGTTGGTGATTGGCGATTTGGTCATTCTGCCTGATGCGTTTGTCGCTAAGAAGCATGGCAAAGAGCTGGAGCTGACCCATCGTGAGTTTGAATTGCTCCACCATTTGGCCAAACACTTAGGTCAGGTTATGACTCGAGAACATCTATTGGAAACAGTTTGGGGTTATGATTACTTTGGTGATGTCCGCACGGTGGATGTAACGATTCGTCGTCTGCGTGAGAAAATTGAAGATACACCAAGCAGACCAGAATACATTCTTACTCGTCGCGGAGTGGGATATTTTATAAAAGGAAATGATTAATCAATTACGTTATTTAATGACCACGGCAGAATTTTGGTTTGTTGTCATTTTGATTGGATTTCTAATTGCTCTGACGGTCCTTTTGATTGAAAACTATCGGGATAATAAGCAAATTAAACAACTCAATCAAAAAGTCAATGCCTTAATTGAGGGGAATTATGCAGATGTGTTAGACATGAGGGGAAGTCCTGAAATCACAGACATGGCGAATTCTCTTAATGATTTGTCGGAGGTCATCCGCTTAACTCATGATAATTTAGAACAAGAAAAGACACGTCTGACTTCCATCCTGTCCTATATGAGTGACGGTGTTATTGCTACAGACCGTATCGGACGGATCATCATGATTAACGATATGGCCCAGAAACAGTTGGGGCTTTCTAGCCCAAAGCAGGAGCAGTATCATCTGCTAGAGGTTTTAGATTTATCAGACCGTTATACATTGAGAGATTTGTTGGCTCAGACACCTGAGATTGTGATTGATCACACCAATGAAAACGAAGAATTTTTGACTTTACGCGCTAATTTTGCCACGATTCGTAGTGAGAGTGGTCTGATTTCTGGCTTGGTTGTCGTCTTACATGATATGACCGAGCAGGCCAAGGAAGAACGGGAACGTAGGCTCTTTGTGTCAAATGTGAGTCATGAATTGCGTACGCCATTGACTTCCGTCAAATCCTATCTAGAGGCTCTGGATGAGGGAGCGCTGACGGAGTCTGTTGCACCGAGTTTTGTTAAGGTATCCTTAGATGAGACCAACCGCATGATGCGGATGATTACAGACCTCCTAAGTTTATCGCGTATTGATAATCAGGTTGGTCAGATAGATGTCGAACTGATAAACTTTACTGCTTTTGTGACCTTTATTCTTAACCGTTTTGACCAAATGAAAAATGCTGATTCTGATAAGGTCTATACGATTGTTCGTGACTATCAAATCAGTCCTATTTGGGTTGAGATTGATACAGATAAGATGACTCAGGTTTTGGATAATATCTTAAATAATGCCATTAAATATTCGCCAGACGGCGGGACAATTACCTTTAGTATGAAAACAACAGACAATCAGTTAATTGTTTCGATTTCGGATGAGGGCTTGGGGATTCCGAAGGCTGATTTGCCGAAAATTTTTGACCGCTTTTATCGTGTGGATAAGGCGCGTTCCCGTGCTCAAGGTGGTACAGGTCTCGGGTTGGCTATTGCTAAAGAAATTGTCAAACAACACCAAGGCTTCATCTGGGCTAAGAGTGAGTATGGCCATGGTTCAACATTTACAATTGTTTTACCATATAGCAAGGATATTGCCTTGGATGAGTGGGATGATTCAGATGAGGAAGAATAGGAGAGCATGATAGGAAAAGGTTTTAATTACAGTATTTTAGCGTCTGGTTCCAGTGGAAATTGCTTTTACTTGGAAACAGATCAGAAGAAAATCTTGGTGGATGCGGGTTTATCTGGGAAAAAAATTACCAGTCTTTTAGCAGAAATTGACCGCAAGCCAGAAGACATTGATGCCATTCTAGTGACGCATGAACATAGTGATCACATCCATGGTATTGGTGTTTTAGCTCGTAAGTATGGTATGGATATTTATGCCAATGAATTGACTTGGCAGGCTATGGAGAGCAAATTGGGTAAGATTGATGTGGCTCAAAAACATATCTTCGAATTGGGTGCTATGAAGACTTTTGGCGACCTAGATATTGAGTCCTTTGGAGTTAGCCATGATGCGGCCTGTCCGCAATTTTACCGTTTTATGAAGGATGACAAGTCCTTTGTCATGCTGACGGATACGGGTTATGTCAGCGATCGGATGGCGGGGATTGTAGCCAATGCCGATGCTTATTTGATTGAATCCAATCATGATGTCGAAATCTTACGTTCGGGTTCTTACTCTTGGAACCTCAAACAACGGATTTTATCAGATAAGGGCCATCTTTGTAACGAAGATGGTGCTGATGCCATGATTCGCTCGTTGGGAAATCGGACCAAAAAGATTTACCTCGGGCATTTATCAAAGGAAAATAATATCAAGGAATTGGCCCACATGACCATGGTTAATCAGTTAGCACAGGCTGATTTAGGAGTTGGAGTAGATTTTCAAGTCTATGATACATCGCCAGATACAGCGACTGCCTTGACCAAGATTTGACAATTGATACAAACTAAGTTATACTAAAAATACTAATTATACGAGGTGAAGTTACATGAATAATTAAGCTACTTATTAGTCGTTCTTAAAACTTGTTGAAAATCAATTATTTGATAATTTAGTCTTTTAGTTTGCTTTTAGTACTAGGCAACGAGCTGCAGGCTGTACTGAAGTACGGCAAAGCGAGTTAACGAAGTGATAGAAGATAAACTAAATGACTACACAAGGGATAAGATTGCTCATAAGGGCTTACTATTCGTGTGACTTTTTCCATAGGGAAAGGTCATGTTTTGCATGGCTTTTTTCTTGTTCATTGAGCAGAATAGGGGCCCTTTTTGTGAAGAAAAGAGGTCTATATGGAAGTAATGAAATGTATTCAATTAGAGAAGGAATTTGCGGGACGAAGTTTGTTTACAATCAAGCAGTTGAGCCTTCAAGCTGGTCAAAAGGTTGGTTTGGTTGGAAATAACGGTGTTGGCAAGTCTACTTTTTTGAAAATCTTGCTGGGACTAGATAGGGATTTTGCTGGTCAGATTGAGGTAAAAGCAGACTGGGCCTATGTGCCCCAGTTACAGGAAAGGAGCTTGCTTTCAGGTGGGGAACAGGTTTGGAAGTCTATTCAAGAGGCTTTTGCCCAAAGACCGCAGTTGTTAATTATGGATGAACCGACAGCTAACCTAGACTATGAACACCAGGAAAAGCTGATCAAACAAATCAAACGCTATCGTGGCAGCCTACTGGTTGTCAGCCATGATCGGCATTTTCTCAATCAAATAGCCAGTCACATTTGGCATTTGGAAGAAGGAACTATTCAGGTTTATCCTGGGAATTACGAGGCATTTGTAGAAAGTCGCCGAGCTAAGCGAGAAGGTCAGCAGGAGGCCTATGAAGCCTATCAGAAAAAAGTCGCTCAACTGAAAAAAGCCCAGCAAGAGCGTCAGGCAAAGGCTCAGAAGATGGGGAAGAGAAAGAAAGGTGTTTCATCGTCTGAGTGGAAGGTTAATGCCATGATGGGTTCCTATGACAGTCAAGCCAAGTCTATGGCCAAGACTGCCAAGCATTTGGAAAAACGGATGGAGCGTTTGGACAAGGTTGAACAACCCAGAAAGGAAACGTGGGTAAAGATGGAAGCGAAAGGTGCCTTGGATACTGGTCTTCACAGTCTCTTTCGCTTACAGGCTGGTCAGCTCTGGATTGGGGAAAAATATTTATTTGATTTTCCTCAGCTTGGTATGACTTTTGGGGATAAGCTAGCTTTGGTTGGGTCAAATGGTTCTGGGAAAACAAGCTTTGTTCGGAAACTGATTTCAAAAGAATTAGAAGGCTACTACAATCCAAAATTAAAAATTGCATATTTCTCCCAGGATTTGACAAGTCTCAATGAAGAAGAAACAGCCTTTGTGAATGCTAGCTCGACGTCGCTTCAAGATAGGGTAACGGTTCTCAATTTATTAGGCATGTTGGGACTCTCTTACGATAAGGCCCAGCAGAAGGTGGCAAATTTATCAGGTGGTGAACGTGTTCGGCTTTCCTTGGCCAAGGTCTTGTTATCGGATGCCAATCTTTTGATAGTAGATGAGCCTACAAATTATTTGGACATTATAGCCATAGAAGCTCTGGAGAAATTTTTGCAGGAATACCAGGGAAGTGTCCTCTTGATTTCCCATGATCAACAGTTTGTGGAAACATCTGTTCACAGTCAATGGGAGATAGTGCAAGCTTGTCTCGTGAAGAAATCATAAGAAAATATATTCTGAAAAGGAGGCTCTGTCTAAAAAATATTTTTTGCCTGTGGTATAATAAGAAGGATATTTCTAGAATGAGGTCTTTGAAGTGAAAAAAAGAAAGAACAAGCCTTTGGAACACGATGGAAATTTTATTTCCCTTCGTTTAAATATTTTATTTTCTATCGTGATTTTCCTTTTCCTAGTTTTGATATTGCGTCTGGCAGATATGCAGATTATCAATCATGATTTTTATAGTAATAAGCTGTCTACTGCCAGTCAGAAAATCATCAGCAATGGCTCTATCCGTGGGCAGATTTACGATGCACAGGGAAAACCTTTGGTTGAAAACGAGATTCAGCAGGTTGTCTCCTTCACACGTTCCAACAAGATGTCTGCTCAGGAAATGAAAGAAGTAGCTAATAAACTTTTGCAGTGGGTCAATGTGTCGGACGTAACAATTACTCAACGTGATAAGGCAGACTATTATTTAGCGGATGAAGAAGTTTATCGTCAGGTAGTCGAGGCCTTGCCAGAAGATAAAAAATACGATTCTGATGGCAACTACCTGAGTGAATCGACAATTTATTCTAATGCGGTTGATAGTATCCCTGCTGAAGCATTACAATATTCTGAGCAAGATAGCAAGGCGATTGAACTATTTAAGCAGATGAATGGAGCTACTTACTTCTCTACTGTTAATTTGGTAACAGATACTCTAACTGCTGAACAGGTTGCTCATATCGTAGCCAATGAAAGTCAACTTCCAGGCATTTCAACGACTAACAACTGGCAACGGACGATTTTACCAACTTCCCTCAGCTCTATTATTGGTACAGTAACGAGTGAACAGGCTGGTTTGCCTGCGGAAGATGCGGAATACTATCTCTCCAAGGGCTACTCATCAAATGACCGTGTGGGAACTGCCTACCTCGAGAAACAATATGAAGAAGTATTGCAAGGTCAACGTGAGAAAAAACAAATTAATCTAGATCGAAATGGAAATGTCGAAAGTATTGAGACAATCCAAGAAGGACAGCAGGGAAATAATATTAAACTGACTATTGATTTAGCCTTTCAAGATGGGGTCAATGCTATTTTGAAAAAATACTTTGAAAGTGAGCTGGCTACTGGTAGTGCACTTTACTCGGAAGGAGTTTATGCAGTCGCATTGGAACCTTCAACAGGTGCGGTGCTTGCCATGTCTGGATACAGTCATGAAAAAGGAGCAGGTAGCATAACAGAAGATGCCCTCGGTACTATTACAAGTGTTTTCACACCAGGTTCCATCGTCAAAGGAGCGACAATCAGCTCTGGTTGGGAAAATGGAGTAATCAGTGGCAATCAAGTGCAGTTAGACGAACCAATCTATTTTGCAGGTTCAGCACCAATTACATCTTGGTATGGGGCCTATGGTAGTTTTAATATTGATGCGACAGAGGCTCTGGAATATTCTTCTAACGTCTACATGGTTAAGATTGCTTTGGGACTACTTGGTCAGACCTACTCAGCTAACATGTATTTGAATGATGGCGATACATTGACAAATGCCATGACTAAGCTTCGTTCGACTTTTGCTGAGTATGGTTTAGGTGCGTCAACAGGTATTGACCTTCCACTCGAATCTACAGGATTTTTACCGGAAGAGTATTCGACAGCCAACTTTATTACCAACGCTTTTGGACAGTTTGATAACTATACACCGATGCAGATGGCACAGTATGCAGCGACCATTGCGAATAATGGAACACGGATTTCTCCACACCTCGTTGAGGGAATTTATGGGAATAATGCCCAAGGTGGTTTGGGAGAATTAATTGAAACCGTATCTGGTAAGGAGATGAATCAGGTTAATATTTCCGCTGAGGACATGTCTCTTCTTCGTCAAGGTTTCTACCAAGTTGTCAATGGTAGTGGGCGCTTTAATACAGGTAGTGCTATCGGTCGTGGTGCGGCTGTGACCATCAGTGCCAAGACTGGTACAGCCGAAACCTATACAACGACAGCTTCTGGGGATGTGGTTACTGCGGTCAATACCAACGTTGTTGCTTATGCACCTAGTGATAATCCTCAAATTGCGGTAGCAGTTGTCTTACCAAATTTGACCAATCAAAGTTCAACAACTACTAAGACAATTACTCAAGAAATTATCAATTTATATCAATCACTTCACCCAATGAATTAAGGAGGCTTATGCTTTACCCTACACCTATTGCTAAGTTAATTGATAGTTATTCTAAATTGCCAGGTATCGGTATAAAAACGGCTACCCGTTTAGCTTTTTATACTATTGGCATGGAGGATGATGTCGTTAATGAATTTGCGAAAAATTTATTGGCAGCCAAGCGAGACCTATCTTATTGCTCTATTTGTGGTAATTTGACAGATCAGGACCCCTGTGCCATTTGCCAAGACTCAACGCGAGACCAATCTACTATTTTGATTGTAGAGGATAGTCGAGATGTTACAGCTTTGGAAAATATTCAAGAATACCACGGTCTTTATCATGTCTTGCATGGCTTGATTTCCCCCATGAATGGTATCGGACCAGATGATATTAATTTGAAAACCCTCCTCACTCGCCTGATGGACAATGAGGTTACAGAAGTTATTGTGGCGACCAATGCAACAGCAGATGGAGAGGCTACATCTATGTATATCTCGCGTGTCCTCAAACCTGCGGGAATCAAAGTAACCCGACTAGCTCGTGGTTTAGCGGTAGGCAGTGATATTGAATATGCAGATGAAGTGACCCTGTTGAGGGCTATTGAAAACCGCACAGAGCTATAGCTGTTCTGTAGTTAGATACGTTCCTAATTTTAAGATAGGATAGATATGATTTGTTAAATTATGCTATACTAAGAGTAATAGCGTTGATACAGGAAGGAAAATATATGTCAAAAGAAACCTTGATTTTACTATATGGTGGGCGTTCTGCAGAGCGTGAGGTATCCGTTCTGTCTGCCGAAAGCGTCATGCGTGCCATCAATTATGATAAATTTTTTGTAAAAACCTATTTCATCACACAAACTGGGGACTTTATTAAGACGCAAGAGTTTTCTCAAACACCGTCTGCCGATGAAAAACTCATGACAAACGCGACAATTGTTGAAGAGCAAAAAATCCGTCCGAGCGATATTTATGAAGAAAAGGCAGTTGTTTTCCCTGTCCTTCACGGACCGATGGGAGAAGACGGGTCAATTCAAGGCTTCTTGGAAGTGCTTCGTATGCCGTATGTTGGTACCAATATATTGTCTTCTAGCGTTGCCATGGACAAAATCACTACCAAGCGTGTTCTTGAATCAGCAGGAATTCCCCAAGTACCTTATGTGGCAGTTATCGAGGGTGAAAATATCGATGATAAGATTGCAGAGATTGAAGGAAAATTGACTTATCCAGTCTTTGTAAAACCAGCTAATATGGGATCAAGTGTCGGTATCTCTAAGGCAGAGGATTTAGCTGGCTTGCGTAAGGCACTTGAGCTGGCCTTCAAGTATGACAGCCGTGTCCTCGTTGAGCAGGGTGTTAATGCGCGTGAGATTGAGGTTGGTCTTTTGGGAAATGCTGACGTGAAAACCACACTTCCTGGCGAAGTAGTCAAAGACGTTGCTTTTTATGACTATGATGCTAAATACATCGACAACAAGATTACCATGGAAATCCCAGCTAAGATTGATGACTCTATCATGGATACTATGCGGGACAATGCTGCCAAGGCCTTTCGTGCTATCGGTGGTTGTGGTCTCTCTCGCTGTGATTTCTTCCTGACAGAAGACGGCGACATCTTCCTCAACGAGCTCAACACCATGCCAGGATTTACCCAGTGGTCTATGTACCCACTTCTTTGGGACAACATGGGACTGGCTTATCCAGACTTGATTGAAGAGCTAGTTCGTTTGGCCAAAGAAATGTTTGAAAAACGCGAAAGCCATTTGATTTAATGATAATGAAAAGGATTGGAAAATTTCCAATCTTTTTCTAGTTCACATTCTTGCAAAGGTTTGCGAAAAAGAATAGAATGGTTTCAAATATGTGGAGGTGTTTATGTATCAAACGACAGTAAAAGGGGAAGGTCTGTTTCAGGCAGTTTCTCAAGGTTATGGTGAACCGGTTCGGACCTTTGGGGTGACGGAGAAGGGGGAAACTCCAGTTAGTTTGGTCAATATAGGATTGGCTGCCTGTGTGACCATGTGTGTGCAAGGCTACTACGCCAGCCAAGAAGGCAATAAAACCATGCCTGTTCAAGTTTCTTCTCAGCTGGAAGATAGACGTTTCGAAGTGTTTATCCGATTGGCAGAAAAAGTTTCGGAAGAAAAGCAGACTGCTATCTTGGCCTATGTGGACCAAAAGTGCAGGGTCAAAGCCCTTCTAAGTGATGACATCAGCTATCACATTGAGTTTGACCTGTTAGATGAGGCTGAACTTTCATCCACACGAGCTAAAAAGTGATATAATAGAGAGAGCAAAAGCTCTTTTTTAGTTTATCGTCATTTAGTTTATCTTTTATTACGTCGACGAATGAGGAAACTTTGTTTCCTTATTTCCAACTTCAAACACTCCACTGGAGTGTTTGAACTCGCCTTGCCTGATTGAAACAGTCTGGGGGACTGTTTCAAGTCAATGCCTAGAAATTAGAAAGCATTGTTATGCCTGCGGCTGTTGATGCGAACTTTGTTCGCTTTATTTCCAACCTCCAACTATCTCCCAGATAGTTGGAGCGAGTACTAAAAGTAAACTAAAAGACTATATTGGAGAAAATAATGAAATTAACCCTACACGAAGTCGCTCAGGTCTTGGGCGCAAAAAATGATATCAGTCTTTATCCCGATACAGAGCTCAACAAAGTTGAGTTTGATAGCCGTTTGATTGAAGCAAATGATCTCTTTATCCCTTTAAAAGGTGCGCGTGACGGTCATGACTTTATTCCTGTGGCTTTTGAAAATGGCTGCGCAGTAACCCTGTCTGAAGTCAGCCTTGATGTTCCTCACATTCTGGTAGATGATTGCTTGGTTGCGCTTCAACAATTAGCGGCCTACTACCTAGACAAAACAGGGGTAGAAGTCATTGCTGTGACAGGCTCAAACGGTAAAACGACCACCAAGGACATGATTCACGATGTTCTAGCGACGACTTACAAGACCTACAAAACACAAGGAAACTATAACAATGAAATCGGTCTCCCTTACACTGTCCTTCATATGCCAGACGAGACTGAGAAACTGGTTTTAGAGATGGGCCAAGACCACTTGGGCGACATCCATCTCCTGTCTGAAATTGCCAAACCAAGTCTATCAGTTATTACCCTTTTTGGAGAAGCCCATCTGGAATTTTTCGGCTCACGAGAAGAGATTGCCAAAGGAAAATTACAGATTGCGGATGGAATGGAGCCAGGTAGTAAACTCTTGATCCCAGCAGATCCGATTGCGGATAAGCTCTTGCCGAGCCATGTAGAACTTATTCGCTTCGGTGAGCAGTCTGATTTGCAGGTGACCAGTCTGGTCGAGAGCAAGGACAGCCTGACTTTCACCGTCAATTTTATGGACGGCGACATTTTCCTGCCTGTTACGGGCAAGTACAATGCCACCAACGCCATGGTAGCAAGCTACGTGGGCAAGACCTTGGGTGTGCCTGATGAGGCAATCAAGTCAGCCCTTGCCAGTCTTAACTTGACCCGCAACCGCACCGAGTGGAAGAAGGCGGCAAACGGAGCAGATATTCTCAGCGATGTTTACAACGCCAATCCAACCGCTATGCGATTGATTTTGGAAACCTTCTCTAGCATTCCAGCCAATGAAGGCGGCAAGAAAATCGCCGTTTTGGCAGACATGAAAGAACTGGGTAGCCAATCCGTTGATCTCCACAATCAGATGATTCTTAGCCTGTCGCCTGATGTGCTAGACACTGTTATTTTCTACGGTCAGGATATTGAAGGTCTGGCTCAGTTGGCTAGTCAGATGTTCCCAATTGGAAAAGTCTATTTCTTTAGGAAAAATGCAGAGCAGGACCAATTTGAAGACCTGGTGAAGCAAGTCAAGGAAGTCCTTGGTGGGAAAGACCAAATCCTCTTTAAAGGCTCTAATTCCATGAACCTTGGAAAAGTGGTGGAAGAATTAGCAGAATAGGAGAAATAGAATTGTCAATCCTAGATGAATTGTTTCAACATGAAGATATTCAGCCACATTTAATATATAAAGAAATAAAGGCAAAAGACTATCTTTTAGATGAAGGTCAAGTCTCGCATATGATTTATCTTGTACAGTCCGGTGCGTTGAGACTGTGGCATAACCATGACGGAAAAGACATCACTATTCAGTTTTTCTTTGAGGGAGATTCGGTTTCGTCTCTTGAAAGTTTTTTAACGAAGACAGAAAGTATTTACAGTCTTCAAGCTATTGAAGATACTGTGGTTTCTTGCCTAAATCGGCAACTATTTGAAACATTTTTACTAGAACACCCAGAGTATTATCACTCGTTGACAATACTTTTAAGTCAGAAAATGATTAAATACAACCATCTTTTTCTGTCACGAATAAAAAACTCACCTGAGCAACGATTTTTAGAATTAGTTCAAGAAAAATCTGACCTGTTATGGAGAGTTCCAGATATTTATTTATCTTCTTACCTAGGAATAACTCCTGTATCACTTTCTAGAATAAAAAAGCGACTGACTTAACATTTGTTAATGTCGGTCTTTTTAGATTGTAATATACTGGTTGTACCTTGAATGATAAACAAGGAACAATAAAAAAATAGAGGAGAAATTTCAATGAAAACAACAATTGTCTATAACCATCCCTATGAAAAATCATATAATCACGCTATTTTAGAAGCCAGTATAGCTGGTGCTCAAAAGGCGGGGAGTCAAGTGCAGGTTATTGATTTAGATGCAGAAAAGTTTAATCCTGTGATGACTAGTGAAGATTTGCTAGGATTTGTGAAACATCAGCAGGTGGACCCACAAGCCCAAGCTTATTCAAAGTATATCGGAGAATCAGAACATCTCATCTTGATTTTTCCAATCTGGTGGGAGTTGATGCCAGCGATGATGAAAGGCTTCATTGACAAAGTTATTTTTCCAGGAGCATTTTACGACTACAAAGCAAATGGTTATAGTATGCAGGCGCGTCATGAGAAGTTAAAAACCATTACTATTATCACAACTATGAATACTCCTAAATTTTTGTATCAACTAATTTATGGTAATGCTATCAAAAATGCGTTAATTAAAGGAACATTTCAGAAAACAGGCTACAAAGATGTGAAATGGATGAGTTATAACATGGTAAAAATGGTTGATGATAGGAAAAGAAAATCTTGGCTAGAGCAGATTGAAAAACGGATTTATCAGCGTGTTCAACAGTGATAAGTCAATCCTCTTCAAAGGCTCTAATTCTATGAACCTTGGAAAAGTGGTGGAAGCAATAGAAAAGTAGAGAGGTGAGACCTCTCTTTTTTAGCAAGTCTTGTCAAAATGTCGAAAAGTTGATATACTGATTCCTGGGGAAAGAAAGGAATTTAATAAGATGAGTGATTTTTTTAGTAATCAGATTTCTGAAGCACCGAACTTGGACGTATTGGAACATCTGTTTCTCATGATTATTTGGTTTTTCATGCTCTATCTTTGTTTTCGTTGTTACCAAAAGAGATGGTTTCATACTGTTTTTTGGTGGCTTCAATTTATACAGATTGTCTCCCTTTATACTTGGTATATCGTAGCTGATTTTCCTCTTTCAGAGAGTCTTCCTTTTTATCATTGTCGCTTGGCCATGCTCTTTATTCTTTGGGCTAAGCCCGGACCTCTGAAACGTTATTTTGCTTATCTCGGTCTTTTCGGATCGCTTTCTGCCTTTATTCATCCGGTATTTGACCCGTTTGCTTTTCCACACCTTACCTTCTTTACTTTTGTTATTGGCCACTATGCCTTGACCGTTAATTGTATGTTGTACCTGTTATCTGATTTAGAAGGGGAGATGTTGAAGGGGAAAGAGATAGTGAAATATACGCTTATTATGAATATGCTGATTCTAGGAGTAGCTCTTTTAACTGGTGGAAATTATGGATTTTTAAGACAGGCACCTTTAGTGAATACTAATAATCTTCCTTTGAATTTCTTCTTGGTAACTTGCCTACTCTGTTTCTCTATTTTGAGTATACAAGCTATGCTGATTGCCTATTTGAAAAAAGAAAGCAAACAAATGAATTCGCATATATTGAAAAAATAAGACTTGAAATTAGTTTTTCAAGTCTTATTTTAGTTTTTAAATGCGCCTTGTTTGTAGCTAATCCAGAAAAAGACAGGGATAAAAATAAGCATTAATCCAGAATAGATTGGCAATGTGTGACTGTTTAGGGGGTGAATCTCAATCAGACCATGTAGGAAATGGGAGCTGATGAAGAAACCGAAAACGGAATAAATAATAAGAGCCAGTCGAGCTTTTGTCAGTGGCAAACAGGCACGAATGACAGCCAGTAGACCTGTTGAACCAAGAACATAATAAGAGAGGGTTTGCATGTCATGCAAGTTTAAGTATCCAAAGACTTGCAGTAAATGGAAAATAAGGACACTGAGAACAACCACGAGAGCATTTGGTAGGGCTAAGAGAAGAGATTTTCTGAGAAAATGTTTTTCTACGGGGCGGATATTTCGTTCAAAAGTTAGGATAAAAGGAGGAAAACCTTCAACAAATTGACCAATGAGGGTCATTTGTATCTGAATAAATGGGAAAACTAACAAATATTCTGCTTTACCTAGAGTGATACTAGCGATACAGATAAGGCCAAGTAAGAAAGAGTAGATTGTTTTGATAAGAAAGATGGGCGCAATGTGGGAGATGTTATTAACAACGCGTCGTCCCTCAAAGAGAATCTCAGGAATATCTCGAAATTCAGAATCTAGGAGGACTAGATTAGCGATTTGTCTAGTAGCGGGATCGCCTTCTGCCATAACAATGGAACAATCAGCTTCGCGTAGTGCAAGAATATCATTGACCCCATCACCGGTCATTGCAGTAGTATGTCCCTGTGCTTTGAGGGTTTGGATGAGCAATTTTTTCTGATGTGGGGATACGCGACCGAAAATGGCGGTTGTTTCAGCTCTGGCAATTAGTTCTTCGTCGTCAACTTTGGAACAATCGATATAGCTATCGTAGTCAGCAAATCCAGCTTCCTTAGCAATGTGTGAGACAGTCACAGGATTGTCACCAGAGATTATTTTTAGTGTCACTTCTTGCGAGCGAAGATAGGCTAGTGTTTCTGCGGCGTCTTCTCGGATTGGGTCGGCAATTTCTAATAGAGCTAGAGGTTCAATATTCTCAGATAGCTGATTTTGAGAAGAAGGAAGGGACTGTTGACTAAGCGCAAGAATCAGGACACGGGAACCACGAGCCTGTGCCTCAGAAACAGAAGGAGGATTTTGTGTTAGTAACATTTCTGGTGCCCCTAGAAAAATGCGACCAATGTTTTCTATTGTCATTGCTCCCCATTTTCTATCGCTAGAAAATGGAATGATGTGACTAGCTTTATAGTGGTGCTCTAAATCACCATATTCTTTTCGAATGGCCTGAGCTGTTGAATTAGTATCCTCACTTGTCTGGATATAAGTAGCGAGTAACCGTTGAATAGTGTCAAGTGAATAATGGTCGGTTAAGGGGAGCAGGTTTTCGACGGTCATTTTCCCCTGAGTAATCGTTCCGGTCTTATCCAAACAAAGAACATCAACTCGGGCAAGTGTTTCGACGGAATACATTTCTTGTACGAGGACATTTTTCATTCCCAGTTTGATAACGGCAGTTAAGAGAGAAGTGATGGTTAGCAGAGCAATTCCCTTTGGTAACATACCTAGTAGGGCAGTAGAGCTGGTAATAACTGAGTCTTTTAAGGGAAGAAGTTTGATGAAAAAGGCTTCTAGAAAAAGAGCTAGTCCGAATGGAATGATAATTTTTCCTGTAAATTTAGCAATTTTATCCATATTGTAAAGAATACGAGAGACGATAGGTTTGTGAGTTTTCGCCTCGAGCATGAGCTTATTGGCATAGTTTTCTGCGCCAACATGGATGACTTTTGCATAAATCTGTCCACTGACTAGGTAGCTACCAGACAATAATTCAGCCCCATTATTTTTCACAATCAAGTCGCTTTCACCAGTTAACATGGCCTCGTTTGCCTCGGCTATACCTTCTATAACGATAGCATCACTAGGAACTTGTTCGCCAGCAGACAGCAAGAGAACATCATCTAAGACAATATCTTCTGGTGCAATAGAGATTGTCTCGCCGTCGCGAACAACTCGGATAAAATCCTTGTTCATCAGGTTGAGTTTGTCAATCATTCGTCGTGCCCGCCATTCTGTCAGCATTCCTGAAACAGCGTTGAGGACAATAACTCCGAAGAAGAAAAGGTTGGACCATGCCTGAACAGCTAGTAAGGCTAAGAAAATGGCAAAATTGAGTGCGTTAAAAGATGTAAACACATTTCGTCTGAAGATTTCCCAATTACTGGCACTGGTCTTTGTCTTAAAATGATTGTTTTGCTGGTTTTGAATACGTTCTTGTACTTCCTTGGTTGATAAACCTTTTATTTTTTTGTTCATTATTTTATCTTTCTTTTTCTAGTAGATAGAATACATCTCATACTTATTGTAACATATTTATAATACAACAGTATAGGTCTGTAGACCTATTCTTCAATAGTTTGAAAAATTCCCTTATTTCCGATATAATAAGAGAGTTGTCTAGTAAAGAATAAGGATGAATCCAATGTAAATCGAATAAGATAAGAGCTCAGCTCTGCTATGAATCAAAATACAAAAAATGAAAAGGAAATATCATGTCACTACAAGAAGAAATCAAGAAACGCCGCACCTTTGCGATCATCTCTCACCCGGACGCGGGTAAGACAACTATTACCGAGCAGTTGCTCTACTTTGGTGGGGAGATTCGTGAGGCTGGGACGGTCAAGGGGAAAAAGACTGGTAACTTTGCCAAGTCTGACTGGATGGATATCGAGAAGCAACGTGGGATCTCGGTGACTTCCTCTGTCATGCAGTTTGACTATGCAGGCAAGCGGATCAATATCCTAGATACACCAGGGCACGAGGACTTCTCAGAAGATACTTATCGTACCTTGATGGCGGTGGATGCGGCTGTCATGGTGGTGGACTCTGCCAAGGGTATCGAGGCCCAGACCAAAAAGCTCTTTGAGGTTGTAAAACACCGCAATATTCCAGTCTTTACCTTTATCAACAAGTTGGACCGTGACGGTCGTGAGCCACTTGATTTGTTGCAGGAGCTGGAAGAAGTCTTGGGCATTGCCAGCTATCCAATGAACTGGCCAATCGGTATGGGGAAATCTTTCGAGGGTCTCTATGACCTCCATAACAAACGCTTGGAACTCTATCGAGGTGATGAGCGTTTTGCAAGCTTGGACGAAGGTGATAAGCTCTTTGGTTCTAACCCCTTTTATGCACAAGTTCTGGACGATATCGAGCTCTTGGCGGAAGCTGGGAATGAATTTTCAGAGCAGGCGATTTTGGACGGCGATTTGACACCTGTTTTCTTCGGCTCAGCCCTGACAAACTTTGGTGTGCAGACCTTTCTTGACACTTTTTTGGAGTTTGCTCCAGAGCCACATGGTCACAAGACAACGACAGGGGATGTCATTGATCCACTCAATAAAGACTTTTCAGGCTTTGTCTTCAAAATCCAAGCCAACATGGACCCTCGTCACCGCGACCGCATTGCCTTTGTCCGTGTGGTTTCGGGCGAATTTGAACGCGGTATGGCAGTTAACCTGCCTCGTACAGGCAAGGGAGCCAAGTTGTCCAACGTGACCCAGTTCATGGCCGAATCCCGTGAGAATGTGGAAAATGCAGTAGCGGGTGACATTATTGGGGTTTACGATACAGGGACCTATCAGGTAGGGGATACCTTGACCGTAGGCAAGAACAAGTTTGAATTCGAACCGCTACCGACCTTCACCCCTGAAATTTTCATGAAAGTTTCTGCTAAAAACGTCATGAAACAAAAATCCTTCCACAAAGGAATCGAGCAACTGGTGCAGGAAGGTGCTATCCAGCTCTACAAGAACTACCAGACTGGCGAGTATATGCTGGGTGCCGTTGGTCAGCTCCAGTTTGAAGTTTTCAAACACCGCATGGAAGGCGAGTACAATGCCGAGGTAGTCATGACCCCAATGGGTAAAAAGACTGTCCGTTGGATCAAGCCAGAAGACCTAGATGAACGCATGTCCTCAAGCCGTAACATCCTAGCCAAAGACCGCTTTGACCAACCCGTCTTCCTTTTTGAAAACGACTTCGCCCTCCGCTGGTTCGCGGACAAATATCCAGATGTGGAGTTGGAAGAGAAGATGTAGAAAATATCTGGGAGATATTTGCTATCGGGAGATGGGAACTGACGGAAGTCAGTTTACCGTTGAATAAAGTCTGGGTGGAGTGGAATAGTCTATAAATAGACTGTTTTAGCCCGAGCCTTGAGATGTCAAGCGAGGTGAAAGGTTGGAGATGAGAGCTGATGGTAATCAGTTTACAGCTGTTCAGCTTTGAAAATCAAGCTAAAACTTCCTAAAGTCGCTTTGATGAACCTCTAGTTCAATCTTCATCTAACCCAATTAACTCTATAATAAGTCAGGCAAGTCCTGGCTTTTTTTAATTTTGTTATCATTGCAAAAAAAGTATTATTATAATATACTATAGTTATATAAATGGAAATGGATTGGAGGTCTTATCCCATGTTTTACTACCTTAGAAAGTGTAAGTCGGAGGTGCTGGCTTATGTCTTGGTAGCTCTTGTCTATGCTCTGATTTTGGCAGCAACAGGTTTTGTCTATGCTAGGGTTTCAGAGGCGGCTCTGTCCGGTGACCAAAAGGCATTTGTGACCAGTTCACTCATAGCGGTGGGCTTTTTCATCTGCGATACCTACTTTGACTACCTGCCTCGTTATCTCAAGTCTAAGTTGGTCAATCGTATCATGGAAAGGACTCGCAATCAGCTGGTGGCTGTCTATGCAGCTGGTGATGATTCAGGAAGTGATGACAAAAAGAGTGCTGACAAGATTCACATTTTGGTCAACCACATGGATGTCTTGGAAAATGGTTATCTAACACCGCTCTTGTCCATGTTGACAAGCCTCCTTGTTTTTACCTTTTCACTGATTGGTGCCCTTTATTTGCAAGGGACCATGACGCTGATTATGCTGGCTTTGTGCTTTATTCCTTTTCTCGCTCCCTTGATCAATAATCGTATCCTTGCTCATGCCACTCAGGATAGTCAGTCGGAGAAGAATGCCTACCTCAAGCTCTTTAGTGAGTTTGTTCATTCTCTGACCTTTATCCGAATCAGCACCATTACTCCGATTTTTGAGGAGAAACTCCAAGCATCCAGTCAGGAATATGCTAGGCGAGCCAACCATTTTTCCAAAAAACAATCTCAGACCTACGCCGTGTCCTACGGTTTGAGTAGTGTGGTCTATTCGGGTGCCTGGATTATTGGTGGTATCTTTGTCTTTCAAGGCCTGCTGAACATTTCAGACTTGATTGCTATGACCACACTAATGGGAACGGTTGCTGGTCCCATTCAAACCATGTCAGGACTGATTACAGAGTATCTTGCTAGTCGGACGGTTGTGGAGGAGTTGACAGGTCTCTTAAATAGGAAGGAAGAAGGTCAAGCTGCCAAGCCAGTTTTGAAGGAATCCATTACGAGCCTTGCTCTGGAAGGGATTGATTGTCGCTATCAGGACCATCTGATTGTGGAGAATTTTTCTTATCTTTTTCACGCCAATAAAAAATATGCTATCTTGGGCAAGAGCGGGAGTGGGAAGACGACCTTGCTCCGCCTCTTGCTGGGGATTCAGAAGCCAGAAGCTGGAAGAGTCCTGGTCAACCAGAGGAATCTGGCGGACCTAGAACAGACCTCGTTTTTTGGAAAAATCTATTATCTTCCTCAAAAAACGGCTATTTTCTCAGCTAGTATTGGGGAAAATCTGAGCCTGTTTGGTCCCTTGGATCAGAGAAAGGCTCTGACTTGCTTGAGCAGGGTTGGTCTGCTAGACTGGTTTGAACGACAGGAAAATGGTTTCGCTACCCTGCTATCCTCTGCCCAGCAATTATCGGGAGGGGAGGAGCGGCGGTTTGATATAGCTAGAGCCCTCTATCGTGATGCGGAAGTCTTGTTATTTGATGAGCCAACGACGGGCTTAGATACTAGAAATGAAAGTTTAATTGCGGAAACCTTGTCCAAGATTGAGGATAAGTTGGTCATCGTCGTCACCCATTCGCAGAATGAAGAATTTCTAGGCTTGTTTGACGAGAGGCTTCTATTATAGGCTGGTTTTTACTTTGTTTCCTGTAAGTTTTTCGGTACAATAATAGAAAATTAGAAAAAGGAGTTATCGCATGGGGTTATTTTCAGGTTTAATGGGCAATGCTTCCCAAAAGGACAATAACAAGGTAGAACAAGATCTGGCGGACATTTTGCTAGACACCGAACGAGTAGAAATGGCTTTCAGCCTGGTACGCGATTTGATTGTTTTCACAGAACACCGCTTGATTTTGGTGGACAAGCAGGGCATGTCGGGCAAGAAGGTGTCTTACAAATCAATTCCTTATCGGTCGATTTCACGCTTTACGGTCGAAACCTCCGGTCATTTTGATATGGACGCGGAGCTCAAGATTTGGATTTCTTCTGCGGCAGATCCAGCGGAAACCCTCCAATTCAAGAGTGATAAGAGTGTCATTCAAATTCAACAGGCACTTGCAGCAGCGGTATTGTTGAAATAATTTTCTGAAGAAGGGGAGCGAAAGCTCCTTTTTTCATGAAAACGCATTTTTTAAGTTTTCAAGGCAAAAGCCAACCTTTATGCTTAGAATGTGTTATACTAGGTAAGTTGCAAGTCTGATACTGGTTAGTTCGCTACCAGTGGAAATAATTGTTACAAAAAAAGTTAGATAAGGTAGCTTCGCACTGCCTTGTAAAAGAAAGGAAATGCGTTAGGAAACTAGTTCGGGAAGAGCATTCGAACCCGTGCTAAAAACTTCGTGAAAAAGATAGACTTCCTAGTGTGTTGTCACACTGCGTCAGTCTCCTATTTTCACCTTGTTTTCTTAACGCACTTGGTATCATAATTGAAATTTACAGATTTACAATTGTCAGAAGACATTTTGCTTGCCGTTGAGAAGGCTGGTTTTGAAACGCCGTCACCTATCCAGGAGCAGACTATTCCTCTCGCTCTTGAGGGTAAAGATGTGATTGGTCAAGCCCAGACGGGTACTGGTAAAACAGCTGCCTTTGGTCTGCCCACCCTCAATAAAATTGACATCAATAATCAAGCTGTTCAAGCCCTAATTATTGCTCCAACGCGTGAGTTGGCGGTGCAAAGTCAAGAAGAACTCTTCAAATTTGGTCGTGAAAAGGGTGTGAAAGTCCGCTCTGTTTACGGTGGTTCTAGCATTGAAAAACAAATCAAGGCCCTTCGCTCTGGTGCCCACATTGTTGTTGGTACACCAGGTCGTCTCTTGGACTTGATTAAGAGAAAAGCCCTCAAGCTTGACGGCGTTGAAACCCTTATTCTTGATGAGGCAGATGAAATGCTCAACATGGGCTTCTTGGACGATATTGAAGCCATCATCGAACGTGTGCCAGCAAGTCGCCAGACCCTTCTATTTTCTGCGACCATGCCTGAGCCAATCAAGCGTATTGGTGTCAAGTTCATGAAAGAGCCTGAGCACGTTAAGATTGCGGCCAAGGAATTGACCAACGTCAACGTGGACCAATACTATATCCGTGTCAAAGAACATGAAAAATTTGACACCATGACTCGCCTTATGGACGTTGACCAGCCAGAATTGTCAATCGTCTTCGGTCGTACCAAACGCCGTGTCGATGAATTGACTCGTGGACTCAAACTGCGTGGTTTCCGTGCAGAAGGTATCCACGGAGATTTGGACCAGAATAAGCGTCTTCGTGTTATTCGTGACTTTAAAAATGACCAGATTGATGTCCTTGTTGCGACGGACGTAGCGGCGCGTGGTTTGGATATTTCTGGTGTGACACATGTCTACAACTACGATATTCCACAAGACCCAGAAAGCTATGTTCACCGTATCGGTCGTACAGGTCGTGCGGGTCAATCAGGTCAATCTATTACCTTTGTTTCGCCAAATGAGATGGGCTACTTGGCCATTATCGAAGAGTTGACCAAGAAGCGTATGAAGGGGCTCAAGCCTGCGACAGCTGAAGAGGCTTTTGAAGCTAAGAAAAAAGTTGCTCTGAAAAAGATTGAGCGTGACTTCGCAGACGAGACCATTCGTGGAAACTTTGATAAGTTTAAGAAAGATGCAATCAAGCTGGCGACTGAATTTACCCCTGAAGAGCTTGCTCTCTACGTACTCAGTTTAACCGTACAAGATCCAGATAGCTTGCCAGAAGTGGAAATCGCGCGTGAAAAACCACTGCCATTCAAGTTTGCACCTGGTCAAGCCAAGGGCAAAGGTGGCCGTGGTGGTCGCGACCGTGATCGTAGTGGTCGTCGTGATGGTGACCGCAACCGAGATCGTGGAGGACGCCGTGGAGACCGCAACCGTCGCGATGACAAGTTCAAGCGTGACAACCGCCGTCAAGATAATAAAAAACCACATCAACGCACATCAAGTGAAAAGAAAACAGGCTTTGTGATTCGCAATAAAGGGGAGAGATAAGCCGTATTTGACAGACCATAAAGAGTGGTCTGTTTTTTTGAAATCTATTTAGAAAATAATCGAAATAGTTCTTGACAAACAATAAAAACAGAGTATAATTCTATTTAGAAATATTTCTAAATACTGACGATGAATTTTTTACTATCTCAATTCTCTTCATGAGCATGCTTCATTTCTCATGGGTCTTATAGGTATAGGAGGGAATAAAATGGTTGTTGAAGTAAATGGAATTCAGAAAACAATTGGTTCAAAAAGTATCATTAATAATGTTTCTATAAAAATTGAGCGAGGTCAGGTCTTTGCATTACTTGGGCCAAATGGTGCTGGAAAAACGACATTAATTCGAATTATTTTAGGGTTATTACACCCTGATAAGGGAACGGTTAAACTATTTGATATGATACTGACGGAAAATTCCAGAACAGAGTTGTTGCAACGTATTGGTGTTCAAAATGATGGAAATCTCTACGAAAACCTAACTGTTCAGGAGAACCTGGCTATTTGGGGAGAAATTTATGGTATGGACAATAGTCAGATTGACTCTAGAATAAGTATTTTAAAAAAGTTATTTCGGTTAGAACAGTATCTAGACATGGTTGTAGGGAGTCTTAGTAAAGGGAACAGACAAAAAGTTATGCTCGCTAGAGCTATGTTGCATAATCCAGAAGTATTGATATTGGATGAACCTACGACAGGTTTGGATCCAGAGGCCATTGATGAATTTTATAGTTTTATCAAACAGTTGAAAAAAGAAGGTATTACAATTATTATGTGCACTCACTATCTTTATGGAATGGATGGAGTGGTAGATAGTATAGGTATCCTAAAAAACGGTTGTATCTTGCAAAGTGGTGACTTAGATGCACTTCAAAAAACAGAAAAAATAGTTCAATTTCAAGGACATTTTCATCCAAATGACTTGGAAGAACTGTCCTATCTTGGGGCTATATTGAAATGTTCGAATACTGAGTTCCATATTAAGGTAGATAGACTTGACAATATTCCAGAAATTGTAAAAAAATTATCAGCTAAAGAAAATGCTATTTACGGTATTCATCAGGAAACCGAATCTTTAAAAGATATATACTTTAGAATTGTTGGAGGTACTCATCATGAAGAGCTATCAAATTAAAGTAATTGTTAAAAAAGATTTAATTGAGTTACTAAAAGATAAGGGATTGTTATTGAGTCTGTTCCTTCCTCCGATCATTATTAGCATATTGCTTCCCTCTCTGATATTGGTCTTTGGTGCTAATGGAGGTGTCACCACTAGTATTGCTGGATTAAGTGATTTTTTAGAACACTTTCAAATTTTGAAGTATCCAAGCTATGTGACTTCTGCAAATTTACCATATTATGCTATTTTTACCTATTTCTTTTTACCGTTATTCATGTTGGTTCCAATCATGGCTTCTTCCATATTGGCAGTAAGTAGTCTTATTGGTGAGAAGGAGAACAAGACCATGGAGGGGTTGTTATATACTCCCTTATCTCCTAAGAACTTAATTTTGGGTAAGGCTCTTGCATGCGCAATACCAGCATTTTTAGTAACGATTACGTCAGTTATCATCTATTCAACGATGGTTAATATATTAGGTTGGAGCAACTTTGGGCATATTATCTTACCAAATCTTACTTGGTTGTTAGTAGTTTTCGTCATTTCCCCATTGCTTATCTTATTGTCAATTCTGCTCATTATTGGAAGTTCACAATATTTCAAAAATAGCAAATCTGCACAAGGAATTGCGATGATAATAGTGTTTCCGATTTTAGGGATGTTGATATCCCAATCGTCAGGAGTTTTAATATTAGGAATTTTTGAAACGATTGTTTTCATATCCATCTTACTGTTCGTAGTAATTGTGACGTTTATTGTTGTGGTTAAGAGATTTAATTTTGAAAAATTTATTTTGAATAATTAATAATGATTAAACTAAAGAAATAGGCTTCAAGTTTTATTGAAGAGTAATTGCTACTAGAAAGAAGGAGGAAATGATAGTATGGGATTGTCTGAAACCTTGAAGGCAATTTCTGCTCCTATTCGTAGGCAAATTCTAGATAGTCTTAAGTCGGGGCCGAAGTCTGCTGGGGAAATTGTAGAACAATTTCAATTAACAGGAGCAACAGTTTCTCATCATTTATCCACTTTGAAAAAAGCTGGATTAATTTTGGAGGAAAAGCAGAAAAATTTTATTTATTATCGTCTAAACTATACGGTCTTTGAAGAAGTCTTGGTTTGGATTGCAAGCTTTGGAGGGCAACAAGATGAAGAAAATTGACATAAAAACCTTATTAGCAACTTCTAGTATATTTTTATTAATAGTTGTATTGACGATTTATTACTATAAAGCATTGCCAGACACCATGGTGACACATTTTGGCGTAAATGGTGAGCCAAATGGCTCTATGGCTAAGTATATGATGATTTTGACACTGCTATCATTCTTTTGTGCTCACCTATTCATTTGTGTACTTTATGATGTGAAAGGGATAGGGAAAACACCAGTCATTCGAGTGGTCAAATGGTTTTTTCCGTTGCTGGTTCTAATCATTCAAGTTGCTTTGCTTAGGTCTAACTTGGGAGGAGAACTGGATTATCGGAGGCTTGTCATTGGACTGCTGGCTGTCTATTATATGGTGATAGGAAATTATTTACCCAAGGAGGAATTGGACAGCAAGACCAATGAAATAGAACGAAAGGGAAGAAAGCAGTCAGGCTATCTCTTCATTATTGGTGGGTTATTGCTGCTAGTTAGTCTATTAGGCTCACCACCCCTATCTATCCTTGTGCTGATTTTGTTTGGTACATCTGTCATAACCTTGAGTCTCTATTATTTTTATCGTCGTTACAAAACTGCTTCATAATTGGAGCAGTTTTTGTTATACTAATTGTAGTAAAACAGGAGGTACGACCATGGGTATTTTAACAATGGACAAAGCCTTTGTATTCTAAAATAACAATACAAAGGAGAAAGACATGATTACTTACAAACAAAATCCTCAACTCGACTTTCAAGCAGTCCTTGAAATCTATGATTCAGTTGGTTGGACAAATTATACTGACCGGCCTACCATGTTACAGAAGGCCTTGGAACATAGCCTACTGGTTCTCGCTGCATTTGACGGTGAACGTCTAGTTGGTCTTTTGCGGGCAGTTGGTGACGGGCATTCAATCGTTTTTATTCAGGACATCTTGGTCCTGCCACCCTATCAGCGACAAGGGATTGGGCGTCATCTTTTGGAGCAGGCCGTTACCCACTTTCCGGGTATTTATCAGCTTCATCTCTTGACGGACAATACTGAGAAAACACGGTCTTTTTATGAGGAACTTGGCTTTACAGCTGTTGAAAGCTTGGACTGTGTTGCTTATACTTATTTAAAATAAGGAACAATTTAGAAATGCAGAGGCTGGGAGACCAGCCTTTTGCTTCGAGCAAATGATTTGAATTTCAAATAAAAAAGAGTAGAATGCATTTATCAATAATTAGTAACAAAGGAGGTGAACAATGGCAACTGTATTAATTGTAAAGGCCCACCCACTTGACGCACAAAAGTCCTACGCCTTGCGAGCCATGGAAGAGTTTCAAACTCGTTACGCCAGTTTGCACCCAGAAGATCAGATAGAAGTAGTAGATGTTTTTGAAGACCAGATTCCAGCCTTGGACAAATGCTTGTTAGAGGCTATGGGGGCTGCTAAAAAAGGCGAGAGTATCAGTTCTGAGCAAGCAGAGCGATTGGACCGTTACAATGCCTTGACCCAACAATTTCTTGCAGCAGATAAGATTGTCGTCGTCAATCCCCTTTGGAACCTCAATGTGCCAAGTCAGTTGGTATCTTGGGTCAATACCATCAATGTAGCCGGTCTGACCTTTAAGTATGGTCCAGAAGGCTCTATCGGTTTGGTCAAGGACAAAAAGCTCTTACACATCCAGTCCAATGGTGGTGTTTATGCAGGTCAAGATCCAGCTGCCCAGTACATCAAGTCTATCTTTGAATTTTTAGGCTTTGAAGACATTTATCAGGTCTTTATCGAAGGGCAATCTGCCGATCCAAGTCAGGCTCAGGCTATTTTTGAAGAAGCTATAGGGAAAATTGATACAATTTTGGAAGTATTTTAAATAAAAAGCCTCGTACTATTTTGTACGAGGTTTTTTTGTCATTTCTGCAATATAATCTAATTTACTCTGCCGACTGCGTTTCTTAAACAAAGCCTCGGCAGACATAGCTTCCTGCTTACTAGCAAAGGCTTCTTGATAGAGCAGGCTGACAGGCAATCGTGCGCGGGTGTATTTGGCCCCTTTCCCACGATTATGGGTAGCAAGCCGTTTCTCCACATCAGTCGTATAGCCAGTATAAAGACTCCCATCGGCACATTCCAAAACATACAAGTAGGCCTTATTTTCCATAATAAATCTCACGAATAGCCGGAGTATAGTCTCCGTTTTCCTCATGGACAACCAGAGGTGGCAGGATGTGCAGACCGTCCACCGAGCCGTCCTTGATAGCCTCAATCAGCAACATATTGGCTTCCTTGCTAGCCTTGGGATAGACAAACTGGATGCGTTTGGGAGCCAGCTTGTAGGTTCTTAGTGTGTCCAAAATATCTAAAAATCGATCGGGTCTGTGAACCATGGCCAAGCGACCATTGGACTTGAGCACCTGTTGGGCCACCTGACAAATGCTGTCTAGGTTGGTTGCAATCTCGTGTCTGGCTAGAAGATAATGCTCGCTTTCATTGAGGTTTGACTCTTTATCCACCTTGAAATAGGGAGGATTGCAGAGCATCAAATCAACCTTGGAGCGTAAATCATACTGGGGTAGATTTGCCAAGTCGTCATTGATAATCGAAACCTGTTCCTCCAGACCATTGAGGGCAATGGAGCGGCGGTTCATATCCGCCAAGCGTTCCTGTAATTCAACCTGAATAATCTGAGCCTTGGTGCGAGTGGAGGCAAAGAGACCCACCGCCCCATTTCCGCTACAAAGGTCAACAATCAGCCCCTTCTGAGCAGGCATTTTTGGAAACCGCGAAAGAAGAACGCTGTCAATCGAGTAGCTAAAAACCTCTCGATTTTGAATAATCTGAACATCTGTCGAGAAGAGCTGGTCAATCCGCTCCCCGTCTAGTAAATCAATTTTTTGCATAGGTATATTATACCATCTTTGAATGAAAATCACTGTTTATTTTGAATGAAAAAAGGCTGGGCAAAAAGCCCTAGCCCACTTCTCAGTGTTCGTGTCAACATCTCAGCGCAGTGGTTGATTGGAAGATTTGTTCGTGTTTTACACTCCAAATCTGACCATTACGACTGTTGCGAACAGAGTTCGCTTCATCTCCAACCTCAAACTGTCTCCTAGACAGTTTGAGCTGTGCGGAGGTGGGAGTGAAACAGTCTGGGGATAGACTGTTTCAGCTCAACAACTTAAAACGAAAAATTGTTGACGAACTCTTTTTGACTTAGTCGAGTTCTTTCCCACTCCCAACTCTTAAACAAAAAATTCTACCCAAGCCCCAACAAGCAAGAATGCGATGCAGAGATAGATTTGCCAATTTGCCCTCAACATCCATTCTTTAGACCAAAAGGCACTATGGGCAGTACCGACGAAAGCAAAGAGCAAGAGTGCAAGCCAGAGGCTAGGCCCCTTGTCCAACCATTCTCCTATGCTACCTAATAACAACAATATCATTAAATAAAAATTCAAACTCCGATAATATTCTTTATTAAATTCTTTAAACATATAAAATCCTCACAGTACAAAGAAGGAAACGATTATCCAACTGACAATAAAACTAATCGTTAGATAAATTTGCCATGTTTTTTTAATCCAGATACGTGACTTAAAGAAAGCTAGATAACCAGCATAAAGTCCGACTCCAAGCTTGAGAAAATGGATAAACCAAAACGGTCCATTTACAGCTGCAGAAATCACTTGTAGGATACAGGCAAGAGACAAGTAAAATTCCCAGGTCCGATAGAATGCTTTATTGAATTTTTTAGACATAGTAAGCTCCTTTCTATTTACCCAAAATGAATTTCAGATAAATAATCACCACGATTGATCCTATATAGAAGATGTAGCCCATGCGAGTGAGTTCCTTTTCTTCCTTGAAGAAAAAGGTTCGAATGACATGGATAAAAATAATCATAGAGGCCAATAGGCTATACCATGCAGGCGTTTGGGAAGAGTCTAGTAAAATGTCTGACAGAAAAAAACAAGTCCAAAAAATCATAGAATAGAAGGCACTATACCGATAGAAATGCTTGTTAAACTGGAATTTCATGATAATCACCTCTCTTTCTTTTATTATATCAAATAATGTATAGGTTTAAAAGTATTTATCGGTAGATCTAGTATGGTTATTGTTATAAAGAAAAACTATAACAAGGCTCCCTATTTTTCTATAAGTATTTTTGGCTATTTTTCACACCAAATCTCCTATTTCATGCTAGACTATATTGTAAGTTAGATTGGAGTAGATGTTATGACAGATTATAAGATTGATACGATTTTAGCGCATACGGGCATCAATAGCGATGAGAGAACAGGTGCCTTGATTTCCCCTATCCACCTTTCGACGACCTATCAACACCCTGAGTTTGGTCAATCGACAGGTTATGACTACACGAGAACAAAAAATCCGACACGTGCCAGTTTAGAGACGACTTTGGCAGCTATTGAAAAGGCCGACTATGCCCTAGCAACGAGCTCGGGAATGGCTGCTCTGGTCTTACTTTTTAATGGTTTTCCTGTAGGGAGTCAAGTGGTAGCGGCGCGTGATTTGTACGGTGGTTCCTTCCGCTGGTTCAATGAGCAAGAGAGTATCGGTAGATTTCAATTTACCTATGCAAACACCGAGGAGGAGCTGATAGCAGCCATCACCGAAGAGACAGACTATGTTTATCTGGAGACACCGACTAACCCACTCATGGTGGAGTTTGACATCGCTAAGGTTTCGGCTATCGCCCATGCCAAAGGTGCTAAGGTGATTGTCGATAACACTTTTTACAGCCCTATTTATCAAAATCCACTTGTTCTAGGAGCGGACGTTGTCCTACATTCAGCAACCAAGTACCTATCTGGGCATAATGATGTACTAGCTGGCGCTTTGATGACCAATGATCAAGCCCTATATGATAAGCTCTTTTATGACCAAAATACATCGGGTCCAACCCTATCTCCACTGGATTCTTACTTACTCATGCGTGGACTCAAAACCCTCTCGCTTCGAATGGAGCGGGCGACACAAAATGCTCAGAAAATTGTTGCCTATTTGGAGAAGAGTCCAGCAGTCAAGCAAGTTTACTACACAGGAAAAGGTGGGATGATTTCGGTTAAGGTGGTAGATGAAAGTCGGATTCCCCATATTCTCAACACCCTGAAAGTCTTTACCTTTGCTGAAAGTCTGGGTGGAGTAGAGAGTCTGATTACCTATCCAGCCACTCAGACCCACGCGGACATTCCAGCTGAAATCCGTCATTCTTATGGATTGACAGATGACTTGCTTCGTCTGTCTATTGGTATAGAGGATGCGGAAGACTTGATTGTAGATTTAAAAATAGCCTTGGAGGGATAAGATATGACACAGTATAATTTTATAGATAGTCCGAATCGCCTATCCCAGCATGCGGAAAAATGGAAAAAAGTGGAGGCTGATCCTGAACTCTTACCCTTGTGGATAGCAGATATGGACTTTGAGCCTCTACCAGAAATTCGCCAAGTTATCCGTGACTACGCAGATCATCATGTTTTTGGTTATCCTTATGCTAGTGACAGCCTCTATCAGTCTATTATTGACTGGGAAGATAGACAGCATGGCTATAAGATTGAAAGAGAGTCCATCCTGCTCATCGAAGGAGTTGTTCCTGCCTTATCTGTAGCTATTCAATCTTTGACAGAAGAAGGGGATGCAGTCCTAATTAATACACCTGTCTATCCACCCTTTGCACGGACTGTCAAATTAAACAATCGCCAGCTTGTTACCAATTCACTTGTAGAAGTGGATGGTATTTTTAGGCTTAATCTTGACCAGCTTGAAAAGGACATTGTAGAGAATCAAGTGAAACTCTATATTTTCTGTAATCCCCACAACCCAGGTGGTAGAGTTTGGACAAGAGAGGAAGTGTTGGCTATTGGACGTCTTTGTCAGAAACATGGTGTTATCCTTGTCTCAGATGAAATACATCAAGATTTGACCTTATATGGTCACAAGCATTATTCCTTTAACACAGTGGATGAAAATTTCAAAGATTTTTCAATTATCTTATCATCTGCGACCAAGACCTTCAATATCGCTGGTACAAAAAATAGCTTTGCAATCATTGAAAATCCAAGCATTCGCAAGACATTCGCTAAGCGTCAATTGATAAATAATCAGCACGAGATTCCAACGATTGGCTTGTTAACCACAGAAGCTGCTTTCACTTATGGAGATGAGTGGTTGAAGGAGTTGAAGGTTATTTTGGAGAGAAATATAGACTTTGTTGAGGAGTATTTGACAACCCATACAAGGATCAAGGTCATGAAGCCCCAGGGAACCTACCTCATCTGGCTTGATTTTTCTGCCTATGAATTAGAGCATGCGGAACTCTTTGATATTCTTCATTGTAAAGCAAAATTGATTTTGAATGATGGTTTGACCTTTGGTAAGGAAGGTAAGCATCATGCACGTCTGAATGTAGCAGCACCATTCAACATGATTGAAGAAGCCTGTCAGCGACTAGGTAAATTTTTTGGATAAAGAAATAAGGACTAGGTGTGAGTAAAATCACCTAATCCTTATTTTTTTGTGTTTTTCTAAATTCTGTCGGGCTCATATGGAAATAATTTTTGAAGGCCGCGCTGAAGGTGAGAGGGTCTTGGTATCCGACAGAATAGGCGATTTCAGTGATACTCCGAGAAGCATCTTCTAATAGTTGACAAGAACGATTCATTTTTACTTGTAAAATATAATCTTTGATAGAATAGCCAGTTTCCTGCTTAAAAATTTTATAGAGATAGCTTCGGCTTAAAGCTAGAAAATCTGCTATTTCAGAAACTTTAATTGGATGGGCATAGTGGTTATGGATCATCTTGATGGCTTGCTGAACATAGTGCTTGGTTTGTGTTTCAGGCTTAATTAATGTTTCACTGGGAAATTCCTCGATGAGTGCTGCTAAGAGTTGGTTGAGGTAGCCAATTAAGACCAATTCTGTGATAGAGGGGATGGGATGCATCTGAACATGGTTAATCTGATGCATGTAGCCTAGAATTGGTGACTCTAGATTGGAGTGGAGGTAGTAGTTTTCTAGCAGTTGACTTTGATTAAGTAGGTCTTTTGCTCGTGAACCACTAAAACCAACCCATATATAGGTCCACGGGTCTATATCATCAGCTTGATAGAAAATGGAAACATCCTTTGGAAGAATAAATATATCCCCGGCAGAAAGATAGCTAGTCTTACCGTCTACAAGAATCTTCCCTTTTCCATTTGTAATAAAATGCAGGACAAAATTATCACGGATAGTAGGACCGAAGGAATAGCCCTTGTCACATTGTTCGGCACCGTAATGGTCTACATTTAGGTCAAAATTATGACTATCCAATTCATTATAGATATTTAGAATATTCATTTCAATCCTCCTAGGAAACATTATAACATGTTTTAAATACAAAAGACTATTAAGTAAAGCGTTTTCATTTTGTAAAATAATAGCATAAAGAAGAGATAGGAGAGATGAATGTGATTGAGATTTATAATGAAAAACAGATTTTTCACCTGAAAACAAGAGAATTCTCTTATATCATCCAAGTGTTGGAAACAGGCGATCTGGTTCATCGTTATTTTGGGAAAAAAATCGAAAAATTTAGCGATGGAAACAAAATAACATATTTAGATCGATCGTTTTCTCCGAGTCCAATTACTGGGGATAGGACATACTCATTGGATGTCCTCCCACTCGAATATTCCAGCAATGGTCTGGGAGATTTTAGAACCTCAGCATTAGATGTTCGGAACGAATTTGGAGTCACTCTTGACCTAAAATACAAAGAGTATCGATTATACAAGGGGAAAAAAGAACTGAGGGGATTACCAGCAAGTTTTGGAAATCAAGAAGAGGTAGAGAGTCTTGAAATTGATCTTTACGATCAGTTGACAGATGTTACCGTAACACTTCAGTATTCTGTTTTTGAAGAAGCTTCCTATCTCGCACGGTCAGCTACAATTCAAACTGGCAAATATCCATGCAAACTAGAGAAGGTCTTGTCTGCAACGCTTGATTTTCCACATCAAGATTTCATTGTTCACAGCTTGGCAGGACGTTATGCTTATGAAAAAGAGTGGACACAGACCCCATTGACAAAAGGTCAGTATTCGATTGGTAGCATTCGAGGTGCTTCAAGTCACTCAAGAACACCCTTCTTAGCACTAGCTTCACCCGATGCAAGTGAGGACAAGGGCGATGTTTATGCGGCCCACCTTGTCTATAGTGGCAACTTTACAGCATTTGTCGAAACGACAGCCATGGAAACCAGTCGATTGGGACTAGGATTGGAAAGTCACTATTTCTCATGGCAATTGGATAAGGATGACCGGTTTCAAACTCCAGAAGTTCTCTTATCATACACTGATAAAGGATTTACTGGTATGACACAAAATAGTCATCACTTTATCACAAAACACCTCATTCGATCATCGTTTGTAAACAAACCAAGGCCCATTTTAATCAACAACTGGGAAGCAACCTATTTTGAATTTACAGAAGAAAAGATTTTACAGTTAGCTCAGGTTGCAAGTCGAGCTGGTATTGAATTGTTTGTTCTGGATGATGGTTGGTTTGGTAAACGAAACAATGATGAAAGTTCATTGGGCGATTGGAAAGTCAATTTGGATAAGTTGCCAAATGGTTTGAATGGTTTAGCAGACCGAATAAATGAGCTTGGCATGAAATTTGGACTGTGGTTTGAACCAGAGATGATTTCTATTGATAGCGATCTTTATCGTGAGCATCCTGATTGGGCAATTCGCACAGAAGGACGCTTACCAATCTACAGCCGAGAACAATTAGTTTTGGATTTGACCAAGCAGGAAGTCTGTGACTACATCATTGATAGCGTCTCTTCCATATTAGAATCAGCCAATATTTCTTATGTAAAATGGGATATGAACCGTAATATCACCAATATCCCTGAAGGTTTAGCAAATGACCAGCGCTTTGAATTCCACCATCGTTACATGCTAGGTCTCTACCGTGTATTAGACCACCTTACAAAGCGGTTCCCGGATATTCTTTTCGAATCCTGTGCAGGCGGTGGAGGTCGTAATGATTTGGGAATCATGTATTACATGCCGCAAGCTTGGGCAAGTGATGATACAGATGCGATTGAGCGCTTATCTATTCAAGAAGGTACTAGTTTGATTTATCCCCCTTCCTCAATTGGTGCACACGTTTCTGCCGTTCCAAACCATCAGGTTGGTCGGATCACACCTCTTGCTACACGAGGCAATGTGGCTATGATGGGAGGAGCGTTTGGTTACGAGCTGGATTTAACGAAACTTTCCGAAAAGGAATTGGATGAAATCAGTCAGCAAATCGAAACCTATCACTCCATTCGTGAAACTATACAATTCGGTCAGCTCTACCGTCTGAAAAAGACGAGCAATACCTGGGCTGCCAATTATGTTAGTCAAGATAAGAATCAAGCGGTCTTTACATTTGTAAAAATTCTTGCTAAGCCAGAAGCGCCTTTGCTTCATGCTCGGTTGAAGGGACTTGACCCAGATGCCCTTTACGAATGCCCACAATTAGGAGAGACATTCTACGGGGATGAATTAATGAACATCGGACTCACCATGCCACATGTTCAAAAAGATTATTTTAGTGTACAATATATTTTTAACAAAATCTAGGAGGATTTTATAATGAAAATGAAAACATTTTTAAAATGTGCGTCCGTCTGTGCTTTTGCCAGCTTCTTGGTTGCTTGTGGGAATGCAAGTAGTAGCGATAAGGTAGAAATAGAATATTTCTCACAAAAACCAGAAATGCAAGCTACCCTTCAGGAAATTATTAATGATTTCGAAAAGGAAAATCCTACGATTGATGTTAAATTTTCAAATGTACCAGATGCAGGAACTGTTTTGAAAACCCGTATGGCCAACAATGAAGCGCCAGATGTGATTAACATTTATCCACAAAATGCGGACTTTAAAGCATATGCAGCGGATGGGCGTTTCCTAGAAATTGGTGATGATGCAGGTCTCAGTCATCTAAAAGATGGTGCTGTAACGCCTTATCTTGTTAACGAAAAAAATTATACCCTTCCTTTGACAGCAAATGCCTATGGTATTTACTATAATAAGGATAAGTTCAAAGAATTGGGGCTCGAAGTTCCAACTACCTATGCAGAATTTGTGGCTTTGGTAGACAAAATCAAAGCAGACGGTAGCGCAGCACCATTTGCCCTTTCATTGAATGACGCTTGGTCATTGAATGGCTACCATCAGTTAGCCTGGGTAACTGTTGCTGGTGGATTTGATGGCGCTGAAGATATTCTAATCCGCAGTGCAAAGGGAGCAATTCAAGATGACGCTACAACAAAAGCTGTCTTAGAACGCTTGCAATTGTTGACAGATAACGGACAAAAAGGTGCAACAGGCGCGCTCTATGCAGATGCGGTGGCAGCCTTTGCAGCAGGTGATGCTCTCATGCTTCCACAAGGTACATGGGCAGCTACAGCTGTAAACCAACAAGAACCAGAATTTGAATATGGTATGTTTACATTCCCTGGCGATAAAGAAGGTGGCGACTATACCATCGGTGCAGCTGACCTTGCTCTATCTATTTCAGCAGATACAGAGCACCCAGAAGAGTCTAAAAAATTCCTAGAATACCTTTCTCGTCCAGAAGTTATCCAGAAATACTATGATGTAGATGGCTCACCAACTTCAGTTGAAGGTGTAGATACAGAAGGTAAGTTTGAAGAAACTGCTGGAGTGACACAATATGCCTTCACTGACAAACATGTAGTTTGGTTGCAATCTGAATGGGAATCAGAAGATGAGTTCTGGAACATTACTGTTGAAATGGTTAAAAATCCAAACTCAGCAGAATTAGTGAAAAAACTGAACGCATTCTTTGACCCAATGAAAAAATAATTCAAGAAAACTATAAGGAGGGCTAGAACAGCCTAGCTCTTCTTTATAGTTGCTTAGGGTCAGTTTGAATCCCTCCTAACCACTCCATTCAAACTGACCCTAAGTAACTATACATTTTAGAAAAAAGGAGTACCATGATGAATCAAAAAGGTTTTATTGCCAAATATTGGCCCTATCTATTTGTTGCCATACCAATTGGTCTACAGTTAATCTTTTTCTTCTATCCCTTATTAACGGGAATCTATTATAGTCTGACGGATTGGAATGGATTGACATCAGATTTCAGCTTGATTGGTATTCAAAACTATCTAGATATCTTGAAGAATCCTGATTTTTATACGTCCATGACTTTTACCATTATCTTCACCATTGGTTTGGTCATCGGAGAAATTGTTATAGGGATTTGGTTGGCTAGTCTCCTTAATCGTAAGATTAAAGCTGTTGGTTTCTTTAGAACCTGGTATTTCTTCCCAGCAGTTCTTTCAACCGTTACTTTAGGCTTGATTTTTGTCCAATTGTTCAACTATGGTTTCACACAAATTGGAGAATTACTACATATTGATTGGTTGATGGAAAACTTATTGGTACAAGAAAATACTGTTATTCCAGCTGTACTTTTTGTGGCTCTCTGGCAGGGATTGGCGATGCCAGTCATCATCTTCTTGTCTGGGTTACAAAGTATTCCAGAAGATGTGAAAGAAGCAGCTGCAATCGATGGTGCAACACGCTCTCAACAATTCTTCAATATTGAACTTCCATTCTTATTACCATCTATCAGTATGGTTTTCATCTTGGCAATGAAGTCAGGTTTGACAGCATTTGACCTTATCTTTGCACTGACAAGTGGTGGCCCAGACGGCAAAACAGAATCTTTGGGTTTACTCGTTTACAACTATGCTTTTGTAGATAATAAATTCTCTTATGCCAATGCTTTGGCTGTAGTACTCTTCATCTTCATTATTGTCATCTCATTGATTCAGATGAGAATTTCGAAGAAATTTGAAATTTAGGAGGACTGTCATGAATACTCAAAAACAGAAAAATTGGTGGGTCTATCTCGTGCTCTTCAGCGGTATTCTCTTCATGTTTATTCCGCTACTTGTGACGATTATAAGTTCGTTCAAACCAACCAAGGAAATCACGAGCAACTTCTTTGGTCTTCCTGAAAATTTCACCTTAAATAACTACGAACGCTTGTTTAATGATGGGATTGTTCAATATTTTGGCAATTCTGCCTTGATTACGATTGTAGCTGTTGGCTTGATTTTACTTGTTATTCCAATGGCAGCCTTCGCCGTAGCCCGTCAAATGAAACGCCAGACGGTGTTTAACTTTATCTACTTTTTCTTGATTATTGGGATTTTTGTACCTTTCCAGGTGATTATGCTCCCAATGACCAAATTAATGTCAAGCCTTGGTTTGAACAATATTGTCGGTTTGATTATCCTCTATTTGACCTATGCAGTTCCTCAGGCCCTCTTCCTCTACGTCGGCTATATTAAGACCATTGTTCCTGAGGAAATGGATGAGGCGGCAGCTATTGATGGTTGTGATAAATTTACCATGTACTGGAAAATCATTTTCCCACTCATGAAACCTATGCATGCAACTGTTTTGATTATCAATGCCCTCTGGGTCTGGAACGATTTCCTCTTGCCCCTATTGGTATTGAACCGTGACCAAAGCATGTGGACTTTACCTCTTTTCCAATACAACTATCAAGGCATGTATTTCAGTGATTATGGACCATCATTTGCATCCTATGTGGTGGGAATTATTCCAATCTTACTTGTCTATCTTGTCTTCCAAAAACATATTATTTCAGGTATGACGAGTGGTTCTGTCAAATAAATCGAAAGGTTGACTTGTTCAACCTTTTCAAATAAAAGTAAAAGAAAAGGCTTACAAAGGAGAAAATCTATGAAAATTAAAAATCAAGCGATGTTGATTACTTATTCTGATAGTTTAGGCAAGAATCTTAAGGATTTGAAAAAAGTTCTTGAGGGGCCATTAAAGGATGTTGTGGGAGGTATCCATATTCTGCCGTTTTTCCCATCATCTGGTGACCGTGGGTTTGCGCCAATGGATTATACAAAGGTGGACCCTGCATTTGGAGATTGGTCAGATATTGAAGCATTAAGCAAGGACTATTATCTGATGTTCGATTTTATGATCAATCATATTTCTGCAAAATCTCCTTATTTCCTTGATTTTCTTGAAAAGAAAGACGATTCAGCTTATGCCGATTTGTTTATTCGCTATAAAAACTTTTGGCCAAATGGTGAGCCAACACAAGAAGATGTTGATTTGATCTACAAGCGTAAACCTCGTGCTCCCTATCGTATTGCCACATTTGCTGATGGTAGCGAGGAGAAGGTATGGTGTACCTTTGATGAGCAACAGATTGACTTGGATGTGACTACAGAGACAACCCGTCGGTTCATCCAAGAAAATTTGGAACAGTTGGCAGAACATGGTGCTTCAATTATTCGCTTGGACGCCTTTGCTTATGCCAATAAAAAAATAGGAACTAACTGTTTCTTCGTAGAGCCTGATATTTGGGAAATGCTTCATTTTCCACGTCAGTTATTGGCTCCAAAAGATGTAGAAATCTTACCAGAAATTCATGAACACTACACCATTCAGCAAAAAATTGCGGAACAGGATTATTATGTTTATGACTTTGCCTTGCCAATGCTGGTTCTCCACGCCTTGTATTCTGGTCATGTCAATCGCCTGGTTCACTGGATGGAGATTTGCCCTCGTAAGCAATTTACAACTCTTGATACACATGATGGAATAGGCGTTGTGGACGTTAAGGATTTGCTGACGGATGAGGAGACAGAGGAAACGCGTGAAGCCTTGTATGCACAAGGTGCTAATGTGAAGAAAATTTATAGTACAGAAGCCTACAATAATTTGGATATTTATCAGATTAACTGTACTTATTATTCTGCCCTTGGCAACAACGATCAAGCTTACCTATTAGCGCGTGTTCTTCAGTGTTTTGCACCAGGTATTCCACAGATTTACTATGTTGGTTTACTTGCAGGTGAAAATGATATTGAACTTTTAGAATCAAGCAAGGAAGGCCGCAATATCAATCGCCATTACTATGATTTGGAAGAAATTGAGCACGAAGTCCAACGGCCAGTTGTACAATCCTTGTTCAAACTCCTTAAATTCCGCAATACAAGTCCAGCTTTCGACGGAGAGTTCGCTGTTAAGATGCTGGATGAAACAAGTATGGAAATTGTCTGGAATAATCAAGATGCAGGGGTATCTGCCCGCCTTACAGCAAACCTAAAAGAAAAAACCTTTGAAATTGTTGAAATAGAAGAGGGCAAAGTTACCACAATTGAGTTATAATATGATTATATAGAAAGAGGGGGATTCCCCTTTGTCTTGAGTAAATAAGATTGTACAGAAAGGATCAATCAAATGTCAGAAATACAAAAAACAGATTGGTGGAAGAAGTCCGTCATTTACCAAATTTATCCTCGTAGTTTTCAAGATTCAAATGGAGATGGAGTAGGGGATATTCGAGGGATTATCAGCCGATTAGATTATCTACAGGAGCTAGGAATTGATGCTATTTGGCTCAGTCCTGTTTATCAGTCCCCCATGGATGACAATGGTTACGACATCAGCGACTACCAAGGAATTGCTCCAGAATTTGGGACCATGGAAGATATGGAAGAGCTGATTGCAGAAGGCCATAAACGCAATATCAAAATAATCATGGATTTGGTGCTCAATCATACCTCGGATGAACATTTCTGGTTTCAAGAAGCCCTCAAAGGACCAGATAATCCCTATTATGATTATTATGTTTGGGCTGATGAGCCGAATGAATTACGCTCGACCTTTTCAGGCTCTGCTTGGGAATACGTTCCACATCTGAACAAATACTATCTCCACCAATTCTCTGTTAAGCAACCAGATCTGAACTGGAAAAATCCTGCTCTGAAACAAGAAATCTGGGACATGATCAATTTTTGGATTGAAAAAGGTGTCGGCGGTTTCAGGCTAGATGTGATTGATTTGATTGGAAAAGAACCGGAAAAATTAATTACAGCCGATGGACCGACTCTCCATCCTCTTATTCAGGAATTAAATGAGAAAACCTTTGGTGCTTATGACTTAGTGACTGTTGGAGAAACCTGGAGTGCCAATCCAGAAAATGCTCAGTTATATTCGCATCCTGATCGAAAAGAATTTTCGATGATTTTCCAATTTGAACATGTCGGACTTGATCAGCAGGAAGGGAAAGAAAAGTGGGATTTGGCACCGCTTGATCCAGCTCGTTTGCATAAGGTTCTATCCAAATGGCAGACTGAACTGGTTGGTAAAGGCTGGAACTCACTTTTCTGGAATAACCACGATTTACCTCGTGCCATTTCTCGCTTCGGTGATGATCGACCTGCATTTCGTGAACTAAGTGGTAAAATGTTGGCTATCTATCTTCATTTTATGTCAGGGACACCTTATATCTACCAAGGTGAGGAAATCGGTATGATTAATACACCGATTACAGATATTAGCCAAGCGGACGATATTGAAACACGTCGCATGTATGCGGAGCGGATTGAAAATGGCTTCACCAAGGGGGAATTGATTACTTCTATAAATGCCAAAGGTCGTGATAATGCTCGCCGTCCAATGCAATGGACAGAGGCAGAAGGAGCGGGCTTCAGTACAGGTCAAGCCTGGCTGGCTTTGGGAGATACTGTCAAAGACATCAACGTTGAAAAAGCACTTGCAGACAAACAATCGCTTTTCTATACCTATCAAAAATTAATCGCTCTTCGGAAAGAGTATCCTTGTATGTCTGAAGGAAAATATGAAGTGATGGAGACTGGAAATAGCTTGGTAATGGCTTACCGTAAATATGATGAACAGGATGATTTCATTATTCTGGTGAATTTCACAAGTGATGAGCAAGCATTTGACGTATCAAGCGAAGGGTATTCCTTGTTTATGCATAACTACGATGAAGCTGCATTTTTGGATAGACAAATATTAAGACCGTATGAGGCAATCGTTCTCAAAAAATAAATTCCTTTTCTTTTCCCATGCTTTTTTCATGATTTTTTGGTAAAATGGAAAAAACAAAAAAGAGAGGTTTTATCATCATGGGTAAATTCCAAGTCATTTCACACCCACTCATTCAGCACAAGTTGTCAATCCTTCGTCGGACATCGACTTCTACTAAGGATTTTCGTGAGTTGGTAAATGAAATCGCAATGCTAATGGGTTACGAAGTTTTGCGTGACTTGCCACTGGAAGATGTGGAGATTGAAACACCAATTACGAAAACAGTTCAAAAACAAATTGCCGGTAAAAAATTGGCTATTGTACCAATTCTTCGTGCAGGTGTTGGTATGGTTGACGGTTTGCTTAGCCTTGTACCCGCTGCTAAGGTTGGTCACATTGGTATGTACCGCGATGAAGAAACCCTCCAACCCGTTGAGTATCTTGTGAAATTACCAGAAGATATTGATCAACGTCATATTTTTGTAGTTGACCCAATGCTTGCTACAGGTGGTTCAGCTATTCTTGCAGTTGATTCATTGAAAAAACGTGGTGCTTCAAATATCAAATTTGTTGCTCTTGTTTCAGCTCCAGAAGGTGTAAAAGCTCTTCAAGATGCACATCCAGACATTGATATTTACACAGCAGCTTTGGATGAAAAACTCAATGAAAAAGGCTACATCGTACCAGGTTTGGGAGATGCAGGTGACCGCTTGTTCGGTACAAAATAATTGATTAAAAGGAATCAGCTCTGCTGGTTTCTTTTTCATTTCCTGAAATCGTGTTTTTTATTTGACCAATTTTGACTATTCATATATAATGGGTACAGAAAATCTCGAAAAGGAGTAATTTTATGATTCCAGTAGTTATTGAACAAACTAGCCGTGGTGAGCGCTCGTATGATATTTATTCACGCCTGTTGAAAGACCGTATTATCATGTTGACAGGACCAGTTGAGGATAACATGGCAAACTCAATCATTGCCCAATTGCTTTTCCTTGATGCCCAAGACCCAACTAAGGATATTTATCTTTATGTCAATACACCAGGAGGTTCTGTGTCAGCAGGTCTTGCCATTGTGGACACGATGAATTTCATTAAAGCTGATGTTCAAACGATTGTTATGGGAACAGCAGCCAGCATGGGAACGATTATTGCATCAAGCGGTGCCAAGGGTAAACGTTTCATGTTGCCAAATGCAGAATACATGATTCACCAGCCAATGGGTGGTACTGGTGGCGGTACTCAGCAGACAGACATGGCGATTGCTGCCGAGCACTTGCTCAAAACACGTAACAAATTGGAAAAAATCTTAGCTGATAATTCAGGAAAAACAGTCAAACAAATCCATAAGGATGCAGAACGTGATTACTGGATGACAGCCGAAGAAACACTTGCTTACGGCTTCATTGACCAAATCATGGACAATACAAAAGCAAAATAAGTGACTAGTTGGAAAGAGATGATTCATTCATCTCTTTTTTGAATTAGCTCAAGCTTTTCAATTTTCAATGAAAAAGGTATAATAAGTTCAGAGTTACTTGAAGAGGAGAAGTTATGTTTGAGAAACAGTCACGCACATGCTTAACCATTTACTTGCATTACAATCGAGATGCTCGCAAGCTGAGCCAATATGGTGATTTGATTTATCATTCAAAACGATTACGTTACGTTTCTGTTTATATAAATCAAGATCAGCAGGAAGAGATTATGGCAAAACTAAAAAAAGAAAAGTTTGTCAAAAAAGTGGTCCCTTCCTATATCAAAGATATCAATCAAGATTTTGTTGGTAGTTTATGGCGGGAAGAAGAGGCAGTAATGTAATGTTTGAACAGGCTTGATAGCCTGTTTTTACTTGCTGTTTTCCTTTTTGAAAAAATTTTTTCTTTTTTTGTTGACAATTTTCTGATAATTCAGTATATTAGATACATCGCAAAATTTAAGAAAGATTTAAGGAGTTTTCATGAAAACAAGAAAATTTGCAGTAGCGCTTGCTACATTTGCCTCTGCAGCTCTACTCGCTGCATGTGGTAATGTTTCGACAACCAATACTTCAGCCGCAGGTTCTTCTGTAGGTGGTACGTTTAAAATTGGCTACAACTTGGAGTTGTCAGGTGCTGTTTCATCTTATGGTCAAACAGAGGAAAAAGGTGCCAACCTTGCCGTGAAAGAAATCAATGCTGCGGGTGGTATTGACGGCAAAAAAATCGAAGTGATCACAAAAGACAACAAGTCTGAAACAGCAGAGGCAGCTACTGTTGCAACAAGCTTGGCAAGTGAAGGGGCAAACGTTGTGATTGGCCCAGCTACATCAGGAGCTTCAGCAGCCTCTATTCCAGCATTGACATCTGCTGGTGTTCCTATGATTACTCCTTCAGGAACTCAAACAAACTTGGTTGTGAACGATAAAGGTGAGGTCCAAGAATACTTCTTCCGTACAACCTTTACAGATGGGTATCAAGGTCAAATCATGGCTAAATACGCTACTGAGAACTTGTCAGCTAAGAAAGTTGTTCTTTACTTTGACAACTCTTCTGATTATGGTAAGGGTGTAGCAGAGGCGTTCAAGAAAGCATACACAGGAGAAATCGTTTCAGAAATCACATTTGCTTCTGGCGATAAAGATTTCCAAGCTGCTTTGACAAAATTGAAAGATAAGGAATTTGATGCTATCATCATGCCTGGTTACTACAATGAAACAGGTACAATTGTGAAGCAAGCACGCGGTTTGGGTATTGACAAGCCAATTCTTGGTTCAGATGGTTTTGACTCACCACAATTTACTGAATTGGCAACTGCATCAGCAGCATCAAATGTTTACTACCTTTCTGCATTTGTAACATCAGCAAGTGAAAAAGCAAAAGCATTCTATGATGCATATAAGAAAGAATACAATGAAGAGCCATCAATGTTCTCAGCTCTAGCTTACGACTCAGTTTACATGGCAGCAGAAGCAGCAAAAGGTACAGCTGATTCAGCAGCAGTGAAGGCTAATCTTGCAGCTCTGAAAGACTTTGAAGGTGTGACTGGTACAATGTCTGTTGACAAAGAGCATAATGTTGTTAAATCAGTTTATGTTGTTGGTCTAACAAACGGAGAAGAATCATCTGTAGATACTATCTCTATTGACTAATAGTGGATGAAAAGAGGGAATTCCCTCTTTTTCACTTGTCAGAATGTATAGAATAGTAGACATGCGGATATAAAATTTGGGTAAAATTTTCGGTAATGATTAAACGTAATGATTAAACTCCCTGTCTAACTTGCTTATTTTCAGAAAATTTTGTATAATGTAACAATGCTATTGAGCTCGAAAAATATTTAGAAAGATTGGTGAACCTATGCTTCAACAACTTGTCAATGGTTTGATTCTTGGTTCTGTTTATGCCCTTTTGGCCCTTGGTTATACCATGGTGTACGGAATTATCAAACTCATTAACTTCGCCCATGGTGATTTGTATATGATGGGTGCTTTTATGGGGTACTTCCTATTAAACAATTTAACTTTTATTGCAGATGGTGGAACGCGTTTCTTTGTTGCTCTCGTTCTAGCGATGGTGGGGACGGCTATTCTCGGTGTCGTTATAGAGTTTTTAGCCTATCGTCCTTTGCGTAATTCAACGCGTATAGCAGCTTTAATTACGGCTATCGGTGTATCTTTCTTCTTGGAATACACTATGGTCAAATTCTTTACAGCAGACGTAAAAGCCTTTCCACAAGCCATCGAGGCTGTGACCTTTAACCTTGGTCCAGTTTCTGTTACCAATATCCAGTTGATTATTCTTGGTGTATCGCTTGTGTTGATGGTCGCTCTTCAATTAATTGTCAAACGTACAAAAATGGGGAAAGCCATGCGTGCGGTCTCTGTAGATAGCGATGCAGCTCAGTTGATGGGGATTAACGTAAACCGTACAATCAGCTTTACTTTTGCTCTTGGTTCAGCTCTTGCGGGGGCAGCGGGTGTTCTCCTAGGTCTCTACTATAACCAGATAGAGCCTTTGATGGGGATGACGCCAGGTCTTAAAGCCTTTGTTGCGGCAGTATTGGGCGGTATCGGTATTATTCCAGGTGCAGCACTTGGTGGATTTGTTATCGGTATTATTGAGACATTTACATATGTAGTCGGTTTGGATACTTTCCGTGATGCGATTGTTTATGCTGTATTGATCATCATCCTCCTTGTTCGTCCAAGTGGTATTCTTGGTAAAAATGTGAAAGAGAAGGTGTAACCATGAAGCAAAATTTAAAAGTTAATGCAATTTGGTTGGCAATCTTATTAGCTGGCTTTGGACTTATTCAAGGTCTTGTATCAGCAGGGATTCTGAATTTTTACTACATCCAGATTGTTCAGCAAATCGGAATTCAGATAATCTTGGCAGTTGGTTTAAACTTGATTGTCGGTTTTTCAGGTCAATTTTCACTTGGTCATGCTGGTTTTATGGCTATTGGTGCTTATGCAGTAGGTATCCTTGGGAAAATGATGCCATCTTATGGTGGTTTTGCTATTGCCTTGCTTGTTGGTATGTTGGTTGCTGGTGGTGTAGCCCTCTTAGTAGGTCTTCCAACATTGCGTTTGAAAGGTGACTACCTTGCCATTGCGACTCTTGGTGTTGCAGAGATTATTCGTATTTTAATTATCAATGGTGGTAGTGTAACGAATGGTGCAGCAGGTATTATGTCTATTCCACTCTTTACAAGCTGGCCTTTAGTTTATATTTTTGTAATCATCACAACCTTGGTGACAGTTAACTTTTTGCGCAGTCCGATGGGACGTGCTACAATTTCTGTTCGTGAGGATGAAATTGCGGCAGAATCTGTAGGTGTCAATCCAACATTTGTTAAGGTTTCAGCCTTTGTATTTGGTGCTATGACGGCAGCCATTGCAGGTGGTCTCCATGCAGGATACGTTGGGACAATTGTTCCGAAAGACTTTGCCTTTATGACATCCGTTAACGTTTTGATTATCATTGTATTGGGTGGTTTGGGCTCTATCACAGGTACCTTTGTAGCAGCCATTGTACTTGGTATTTTGAACGTATTCCTCAAGAGTTACTCTGATATTTCAATGATTATCTATTCATTAGCTCTTATTCTCTTGATGATTTTCCGTCCTGGAGGTCTTTTGGGAACTAAGGAATTCAGCGTAGCGGCTCTACTCAAGAAGAAGGAGGTTAAGTAATGGCATTACTTGAAGTAAAAGATTTAACCAAGAACTTCGGTGGCCTGACTGCCGTTGGTGACGTGACCATGGAACTTCATGAAGGGGAATTGGTTGGTCTTATCGGTCCAAACGGTGCTGGTAAAACGACTCTTTTCAACCTCTTAACAGGTGTTTATGAACCAAGCGAGGGGACAATTTCTCTTGCAGGGACTATTTTGAACGGTAAAGCACCATCAAAAATTGCTTCGCTTGGTCTTGGTCGTACTTTCCAGAACATTCGTTTGTTCAAAAATATGACCGTTTTGGAAAATGTATTGATTGGACTTGGTAATCACGGCAAAGCAGAAGTTCTCGCAAGTTTCTTACGACTTCCAGCATTTTATAAAAATGAAGAAGAATTGAAAAACAAGGCGATTGAACTCTTGAAGATTTTCGATTTGGATGGCGATGCGGATACGCTGGCTAAGAACCTTCCTTACGGTCAACAACGCCGTTTGGAAATCGTTCGTGCCCTTGCGACCGATCCAAAAATTCTTTTCTTGGATGAGCCAGCGGCTGGTATGAACCCGCAGGAAACGGCAGAATTGACCCAACTCATCCGAAAAATCAAGGAAGAATTTGGCATTACCATCATCTTGATTGAACACGATATGAGCTTGGTTATGGAAGTGACGGAGCGTATCTATGTATTGGAATACGGTCGTTTGATTGCCCACGGTACTCCTGAAGAAATCCGTAATAACAAGCGCGTAATTGAAGCCTACCTTGGAGGTGAAGCATAATGGCAATGTTAGAAGTTAAAAATCTTTCCGTCAACTATGGCGTTATTGAGGCTGTAAAAGATGTCAGCTTTGAAGTCAATGAGGGAGAAGTTGTAACCTTGATTGGTGCCAATGGTGCTGGTAAAACCTCTATCCTTCGTACTATTTCAGGTCTTGTACGTCCGTCAGCTGGAACGATTTCTTTCCTTGGAAATGAAATTCAAAAAGTTCCTGCCCGTAAAATCGTAGCGGATGGTTTGTCACAAGTTCCAGAAGGTCGCCATGTCTTTGCAGGCTTGACCGTTATGGAAAACTTGGAAATGGGTGCTTTTCTTCGCAACAATCGCGAGGAAAACCAAGCTAACTTGAAGAAAATCTTCGCACGCTTCCCACGTTTGGAAGAGCGTAAGAACCAAGATGCGGCAACCCTCTCAGGTGGTGAGCAGCAGATGTTGGCTATGGGTCGTGCTCTTATGAGCCAACCGAAACTCTTGCTCCTTGATGAGCCTTCCATGGGCTTGGCCCCAATCTTCATTCAAGAAATTTTTGATATCATCCAAGATATCCAAAAACAGGGAACAACCGTTCTCTTGATCGAACAAAATGCCAACAAAGCCCTTGCCATCGCAGACCGCGGCTACGTCCTAGAAACAGGAAAAGTCGTCCTCACAGGAACAGGAAAAGAACTCCTCGCCTCAGAAGAAGTCAAAAAAGCATATCTGGGTGGCTAAAAAGGTCCGGGGGACCTTTTTAGGTTGGAAATAGGAAAAGAAAAAGTCTTTCGAGGCTTTTTCTTTGTCCCCCCACACTGACGGGTTGTTTTAGGTTGGAAATGGGAAAACCAGCAATGTAGATTGCTGGTTTATCCCCCCCGAGGCTGACGCCTCATTTTAGGTTGGAGATGAGAACTGCCGGTAGGCAGTTTTCTTTATAAGTGGGTTCCCCCATGTTTTAAGTTGAAAATGAGAACTGCCGGCAGGCAGTTTTTTTATATTCGGATAGGCTAGGCTGTTTTAATCGGGAGATAGGAAAACCAGCAATATGCATTACTTGGTCCTCCAACTTTGACGGTTTTCTTTTTATCTCTTACTTGCTAATTTCTGGATAATATGATAGCATTGTATCTCCATCAGAAGTATTTTTAGAATGTCTATACCGAGGTATAAAAATGTTTAACAAAGAATTTGGTCTTATGTTTTATGTGGATGATGTAGCTGCTGAGAAGGCTTTTTGGACGGCTGCTGGTTTCACAATCTTCAATGAATCAGAGATGATGGGTTACGAAACCTTTGATATGAAGTCACATCTAGAAGCAACAACGACCATTACTGTTTATGCAAATGAATTTATCCACCAAGTATCGCCAGAAGTGATTGATATGAAGCCAAGTCTCTTGTTTGAGACAGATGATATTGACGGTCTTCAGGCACGAATCGCTGGCCTGACAGATACTTGCAGTCCGGTCAATGCGGAGCCTTTCCCTAACTTTAACTTTGCAAGTCCAAGTGGCCATTACTTTGCGGTTAAAGGATAGAAAAATTAGTTAGCTTTGGAACAATCAGCGGTTTTCTATCGCTGATTTTCATTTCTTTTCATTAAATATTGAAATCGTTTTCGGATTTGTGGTATAATAAAGTATGATTTACCAAAGGAGGAAGTCCTATGTCAGTTAAAGATTTTATGACCCGTAAAGTTGTTTACATTTCACCAGATACAACCATTGCATACGCTGCAGATATTATGCGTGAACAGGATTTGCACCGTCTACCTGTTATTGAAAATGATAAGTTGGTTGGTTTGGTCACTGAGGGAACGATCGCAGAAGCTAGTCCATCGAAGGCAACTAGCCTATCTATTTACGAGATGAACTACCTTTTGAATAAGACTAAGGTCAAGGATGTGATGATTAAGAACGTCATTACCGTTTCTGGCTATGCCAGTCTAGAAGATGCAGTCTATCTCATGTACAAAAACAAGGTCGGTATCTTACCAGTCGTGGATAATGGTCAACTCTATGGAGTTATTACTGATCGTGATATTTTTGCAGCTTTTCTTCATGTCTCAGGTTATGGAGAAGAAGGAGTACGCGCTCGGTTCCTTGTTGAAAATAAGGCAGGGGAGTTAGAAAAAATTATTCGATTGGTGGCAGATAAGGATTATAATATTGTATCTACTGTGCAACTTGCTACCAAGTCTGGAAAAGTTGTCATCGAAGTGCAGATTGACGGAAAAGTTGATGTTGAGGAAGTTCGAACTCTTTTCGAGGGTGCAGGTATCCAAGTGGATAGCTTGGTTCCGACTGTTGCTAAAAATATTTAAAAACCGAGATTTCTCGGTTTTTTTCTTTAGCTATCATTCTAGTATTTTAGGGGAATGTGATATAATAAAGTATATCATGTATGAGGAGGCTCTATGGGGCACAAATATAAAAAGTATAAGAAATATGGTAAAAATAATTCAGGACTTGTGGCCCTCCTTGTTTTATTGGCAATCGGTTTTGTCATGAGTTTCTGGTATATCTTATTGCCCATTGGGCTCTTAATTGGCTATTTTTACAAGAGAGAGGCTATCCAGCGTTTTTTGAATGGAGATTCTATAAAACGCTTGCAGGTATTAGCGCTATCTATTCGTTCGGGCTATGAAAAGCATCAAGAGCTCTTGGTGGAAAAGGGTGAGGATAAGGTTGTGTTACAGTTGCGAAACAGACTGTTAGGACAATTATTTGAATTAGATCAGCTCTATCAAAAAGTTGGAAAATATCTGAATAGATATGAAAGTAAAGAAGTTGTAGATACCTTGCAACTAAAATATCATTTAAAACTGCCAGAAGCTAAAACAGAAAAAAATACTGACACACAGGTTTCTACTGGTGGTAATGCTGTGATGGATGAACAAGGCATGATAGCGGATTTAGCTCCTGAAATTCTAGAAACCTATTGTAATATTCAAAGAGACAATCTTGTTATTCTTGAAAAGCTGGAAAAGGCGACAGATAAGCGGGAAGAATTGACAGCTATCCATGAGGCCAATATGAATCGGTTTAACGATATTTTACAGGGTTATTTGAAAATCAAAAAATCACCGAAAGATTATTTTAACGCAGAAGAACGATTGGTGCAGGCAAAATCAGCCATGGAAATGTTTGATAAGGATTTGGATGATACCATCAAACAATTTAACGAAGCGGATATGAAAGATTTTGAAGTCAGTCTGCGTATGATGAAAAGAGAAGAGGAATAGAGAAGATGTCAGAATTTAATTTCGATATTGATCAGATTGCTAATAATAGTTTATCAACCAAAGATAAGACAACAGAGCTTATTCAAGCGACTCCGACTGGAGATAATTCAAAAGTGTCTTTCTTGGCACAGTTGACACCGGAACAACAAACAAGTATTCGTGCCAAGGCTCCCCAATTGGTGGATAATTTCTTAGCTAATCAAAATGCCCTCTTGGATTTTGGTAAGGAAGCGGTAGAAGAAGTCAATGCCACGGTCAATCACATTTTGTCAGAACAGAAGAAGATTGAAATTCCACAGGTGGATGAGCTATTGGCCAATACCAACCGTGAATTGAATGGTTTTGTGGCTAAGTATAAGGACATTTCCACAACTGCTGAATTAGAAAAGAAACCAGGTTTCTTCCAACGCCTGTTCAAGCAGACCAAAAATGATTTGCAGGAATTTTATTTTGATTCGCAGACCATTGAAAAGAAAATGGATAGCATGGCAGCCAGTGTGGTCAAGCAGGAAGAGGTGTTGGCGCGCAATATTGTTTCTGCAGAGCTTTTGATTGAAAACAATACTAAGTCTATTGAAAATCTAGTCGGTGTGATTGCCTTTATCGAGGCGACTGGTCAAGAGGCTGCCCAGCGAGCAAAAGCAGAGCAAGAACGCTTGGCAGGTCTGCAACCAACTACGGTAGATTATCAAGTAGCTTCTGAGAAGTTGGCACATGTAACAGAGGTTGCTAATATCCTCGAACAACAACATTCTGAGTATATGAGTCGCTTGTATGTCGCGTGGACAACGACACCGCAGATGCGTAATCTGGTCAAGGTTTCTTCGGATATGAAACAGCGCCTTGGGATGTTGCGTCGCAATACTATTCCAACAATGAAATTGTCCATTGCACAGTTGGGCATCTTACAACAATCTATCAAGTCTAGCCAGACGGCAGATGCGATTGTCAATGCTAATAATGCTGCTCTTCAAATGCTTGCGGATACATCAAAAGAAGCCATCCCGATGATGGAACGCACAGCTCAGAATCCGACCCTTTCAGTAGCATCTGTTACCAAATTGGCAGAAAGTTTGGTTGCCCAAAATAATGGCATTATTGCAGCTATAGATGAAGGGCGTCAGAAACGTCGGGAGTTGGAAGCAGCTATTGTACGGTCAGCAGAGACTATCAATGATTCTGTTAAGCTACGCGATCAAAAAATCATTGCTGCTTTGCTGGAGCAAGGCAAAGAAGCACAGTCTGAGGCAGAGCAACCACTTGAAACCAATCAATAATATAAAACCTGCAGTTCAGCGAAACTGCAGGTTTGTTTAATGGCGTTCTATTGGTTTTTTATCTCGATCTAAAGTAAATCCCTCACCGAGTACTTCATGTGCGTCTGTAATGGTGATAAATGCGTGGGGGTCAATGCGATGAATAAGCTCCTTCATCTCTTGGAGTTGGCTCTTATATATGACCGAGTAAATCATGTTGACATCTGCTTTGCTGTAGAAACCTTGTGCTTTGATAAAGGTGACACCACGCTCGATTTCACAATCAATAGCCTGGGCCAATTGGTCAGATTTTTGAGAAACAATCATAACACCCTTGCTACCATATCCGCCCTCTGTAACAAAATCAATCATTCTAGAAGCAATTGTCAGCATCATTAAGGTATAGAGTACGGTACGAAGGTCTTTAAAAACAATAACAATCAGAGTTAGGATGAGGATGTCAACTGCAAGAATGATTTGTCCAATGGAGTAAGGTAGGAATTTATGACCTATACGAGCAATAATATCGCTTCCCCCAGTCGTTCCGCCAGCACGGAAGATGGTTCCTAATCCTAGTCCCATAAGAATCCCACCCAGGATACTAACGAGTATCAAATCTTGTTGTAGATTGATTGAAAAATGGATTTTTTCAAAAATGGCCAACCAAAAGGTAACGCTAAAGGTTCCTAAGATACTGAGATAGAGAGTCTTCTTTCCGAGTATTTTCCACCCGAGGATGAACAATGGAATATTAATCACAATGTTCATTATCCAAGGTTGAATATGAAAAAGGTAGTAAATAATCAGCGTCAATCCAGTTGCGCCACCCTCGAATAGACGATTGGGCATGATTAAATAATTTAGCCCAAAGGCAAATAGCCCTGCACCAAGCAAAATAAGTAAAATATTTTTCAAACGAACCATAAGCACCTCCGAATATGTGTATATATCAATTTTAAAAGATTTTCTCCTTAAAAACAAGTCAATTTTCAAGTGATTTTTTGACTAATTTTTGGTAAAATGGAATGAATATCTAAGAACCAGTCTTCATAAGTGAAGTGCTGAACTGTGCATACTGGTACTAAGAGCGAGGGAAAGATGAGAAACGGTTTTTTTATTACATTTGAAGGTCCAGATGGGGCAGGGAAAACGACGGTATTGCAACAGTTATTGCCAGCCTTGCAGGAATTGGGGCCAGAAGTAGTCACAACTAGAGAGCCAGGTGGGGTGGCTATTGCAGAAGAAATTCGCAATATTATTCTGAATCCTGCAAATACAGCGATGGATGATAAGACGGAGCTGTTATTGTTCATTGCAGCACGACGTCAGCATTTGAAAGAGAAGATTCTTCCACCCTTGGCACAGGGGAAATTGCTCTTGATTGATCGTTTTATCGATTCCTCTATTGCCTATCAAGGATTTGGACGGGGTTTGGATATAGATGACATTCATTGGCTTAACCAGTTTGCAACAGATGGTTTAAAGCCAGATTTAACCCTTTATTTTGATATTGATACAGAAGAGGGGCTGGCTCGAATTGCCCGCAATGCTGACCGTGATGTGGATCGCTTGGATATGGAAAAAGCAGATATGCATAGACGGGTGCGTCAAGGCTATCTTAGTATTTTAGAGCAGGAACCAGAGCGGTTTGTAAAGATTGATGCCAGTCAGCCACTAGAGGCTGTTGTTGCAGATGCTCTGGTGGTCATTAAGAAACGGTTTGCAGAAAGAACATGAAGATTGAAGAACTTAGAAACTTACAACCCAATGTATTTCAACGTTTTGTGACAATTTTAGAGCAGAGACGTTTGGCACATGCCTATCTATTTTCAGGTGACTTTGCTAGTTTTGATATGGCAATTTTTCTCAGTCAATCGTTATTTTGTCAGGAGAAAGAAGGCGTCCTTCCTTGTCAGAAGTGTCGTTCCTGTCGTCTAATTGAAGCAAATGAGTTTTCAGATCTTACTGTTATTGCACCGCAGGGAAATGTTATCAAAACAGATACGATACGTGAATTAGTTAAGAATTTTTCACAATCTGGATTTGAATCCAATAAGCAGGTTTTCATTATTCGTGATGCTGAGAAAATGCATGCTAACGCAGCCAACTCTTTGCTAAAAGTGATTGAAGAACCTCAGTCAGCCATTCACATCTTCTTATTGACCAATCAGGAAGAAGCCGTCCTTCCTACTATCAAGAGTCGGACACAGATTATAGGTTTTCCTAAAAATATTCCGGCCATGGAGCGAATGTTAGAAGAGGAGGGCTTGTTAAAAACACAAGCGAATCTCTTAGCTCAACTGGTTTCAAGTCAAGAAGAAGCGAAAAAGTTAGCAGAAAATAAAAACTTTTTAGATTTGATGGGACAGACAAAGAAATTTACAGACTTGCTCTTGGTGGAGCCTACGCGTGCTTATTTGCAAGTTGGAATCCTAGTGTCTTTAGCTGTGGAAAAAGCTGAGCAGGGACGTTTGTTTGACCTTCTGAGTCTGATATTATCTGAGAAAATGATGGAATCGGCAAACGTACGTGAAAAAATGGATGCTGTTCTTAAGGCTAAGAAGATGTGGCAGGCAAACGTAAGTCTACAAAATAGTCTAGAGTACATAACTCTGTAAAATAAAAGAAAGGGAGATAATGGATAAAAAAGAAATTTTTGATGCCCTAGATGATTTTTCGCAAAATCTTCTAACCACGTTGGCAGAAGTGGATGCTATCAAAAAGCATTTACAGGGAGTTATTGATGAAAATACGACCCTCCGTTTGGAAAATTCCAAGTTGCGCGAACGTTTGGAAAAAGAAGATAAGACAGGCCATAAATCTTCCAACTTTGGTAAGGAGAATTTGGAGAATATTTACGAAGATGGTTTCCATATTTGTACCTTCTCTTATGGTCAACGTAGGGATAATGATGAACCTTGTATGTTCTGTGTAGAATTATTGAATCGAGATTAGGATGAAAGTACAAAAATCATTTAAGGGACAGACGAGTTTTGGGACTTTATATCTGGTGCCAACTCCTATTGGAAACTTACAGGATATGACATTCCGAGCTGTTCAGACCTTGAAAGAGGTGGATATAATTGCAGCGGAAGATACGAGAAACACAGGCCTCCTACTCAAACATTTTGAAGTAGAAACCAAGCAAATATCCTTTCATGAACACAATGCCCATGAAAAAATTCCAGTTTTGATTGATTGGCTCAAATCTGGTCAGTCCATTGCGCAAGTTTCTGATGCAGGCCTGCCTTCCATTTCGGATCCTGGTCATGACCTGGTAGGGGCAGCGATTGCGGAAGATATTCCTGTTGTAGCACTTCCAGGAGCATCGGCGGGAATTACAGCCTTGATTGCATCTGGTTTGGCACCCCAGCCACATATTTTTTATGGATTTTTACCGAGAAAATCGGGGCAGCAAAAAGAATTTTTCCAAGAAAAAAAGACCTATCCTGAGACGCAAATTTTCTATGAATCTCCATATCGTGTGGCAGATACCTTAGAAAATATGTTGACAGTTTATGGTGACCGTCAGGTAACAGTTGTTCGAGAATTGACTAAGTTATACGAAGAATACCAGAGAGGAAGCATTTCCGAATTACTAGAGTATTTGGAAGAAAATCCACTTAAGGGAGAATGCTTGATTATTGTCGAGGGTGCTGGTGAGGCAGTCTATCCTTCTGCTGACGAAGTGGACTTGAAGGCTGAGGTAGAAAGGGAAATTGCAAGTGGCATAAAACCTAATCAGGCTATCAAAGAAGTGGCCAAACGCTACCAACTCAAAAAACAAGAAGTATACGATATATATCATGGACTAGGCTAATGCTTGGTCTTTTTGGTTTTTAGGTATTTTCCGTACCTTTTCTGAGAACTCAGCATATTTTATGGAATTGTCTGAATATTTGTGATATAATGAACAGACTAACTTAATGGAGGGATTTTATGACAATCTACAACTTCTCTGCAGGTCCTGCAGTATTGCCAAAACCAGTGCTTGAACGTGCTCAAGCTGAATTCTTGGACTACAATGGTTCGGGAATGAGTGTTTTGGAGATGTCCCATCGCTCCAAGGACTTCGATGATATTATTAAAGGTGCTGAAGCGACGCTTCGTGAATTGATGGCCATTCCAGATAACTACAAGGTGTTGTTCTTACAAGGTGGAGCATCTTTGGAATTTACTATGATTCCTCTCAACTTTGCCCAAGGTAAAAAAGCCTACTATCTTGTCGGTGGCTCATGGGGTAAAAAAGCCTATACTGAGGCTGTGAAGCTATCTAAGACTATTGACTTTGAACCAATCTTGCTTGGCTCTACAGAAGATATCACCTATGCAGAATTGCCAACCTTCGATAAAAATGATATTGATCCAACTGCTGCTTACGTGCATTTGACAACCAACAATACCATTGAAGGTACAGCAGTATATGATATTCCTGACACTAATGGTGTGCCAGTGATTGCTGACATGTCTTCAAATATTTTAGCAGCTCGTTATAATGTTGAAGATTTTGCCATGATTTATGCTGGGGCCCAAAAGAATATTGGCCCTGCAGGTGTTACTGTGGTGATTGTTCGTGAGGATTTCCTCAATGATCAGCCAATGCTTTCAAGCATGTTGGACTACCGTATTCAAGCTGAAAATGAGTCTTTATATAATACTCCGCCAGCATACTCTATCTATATTTCTAAACTCGTCTTTGATTGGGTGAAAGAAATTGGTGGTGTTGATGAGATGGAAAAAATCAACCGTGAAAAATCTGGTTTGCTTTATGACTATATCGACCAGTCTAATTTCTATACAAACCCTGTTCGCAAAAAAGAAGAGCGTTCAGTAGCGAACATTCCTTTTGTCTCACCAAGCGAGGAATTGGATGCTAAATTTGTCAAAGAAGCAACAGCAGCTGGTTTTAAAAACATCAAAGGTCACCGTTCAGTAGGCGGGATGCGGGCGTCGCTCTATAATGCTTTCCCACGTCAAGGTGTGGTTGAATTAATTGAATTCATGAAAAAATTTGCAGTGGAGAATGCTTAATGGAAATTAGATTAGCACATCCCAATGAGATGGAGGCTATTGTCGATATTCTTGAAGATGCTCGTGCATTTCTAGCAACCTCCGGTATCAATCAATGGCAGGGAGAGTATCCAAATAAAGAGGATATCTTTGATGACATTCTTTCTGGCAGAGGTTACGTTGGTCTAGTTGACGGTAAGGTGGCAGCTTATGCCGCCGTTCATCGTGGTCAAGAAGCAGAATATGAGGCCATATATGAAGGAAAATGGCAGCACAATCATCCTGTATATACAACATTTCATAGAATTGCAGCAGCTGACGAATTTCGTGGTCAAGGAATCATACAAACGTTTTTGCAAGGTTTAATTGAAGGTCAAAAAGGACCGGATTTCCGCTGTGATACCCACGAGCAGAATAAGACAACGCAGCACATTCTAAAAAAATTGGGCTATGTCTATTGTGGTAAAGTCCCAATAGATGGAGAACGTCTAGCCTATCAAAAAATCAAGCAAAAGAGCGAGCGAAGTCTTTACCAGGAAATCAGTGAAGACGACCGTTGGTTGCTTGGGAATAATTAATAAATAAAGAAAGTCAGGCGGCAGCTATTCCGCCTTTTTAGGTAAAAATAAATGGTATTTAGCGTACGTACTTTTAACAATATCAATCAAATTGGTCTTAAGGAATTGGGCAATAAATTCCAGATTGATGGTGACCATGCGGCCAATCCAGATGCCTTTATCATTCGTTCTGAAAACTTGCATGGCTTTGATTTTCCCGAAAATCTGAAAGCCATTGCCCGTGCAGGAGCAGGGACTAACAATATTCCAATCGAAGAGGCAACAGAGAAAGGTATTGTTGTCTTTAACACTCCAGGTGCCAATGCCAATGCCGTAAAAGAGGCAGTCATTGCTTCCATTCTCTTGTCAGCACGTGACTATATCGGAGCGACTGCATGGGCAAATACATTGTCAGGAGATGATGTACCTAAGCAGGTTGAAGCAGGTAAGAAGCAGTTTGCTGGGACAGAAATTTCAGGTAAGACTCTTGGTGTTATCGGACTGGGTGCTATCGGTGCGCGCATTGCTAACGATGCCCGCCGTCTGGGAATGAATGTTCTCGGTTACGATCCATATGTGTCGATTGAAACGGCTTGGAGCATTTCCAGCCATGTCAAACGCGTGGATGATTTGAAAGAAATCTTTAACAACGCTGACTATATCACAGTCCATGTTCCTTTGACAGACAAGACCCGTGATTTGTTCAATGCAGACAGTTTTGGCCAAATGAAGAAAGGAACGACTTTGATTAACTTCGCCCGTGGTGAGTTGGTCAATAACGCTGACCTGTTTGAAGCTATCGAAGCAGGAGTAATCAAGAACTACATCACTGACTTTGGGACAGAAGAAGTGCTCAACAAGGACAACATTATCGCCTTCCCGCACGTTGGTGGGTCAACAGAAGAAGCGGAGCTTAACTGTGCTATTGCGGCTGGTCAGACCATTCGTCGTTTTATGGAGACTGGTGAAATCATCAACTCAGTCAATTTCCCAAATGTCAAACAGTTCTTGGATGCTCCCTATCGGATTACTCTCATCAACAAAAACATTCCAAACATGGTGGCAAAAATCACCACAGCCGTGTCTGAATTGGGCATCAATATTGACAACATTATCAACAAGTCAAAAGGTGACTATGCTTATACCTTGTTAGACTTGGATGAAGCAGATAAGGCAAAGATTGATCAGTTAGTTGCTAACTTTGAAGCGACCGATGCGATTGTCAAGGTTCGTGTTATCCAAAATAAAAACTAGTATGTATGTGAAAACGATCTATCAAAGTCCACTTGGGCCGATGTCCCTTGTTGCTAGTGATAGGGGCATGCGAGGAGCCTGGTTTGAGGGACAAAAATATTTTGAACGAGGACTAACTGAAGAACCAGTTCTAGGCTCACATCCTATTCTAGACCAGACTAGTCTCTTGTTGGATGCTTATTTTTCAGGTCAAGATGTGGATTTTACTAGCCTTCCTCTTGAAGCTATTGGAACGGAATTTCAGGAAAAAGTCTGGGCTTTATTGAAAGAAATCCCTTATGGCCAGACCACTAGCTATGGGCAGCTTGCTCGACAACTTGGTCAACGTTCAGGTCAGGCAATTGGTGGAGCAGTTGGGCGCAATCCTTATTCTATTATTGTTCCTTGTCACCGAGTTCTCAATCAGAAAGGGCAGTTGACAGGCTATGCTGGAGGACTGGATAAAAAAATCTGGCTCTTGCGGCATGAGAATCCAGAATTTGAGGTGAAAGATGATTTTATTTTATGAATATCCCAAGTGTTCGACTTGTCGGGCAGCAAAAGCAGAGCTGAACAGTTTGGGCTTGGAATTTGAAGCTATTGACATTAAGTCAACACCGCCTAGTGCTGAAGAGCTAAAAGCTTGGATGGAAGCCACGGGTCTTGAATTGAAAAAGTATTTCAATACTTCAGGAAATAGTTACCGCGAACTTGGTCTGAAGGATAAATTTGACAGTTTAACGGTGGATCAAGCATTAGACTTATTAGCTAATGATGGTATGTTGATTAAACGTCCTCTCTTGATTCAAGATGGAAAAATCTTACAGATTGGCTATCGCACAAAATATGAAAATCTCGGCTTATAAGGTCGGGATTTTTTATTGACTATAAAAGTCTAAATAAAAGGTAATAGTTACCAATCATAAAATGAGTATAAATATACATAATATACATATATGAAAACAATATATATATATATATATTTGTATGGTTAAAATCAAGAAAATTTCAAAAACTTTTTCAGAACTCTCTGCAAAACTGCTGAAAAAATGCGGTCGCATATATATATATATATAACAGTGAAATTTGTCTGCTTTTTGCCGTAAATTACTTTTGTTTTTTTGAAAAAATTAGTATAATAATGCTGAAATGACAACGTGATAAAGAATAATTATGCATATAAGTATATGAAATGGAGTAAAGTTATGAAAAAGGTAAGATACTTTCTTAGTTCTTTCTTATTACTTGTTCTATGTCTAGATATTATTCGGCTACCGATAACAATTTTTTCGGAATCAGTTAGTGCTACAACGCCACTAACCATTCGGACTAAGTATCTAGAACATCTGAAGGAAGATGGTCAAAAGCTGGCCATTAAGCTAGATACCAGTCAAAAGCAGCTCGATAGGCTAGATGTGATTATCCAGATTGAAGAGGGAGTAGACATCAGCAAAGGGCTTTCCTTGGTGATCCAGAATGAGCTGGAACTGGAAAGTCAGCTGGATGAGCAAGGGTTTCCAAAGGAAAAACTTCCACTAGGTTTTGTCAAGGACGAAGATTATCGTGAAGAAGATGTGCCCAAGGAATTTCCTGAGCAGGAAGTTGCCCCAACTGTTGCAACACAGGATTCTCTAGAAGAACCTTTGCCTGTATATGGTCTAGGCTATTACTCCATCAAAATCAAGCCAGAGCCTGAACGCCATATAGAGTGGAAGGTAGATGAAGAGCGGCCTGAGCGTAGATACGAGGAAATTCTGCTACGCTTGAAGATAAAGAATCCGCTACAAACTGGTCAATTTATGGCCGTTCTGTCTTCAGATTATAAGACCATCTTAACAGAAGACTGGAAAACATTTGAAGAATTTGTCAATAGGAATAGTATAGAGATGGTGACTGATTCCGCAGCCTTCGATACCTCACAACCAGTCTCAGAAAAATCGGTTTCTGATACCGAGCAGCCAGTCTCAGAAAAATCAGTTTCTGATACCGAGCAGCCAATTCCAGAAACTTCTGAAGCTATTTCTGACAACACGCAGTCTAATCCAGTACCTGAAGGCGAAGAGGTGCTACAAGAAGAACAAGCTTTAGCCATTCAAACAGCTAATCTACGCTTGGTATTACATGAATACGAAGAAGGTGTCTTGCAACCTAGCAAGCCCATCGCAGGTGCGGAGTTTTCTATTATAGCTGTAGGAAATTTTGAAAGCGTTCACAAAGGTCGTACAGATGAACAAGGAGTCTTGGAATGGCGAGATTTGCCCGTAGGTGAGTACCAGATCAGTCAATTGTCAACAGCTCAAGGTTACGAAGTAGAGAAACAGCTGCCAGCCATTCAGTTGCAAGAAAGTGGAGCCGAAAAAATAATCCATGTCACCAATGCTAAAAAGAATGAGTTAGAAGAACAGATTGGTAGTATGTTGCGCTCTGCTCGGACAAGGAGGGCTGTAACAGAAACGACTACGAATAGTACAACAACGATTATCAATAATCCGAATGGAACAACCACTACCATTACGAAAGAAGAGGAAATTTCAAAATATATATTTTCTCCAATAAAAATTGAAATTCCTGGAATTTCTACTAATTATATTCAAAATGGGCAACTTAGAAAAAAAGAAATAAAAACAGATAGCTCAGGACAAGCAACTTCGATTATATGGGAATATGTTACTACTGTAAATGGAGCTGATCCACAATTTATTAAAAGTATGCAACATCATTTTTCTACAACGACAGATTCTGGATTAGGAGAGCCTAGAATATTATCATTATCAAAAAATAATCAAAGCATATCCCAAAATTTTTTAAATATAGCAGATGATAGATTTAAATCTACTTATTCAAATTTACCGATAGAAAATGGTGTATATACATATACGATAGAAACGCCTATTATAGCACCTAGAGATTACTATACTTTAGATTATCACTCTACAATAAAAGTTCAACCTCCACAAAAAAGTAAGTTAACTCAAAACGGAGTTACAACAGAAATAGCACGAGGAGAAATAAAACATATTACCACTACTGGAACGTTGAGTTTACCAGCAGAAGATTGGGGTGGACCACTTAGTAAGGTAAGTGCAGATACTGTTAATGTATCTAATGCAGCAAATGTAGCAGGTGATTATAAGTCAGAAAGTGTTATAAAATGGACGCAATCTAATGTTAATAAAGGAACTGCGCTAGAAAACTTTGATTTTAGCATAGATCTTGATAATTCTCAAAGATTGCACAATGTTGTAGTCTATATTTATGAACCAACAGAAGACGGCTATAGACAAATAAGTGAACAAACATACACAAGTGTTTCAAATGGTAAAGTTACAGCGAGTAATGTGCCTCCTGGAGGAATAGCTGTAGTAGAAACTTTAACTAATATTACTAACAATAAGACAAACCATACGTTTGTAGGTGCAGAACTTTCTGCACTAAAAAAAGATTTGATTATAAAAAAAGAATGGCTTGAAAATGCAACGCCAGTTGATGTTAATTTTACAGTAAAAGGTGGAAATATAAATGAAACATTAACTATTAGAAGTAATCAAAGAGAAGTTGTAAAAAGAGATGTTAATAAATATGAAGTAACTACATCTCCAACTTTTAAAGTTGGTAAAAAAATATTTTATGATGTAAATGAAATAGAACCATCAGGTTATAGCCTGGTAGCTGCTGAGCAGGACACCGAGGAGCTAATTTACACCTACAAGAACAAAAAGAATACCAGTCGACCTGTTCCGACCAATCCTGGTACCTGTTCGCACTATGGTATCACTTCGGTACAAAATACTGACATCAAGTACTTCCGTTTGAGTGACGGTTGGCAGGGATTTGGCTCTCCTTTGCAGATGCAATTCAGGATTCCTGCCTATGCAGAAGAGGGAGATTATTTCGAAATCAAAATTCCTCGTGAGCTAATTTTAAAACATGTGTCCAATCCTAACAAGGTTTGGAAGGAAATTCAAGCTAATGGACGGCATGTTGCAAATGTCTACCATGTCGAGCAGGATAAAATTCGATTTATATTAACAGCAGATGCTTATTCCGTAACTGATTATACAGGTAGTTTCTTTATCGGAGATGAGATTCGTGGTGTTACTCACATCAATGGTAATCAGGTTTCAGGTAATCAAACTTATTATGATGGTGTAAACCCTCGTATCGAATACTTCTTTGATCCAAGCAATCCCATAGGGACTAAGGAAGTCCGAAAGGAACTTCAATTTGAAACCTATTACAGTGGTAGTGGCATGGAATGTAGCAAGACAGTGACCAACCAAACGACTGCCAATTATAGTGATGGGAATATTTTGTACCTATCAGGTTCAGTTAACAAATGGATGTCTTATACCGATGCAGATGAGATGGTATGGGATGTAGTCTATAATGCTTCAGGTGGTGACATCTGGGGAAAAAGCAATTGGCATGGGAATAACCGTAAGTTCTTTGAACACTTATCAGAAACAAACGAATTATACCACGGAAATAATCCAAACAGTTTCATCCAGGATATTGATGTTTATTTGATAGAAGGAACGGCAGCTGGTGGCTATCGTCAAGATACCATGCGAAAATTGACTCCTACTCAGGGATTGTTAAGAGGACATGTCCAAGAATATACTCTTCCAGGAACTGATGTAAAAGTGCATCTGACGGGGAGCAGTCAGGACTGGGCACCATCAAAATTTATAGGTGCCAACAATCGTCAGTTTAGGAGTAAGTATAAGATTGAGTTTTATTACGAAGGAAGTAACGTAGCCAGTGTTCACCGAAGAGGGATTCTTGCCAAGGTTCGAACTAAAAAGATGATATCTCCTACGGAAAACTATTTCTTCAATGCAGTTATTGCTAATAGCTACTCAGTTGGTTTAAATCGTAGAACTAAACTAGACTATTTCCGTCGCGAAGCAGATACGCTGGCTTGGGGTGGTGCCTATCCAGTGGACTGGTATTCTCTGAAATTACGCAAAGTGGGTAATGAAAATGGACAGAAACGTCCTCTACAAGGTGCAGTATTTGTACTTAGTCGTGATGGGAAGGTTGTTCAGCGGGTGATATCAGATAGCGAAGGTATTCTAAATATTCGAAATGTGTATGGAGGGACTTATAAACTAAGAGAGGTGTTAGCACCGGTGGGCTATGCCTTGGATCCGACTGAGAAAGAAATTGTTATCAGGAACGCTGACAATATAACAATTGATGGACGTCCGTATAATGCTAATACACCACCAGAAATTGTCAATACCAAATACATTTCTTTGCAGATTGATAAATACACTCAGGGGGAAACGCGTCGGCTGAAAGGAGCTGTCTTCCGTTTACGTAGTAAGGAAAATAATCGCTACAGTGTGACTTTGGGAGAAAATGCATCTTCCGCTACCTTCCTCTTTACAAACCTTGCAAAGGGTACCTATGTCTTAGAAGAATTAACGGCTCCGGCAGGTTATAAAAAAATTACCCCAATCGAGATTGAAGTATATGAAGATGCAGGTGTTTTGAAAATTCGCAAAGTGACAGATACCAATCATATCCAGTCTGGACATGTATTTGAAAGCAATGGTACTTTCCGCATGAATGTTGTCAACGAAGACATCAACCAGGAATTTACCAAGGTCAATACCGAACGACAACCACTTGTAGATGCAATCTTTGAATTGAGAAAGATGAAACAGGATGGCTATGACCTTATTCGAACAGGTACCGCCACCAATGCTGCTGGTAAGTTTCGGTTGAATAATCTACAACCAAATAGCCAGTATGAAGTTTGGGAGACCGTAGCACCTGAAGGTTACGAAAAACCTACAAATGCCGTTGCTAAATTCCGAGTAACAGCAGATGGTCAGATTGAATTTACCGAAAATAGTTCTACTATCATCAATAGAAGACCAGACAACAAGAAGTTTCAATTTAGAGTGGTGAAGGTTGATGCTGTAACCGATCAGCCAATTACAAGCCAGTCACGTATTGGTATTACTGACGCAAATGGCTCAGTTATTGGTGGGCAAGTAGCCACTTTTATAAGCGGAGGAACCTTTACTTTCCATAACCGAAACCAGAATTTTGTTGCTGGAACCTACTATATCAAGGAATTTACGGCACCAAATGGTTACAATATTCTGCCAGAACTGATTCCATTTACCGTCAACAACGATGGAACTTTCCATACAACAAGCCCGAATTTGATCATCAGTAATCAAGGTGGTAACCAGCCAATTACACTGGAAATTCGAGTGAAAAACTATAAGAAAGCCACCTTACGTTTCACCAAACGTATCAAGGGGATTGAGGATGTTCAGGGTGAAATCTCAGGCAATGTAACCTTCCGCTTGACCAAAGACAATGATAGTAGCTTTACTGCTGTGGAAAAAACACAGAGCGGCAATAGCGACTTTGTCATTGAAAATCTTGCTCCAGGTACATATACCTTAGAAGAAGTGACTTCGCCCCAAGGCTATGTGAAGGAAAATGCCACTTATAAGGTGGAAGTCAGCAACGACGGTTCGATTAAATACTATAAACAGATCAATCAGGTATCCGTCATAAAATCTGAGCATTTTAACCGCTATATTGACAACACTACGGATGCCAATATGATTGATGGAAGTGATACGAGCGAACTCATCTTTGATACCAATGTCAATGGTCAGAGCAACATCCAAGCTGGAAGTTATTTGGGCGTTGACTTAGGCAGTACCCAGCGTGTGACCCATATTCGCGTTTTACAAGGACGAGCAGGAAATCATGCCGATCGCATGGCCAAGGCTATTTTGGAATATTCGGAAGACGGTGTGAGCTATACTGTCATTCAAAATGGCACAAGCAACCATTTCACTGATCGACTGATTGATTTGGATGTGGCAATCAATGCACGCTACCTTCGTATTCGAAATGCAGAGCTTGTTGTTAATAAATGGATGGCAGTGCAAGAGTTCCAAGTTCAAGCTGATGCCCAAACCATTCTATATAACCAAGCTGGACAAAATGAGAAAATCTTGGTCGGCAACATACAAAATCCATCTATCGCCATTGTCAAAGTCAATCCACAGGATGAAGTAATGACAGGTGCAAACCTGACTGCTCGTTTCAAGCTCTATAAAGTTGCTAACGACACGACCTATCAGAATGTTTCAGAACGTATTCAAGACAGTGGATTGGTTCAAGAGTTCACATGGCAGAGTGGTTCTAAGACTGCAAGTTTACTGTCTGCCAAGGAACTTGGACGGTATGCCTTGGTTGAAACGCAGGCACCGACGGGTTACAGACGCTTAAGCAATCCAATACTCATGGACTTGTTTGAAACTGGTCAGTCTCACGACGGTAGGAATAAAGCCGTGACACGATTTAGAAAGGTCTACGATACAGAGTCAGACCTTGTCATTGATACGACCAATACAGTTAACGATAATACCATCAAATTGAAGGTAAAAAACTATCCTGAACTGTATCAACTCAAACTTCTAAAACGTGCCCTTAACGGTACTACTGGTCTGGTAGCTCGCTTTGAGCTGTATGATAGCCAAGATCGGAAGGTTGCAGAGGGACGAACAGATCAAGAAAGCAATAGCTATCTGTTTACGGACCTCACACCAGGGACCTATCGTTTGCGGGAAACGGAATCCCCAAGGGGTTACTATTTACACAATGATATTCGGGTAACGATTGGCGAGAGGGGAGAGGCAAGCATTGATTCGGGCAATACAGAATTAGTGAGCATTGCTCCTGCCAATAGCCAGAACACCATTGAGCTAACTGTAAAAAATAAACCTTATACGGCATTTAGTATCGAAAAAGTAAGCAAACTCGCTCCAACCACTACTTTGATGAATGTCAAATTGGAGATCAAGGCCAAAGATGGAGTGCTTTCACCTATCTTTAGTGATGAATCTTGGCATAGAGAACACTATCGGGCTGAGATTGATACGGCTAATCGTGCTCTCCGTTGGTGGACAAGTGCAGCAGGAAATGCAGTCTTTAGTCTGCCAGCAGGTACCTACACGGTAACGGAATTGGAAGCACCAGCAGGATATGAACGAATGGAACCGTTTGATATTACCATGTCGGAAGATGGACAGGTGGCAGTTCCGACAAACAATGCACAAGTTGAGGCGGGAGAAAAAGACAATCGTGTTCATATCAAGCTTACCAATGTCTTTAAGCCTAAGATAAAGATTACCAAAGTCGACAGCCGTGATGCCAACCGCAAGCTAGCAGATGCACGTTTCAAGCTATTTGGTCCTGATGAAAATACGCAGATAGGTCAAGAAGTGACGACAGACACCAACGGTGAAATCACGCTTCCAGGCTTGGAACCAGGTACCTACTATTTACAAGAAAGCCAGCCACCGACAGGTTATCAGGCTAATGCTCGCAAATACCAGTTGACCATAGGCGATGATGGTGCCGCCCAGTTGGTCAATGGAGATGCTAAGATTGAAATTGGCAATAGCCAAGATCAGGGGGCAGATAAGATTATTCCGATCACCGTTAAAAATGATCGGACACCGTTTACAGTCAAAATCCGTAAGCGGGATTACAATGATACCAGTAGAGGTCTGGATGCACGCTTCCAACTCTATCGAAAAAATGGCAATCAAGAAGAACTACTTTCTGGATTAGTTGGAGATACCATAGTGAATAATCATGAGTTAGTTCTTCCAAATATCTTGCCTGGAACCTATATCTTGAAAGAGATAAGGGTGCCATCTGGAAATTATGAAGCGATTCGACCGATTCAATTTACCATCACGGAAGAAGGTGCCTTACGGATTGATGTCAACGACCGCGGTTTTGCTTCGGTAGAAAATGGTGGAAACAGTCAGGAGCTCGTCTTGCTGATTAAAAATATCAAGAAGTTCCACCTGCGGATTAAAAAGCAAGATGCGACCAATGACCAAACCTTGCTTGATGGTGCGAGATTTACTCTTTATCGTGCCCAAGGCAATACAGGTGGTAAGCTAGAACAGCTTGCGACTGGTGTAACAGCCAATGGATTAGCAAACATTGATGTGGGTCCAGGCTACTTTATCCTACAAGAAACCCAAGCACCAACAGGCTATGTCCTAAATGATAAGGAATACATTTTCCAAATCAATCACGACGGAACAGTTGCTTTACATAACAGTGATGATATGACCTCTCTACAGGGGGCAGACAATAACCGTGTGGTTGTCTTTACCATGAAGAACAGAAGAAAGACAGGACAGTTTAAGCTAGCCAAACGTGCCTATAGCAACAGCGATCGTCGTCTCGCTGCGGTGTTTGAATTGAAAGAAGAGAATGGTGCGGCTCCTGTTGCCACCAAGACGACAGCGACCGATGGAGAAGAAATTGTTTTTGATAACCTCCGTATCGGTCAGATTTACCAACTGAAAGAAACCCAAGCCCCTGAAGGCTATCAGCTCAATACGAAAGTTTACCGACTTCGTCTTACCGATAGTGGTCAAGTGGAACTCCTAGACGGAGATGACCTCTTGTCCCTAGATGATAGCAATAGGCAGTTGCTTACTGCTAAAAACCTGAAAAAAGGGGAATATCCTAAGACAGGAGGTTTTGGAGTTCTACCATATATCACATTGGGAGGAGGGATGATGTTACTGGCTCTTGCCGTCGAGCTAGGAAAAGAGAAACGTTGGAAACGCATACGTAAATAGACTAGTCATCAGTTTATCTTTTATTACTTGGTTAACTGGTTTTGACGTACTTTAGTACAGTCTGTGACTCGTTGCTTAGTAGTAGAAGCAAACTGAAAGACTATAAAAAGAAAAGGAGAAAATAATGAAGAAGTTAACAAAATTATTCTCCCTCTTGACCGTTCTTCTGACGATGTTCGGTCCATTGGGAAATCTTCGACATTTAGTACATGCGAATGATGCGCAGGAAACTAAGGTTGTGGTGCACAAGATTTTGATGAACAAAGACGAATTTACTGCGTTTGATCATGAAACTAAAAAAGATCAGTACAAAGGTAATCAAATTGACCAAATAACTACTTTCTTTGGTAGTAGTGCTAAAGAAATTGCAGATGTCAACTTTAAGGTTTGGAAGAAGGTTGATGCTAAGATTGAAGGGCAAACAAAAACTGGTGCTGAACTAGGGATTACTGGTGAAGGTGTTGATGAAAACTATAAGTTATTTGAAGATGCCGGCGATAAAAAGTACGGTAGTGAAGGTGTAAATACCAAAGAAAGTGGTGCAGAATTCACTCTAGGTGAGGGAACTTACATCTTCGTTGAAGATAAGGTAGCATCACCTTACTACAATAAACAAGATGGTGATACCAAAGGTAACGAACTAACAGAAGCAAAAGCTGTTCCTTTCCGTCTCGTTTTGCCAGTTACACTTCCAGACGGAACAGGATATTTCAATAACACAGATAAACCTCTCCATGTTTATCCAAAAAACACAGAGGATAAGCCGACTGTGACAAAAGAATTTAAAACAGGTGGTACTGAAACAAAAAATGTGGCAATTGGTGAGGAAATAGAATATAAAATTGATACAACAATTCCAAAAGGTTCTTCTTATAAAACTCTTGTTTGGGAAGATACCATGCTTGAGGGATTGGACTTTGTCGTCTCTTCTTTAGAAGTGACAGGTGCAAATCTTAGTTTAGCTGACCTTGAAATTACACAGAGCAAACGAGGCTTTATTGCTAAGGTAAAAGCAGATAGTTTAGCTAAAGTTGAGACCGCTGCTAAAACAGGAGAAGTAACTATTACTTTAACCTACAAAGGTGTATTAAATGATTCTGCTCAAGTTGATACTGCAATCCCTAACAAGGTGAGATTCCATTATGGAAACCGTCCACGTACCTTCCAAGATGAAAATCCAAAACCAGTTACACCAGACCCAAATGGAAACAAAATTGTTGTAAATAAAACTTGGGGAGATACAGCAGCAACACATCCAGCTGTCGAATTTGATATTTATGAAGAAGAGACAGGTGTGAAAGTAGGGACTGTTACTCTTCCAGCGGATCAAACTAGTGCTGAATATTCTACTGATTTGAAAGCAGGCGTACAATATATTGTTATTGAACAACCAGTTTCAGGTTTCTTACCATCTTATACAGTTAATGGTAATGGAGTTGTAACTGTAACCAACAACCCATCAGACAACCCGCCACCAATCGTACCAGAACAACCAAAAGTTATTACTTATGGTAAACGCTTCATCAAAACAGACGATAAAGAGGTAGCTCAAGCAACCAAGTTGCTCGGTGCAGAGTTTATTGTGAAGAAACAAGGAATCGAAGAATACCTTGGTCTGAAAGATACAAATACCAAAGCTGAAGAACTAAGAAAGTACCAAGAAGCTGAAACAGCTTATCTAGCAGCAGTGAAATCTAATACGGAAGTCGAAGCTAAAAAAGCTCTTCGTAATGCAGCCTATGAAGCCTTGAATATGCAGTGGCAATGGGTGGCTAAGGATCAGGCATTCACTTTTGTATCGTCTGTAGATGGTAAATTTGAAGTTAAAGGTTTAAAAGCAGGTCGATATGAACTTGTCGAAACCAAGGCACCAGAAGGTTATGCATTACCAAGTAGCTCTATCGAGTTTGAAGTTGGACCAGATACCTGGATGGATACTACAACTCATATTGATAATCACTTACAAGTGAAAAACAAAAAGGTTACTATTCCACAAACTGGTGGTATTGGTACCCTTGTCTTCACAGTTGTTGGTTTGAGTACAATGGTATTTGCATTCATCGCTATGAAAAAACGCCAATCTGAAGAGGCATAATATCCGTTGAAAAGGAGGGACAGATGAGACGAATCAGACAGCTAGTATGTTGTTTCATAGCTATTATTTGTGTATTGTCACTGCCCTCGCTTTCACTTCAAGCACAAGATTCCTTTGATGTTCAGGTTCATATTCCGCTTCCTGATGGGATAGATGCCAGTCAAGTTTCGACAGGCTTGGAGGCTTGGTATATCGCTGCAGAAGAGTCAACCTCTTCTGAACGGTTGGCAGATACTTTATATCAAAAAAGTCGGTCCGAGTTGAACCAACTCTACGGAGAGCCAATTTCCTCACTGGCTCTCACTTCAGATGGTCAAGCCAGCTTTCAGGGCTTGGCTAAGGGATGGTATTACGTTCGACAAGTAGGGACTCCTACAAAACTCGAAGTCATTCCATTCGTCATGAAGGTAGATGGAAGTGTGTTGAAGATTGAGGCAAAAGTCAGAAGACCAAGCAAGGAAACCGGCAGTAAAACCTTTCTGAAGGTATCTACAAGTACTGCCCCCTTATCTGGTGCAGAGTTTGCAGTTCTTGAGGAAGTGAACGGAGAATTGAAGGAAGTGATAGTCGACGGCATTACCTATCATGTTACTTCTGGAGCAAACGGTCAGTTTGTTGTAGGACCTCTTCCCTATGGTACTTATTATCTGAAAGAGGTCAAGGCTCCTGCAGGCTATATTCTAGCCCAAGATACGATTCCTTTTGAAATTACTTCGGATTCACATGTGTCTGAAATTGTTAAAATCAAGAATAAACCCGTCACACCTCCCGGTATTGAAATCCCCTATACCGGAAATGCGGTGCTGGTGACGGTCGTTTCCATCGGAGTCTTGCTTTTCCTCTTGGGCTACCGTTTGGTTAGCTACAAGAAAGAGGAGAAGTTTTAAACAACTTTGAGACATGTTATTAACAAAGTATACACCTGCTGAAATCAAGTGTCAGCAGGTGTATTTTTCCTTGAAAACACCGAGTGTCTCTGGAAAAAAATTCTCTCAAGTGCTATAATATTACTAGGAACTTCGAATAAATAGATTGAGATTATTCTTAAATTCTATTTATCGGAGGAACACAATTGACAAAATTTCGACATAGCATCAATCCCATGATTGATATCGTGGCAAAAAAGATATTTAATGACCACGAGATTACCATTGATTTCATTGAGACCTTTCTGGGCTTTCGTCCCAAGTCTGTTCAGATTTTAAATGGAACGATTGCTGATTTGAAGAAAGAACGGGAGGGTTATTTTAGCACCACCGTGGACATTCTAGCCAGACTGGATGATGGCACTCAGGTCATCATTGAAATTCAGGTGGTCCATCAACACAGCTTTATCAAACGTCTCTGGACTTACTCTTGTCAGCACTTGGTCAAGGATTTGCCCAATGTTCGTGACAAGGTCAAACGAACCCATGACATGTATGATAAGATTTCACCAGTTTATTCCATCGCCTTGGTCGCCACCCAGTATTTTGATGACAAGCACCCCATTCATTCCTTTGTCTTGACAGCTGAGGAAAATGGACAGGTGTTGGAAATTCCGTTTGGAGAGCAAGGGGAGATGAAGAGGGAGTGGGAAAGAACTCAACTAGTCAAAAAAGAGTTCGTCTTCCCACCCCCGCACAGTTGATTAGGTCAGATTTGGAGTGTGAAACACGAGCAAATCTGCCAATCAACCACTGCGCTGAGATGTTGACACGAACTCTGAGAAGTGGCTTTGGACTTTTTGCCCAGCCTCATTATTGAATTGAACAAGCTGAGTGAGGGAAAATTGGCTACGAACCAACGCTTGTGGATGGAATTTTTTGCCAATCGTGAATTTAGCCAGCAACAAACAGACGCTATCAGCAGGGCCGAACACCTGCTGGATAGAAATACATGGACAGAGGAGGAAAGGAAGATGATTGATCAATTAGCCTACAGTGCCGCCAATCATTTTGGTGAATTGGAGACTTCTTTCATACTAGGTAGAAAGCGTGGTCAGGAAGAGGGTATGGCTCAAGGACTTCAAAAAGGTATTCAAAAGGGCATTCAAAAAGGTCGAGCAGAAGGTATGCTGGATGGTCAGCTCAAGGTTGCTCGTCAGATGTTAGCAAAGCATTTTGCGGATGAGCTGATAAAGGAACTGACAGGACTAAGTCAGGAAGATTTGGATGGTTTGAAGACCGAAGGATTGGATGCGACAAAAGCTGATTTCTAGAATTGAATGTTGAGCATCCAAAGAGCAACTGAGTGAGACGGACGAATTAAAGAATTTTCTATGGACATCCGTGCTGTTTCAAACGATAGGAATCAGGAATTGCGTTATTTTAGTTGCAGTTTTTGTTAGCTTGGAATGATTTAGTGCGTGACAATTCTTCATCAATGCATCACGTTGTAGCACATGGAGGTGATGTTGAATGAGAAAAGGGAAAAAGAAGAATAATCTCTTTTTCTACTTGATTTTTATAATCGGATTTGGAATTTTACTCTATCCCCATATTTCAAATTTCTACTATCGTTATGAGGCGACGCACATTGTAACGGATTTTGACCAAGCCAAGTCAGGCTTAGCCTCAGCTGAAATCAAGCAACGATTGGATTTGGCTTATGCTTTTAACGAAAGTTTACACAACGTTCTTGCGGAAGATCCCTATAGTCGTTCTCGTCACGAGGCCGGTCGGGCGGAATATGCACGCATGTTGGAAATCCATGAACGGATAGGGCATGTCGAGATTCCTAAGATTGAGGTAGATATTCCCATGTATGCTGGGACTTCAGAGGAGGTCTTGCAGAAAGGGATTGGGCATTTAGAGGGGACTTCCCTACCTGTTGGCGGTCAGGATACCCATAGTGTATTGACGGCTCATTCTGGTCTTCCCAAGGCACGCTTGTTTACAGATTTGCATCGTTTAAAGCTAGGAGATGAATTTTATATTCACAATATAGGAGACGTATTGGCTTATGAAGTGGATCAAATCTTGGTGGTTGAGCCGAGTAATTTTTCTCAATTATTGGTCGTTCCAAACCAAGATTATGTAACCTTATTGACTTGTACGCCTTATATGGTGAATACACATAGGCTCTTGGTGCGAGGACATCGCATTCCTTATGTAGAGGAGGAACATCGCAAGGCGACGGATCAGGCAGAAAAACGGATTTTGATACGCTATCTTTTATATGCTTTAGGCATGCTTGTTGCCATTGGTTTGATTTTTGTCTTGACTAAAAGGAAGAGGAGGAAGAAATGATGAAGAACCTGCTGGGATCTAATCGCTTTCTTCAAAAGAAGTTGGTCCTGCGTTTGATTTTTGTGTTGGGACTGCTCATAACGCTCTATCCTTTATGTTCTCATCTATACTATCGCTACGAGGCAGATCAGGAAGTGCAGGAGTTTTATCAACTAGCCAAAGACCTGCCGACTCAAGAGGTGTTAAATCGTCTCGAATTGGCTAGGGCCTACAATAAAACTTTAAATCCAAGAAAATTACAGGATCCCTATTCAGAGGAGGAAAAGGCTGGTCTAGCAGAGTATGCTCGGATGTTGGAGGTCAAGGAGAAAATTGGCTATGTCGAGATTCCGAAACTAAATGAAAAAATTCCTGTCTATGCAGGAACATCCGAGGAAGTCTTACAAAAGGGAGTTGGTCACTTGGAAGGTTCTTCCTTGCCTGTCGGTGGTGCCAATAGCCATACGGTCTTGACAGCTCATCGAGGTCTTCCCACGGCCTCTCTTTTTACCAATTTGGATCAACTCAAGCTAGGAGATCGCTTTTATATTCATAATATTGCTGAGATTTTGGCCTATGAAGTAGATCAGATTTTAGTTGTTGAACCTGGTGATTTTGAGCCTGTGTTGGTAGTAGAAGAAAAGGATTATGCCACTCTTTTGACCTGTACTCCTTATATGGTCAATAGCCATCGCTTGTTGGTCAGGGGGCATCGGATTCCCTATGTTCCAGAGGTGCATGAGGAAGAAGAACCAGGTTTCTTTGTCGATAGGATGCTTTTATCCTATCTGGTAGCTGCTCTTCTCCTTATTCTCTTATTGGCAGGCTACCTCCTATTCCGAAGAAGAAAAGCGACTAGGAGGAGACGGTCATGAAGTTGAAAATTGTTGGCTATCTATTGATGATAGTGGGATTATTGTTGCCCTTATTATTGTTCAGCAATATGACAGTTCATGAGGTGAGGGAATTTTTTGCCTACCAGAGTTATAAAAAGTCGGAGTCAGGCTTTTCAAAGAAAGAGGAAGAGGTCATTGAACACTATCAAGAAGCGGTGCGGAGTGGTCAACTGGCAACGGTTGATCCCTTTGCTGAGACTAGGAAAGATGAGCAGTCCGTATCTGATTTTGGAGATACCATCATCGGCTATGTAAGTATTCCTAGTCTTGAAATCCGCCAACCTATTCGGGTGGGAGCCAGTGATTCCCATCTTGATCAGGGGGTAGCGGTGGTGTCAGGAACGGATTTGCCTTTCGGAGGTCTGGATCGTCGTAGTGTGCTGGCTGGTCACAGAAGTTGGTATAGTGATTTGCGCTTTTTCCGATTAAATGAAATGCGTGAGGGCGATGAGATTTTTGTTGAAATTGGTGAAAAAGTAGTCACCTATTGGGTCAAAAATACAGAAATCATCAAGGCAACCGATTGGCAAAAATTGCTTCCGATTGAAAAACAGGATGTCCTGACCCTGTTGACCTGTGATCCACTGGTTCCTCCCTTTGATTATCGGCTTTTGGTCAATGCCTATCGCCATCATGATAGTAGCGAGCAGGAAGTATCAGCTTCAGAAGAAAAAAGACAGTCTAGTCAAGCAGTGCTGGAATCTTATCGCAAGAAAGGTGTAAGCTTCATCGCCTATCTGACCCTTTTTGGCTGGTTCTTGTTTGTCTATCTTGCCTACAAGTTGCTCAAGCTTGTGAGAGAATGTCGAGTTACTAAAGTATGATAGGTAGAGTGTAACAGGAATAAAAGGAAAAAGACTTAGAGAACCACCGTTTCTGATGGCTGTTCTAAGTCTTTTTGTTTGGTGAACTGTATTATTTATAGCTCAATTTCCATCACAATTGGTGTATGGTCTTGGCGGGCACCTGAGTCAATCATATCTGACTTACTTACTTTGTCGGCGATGCGGTCGCTGACAAGCCAGTAATCAATCCTCCAGCCTGTGTTGTTGATTTTGCTAGTACGGCTGCGTTGAGCCCACCAAGTATAGGCGTTGAGAACATCACCGTGCAAGTGGCGGAAGGTATCAGTGAAACCTTTAGCAAGTAGATTTGTAAAACCTTGACGTTCTTCGTCTGTAAATCCTGGTGACTGGCGGTTGCTGGATGGGTTAGCCAGGTCGATCTCCTTGTGGGCAACGTTGTAGTCACCTGTGGCTAAGACAGGCTTTTGGCTGTCAAGCTGTGATAGGTATGCCGCATACTGAACGTCCCAGATTTGACGGTCAGCAAGCCGTTTCAAGCCATCACCAGCATTTGGCGTATAAACCTGGGTAACATAGAAGTCATCAAATTCCAGTGTGATGATGCGCCCTTCAGAATCCATGGTTGTTGGAGCACCAATCTCAGGGAAGGTAATGGTTGGAGTTAGATGGTTTTTGTAGAGGAAGAGCGTACCAGCATAGCCTTTGCGAGCTGGTTCTACAGATGAACGCCAGGTATTGGCATATCCAGGGAAGTAGCTTTCCAAAATTTCTAGATGCTTTTTAGTCGGTCCCTTATCTGACAATTTTGTTTCCTGAATGGCGATAATATCAGCGTCTTCTGTCACAAGTGTATCGATGACTGCGCGTGATAATAGGGCGCGAGGAGACTCTGCAGTCAATGCAGCGTTAAGAGAATCAATGTTCCAAGAAATGAGTTTCATAATTTTCCTTTTCTAGTCTGTTACTGTTTTACATTATACCAAAAATAAAAGTTGCAGGCGAATATGGAAACTTGAAAAAAATTTTCAATTTTTGTGTTACAGTATTAAAAGTATGGTACAATAGTAGCAAAGAAATCTGTGTCAAGGAGGTTATTATGAAAAGAAAATTATTTGTTTTTGCCTGGTTAGCCCTAGTTTTGGAAATGCTAATCTACTACTGGTACCAGTTGCCTGCTTTAAATATTTTGAGTGTGGACTTCTGGATATTTTTCCTTCAATCTGTCGGATTGGTCTGGCTCATACTTTCCATGTTCAGCTCCAAAGGTGCTTTTCAAAAGGTGACCAAGATTTCCGGTCGTCAGAGACAAGTAGATACCTATCAGATTAAAACCTCGCAATTGCCAGCTTACTTAAAATGGTTGGGACGAATTTGGGTATTGGTTGTCCTGGGTTTGTTGGGGCTGGGGCTTATTAACTCACATGTATTTCGTGCTAAGGATTACGCTGCTGTCATAAGCGTCAAGGATGCGGATTTCAAGTCGGATTTCCCTGAAACAGATATTTCCAAGCTGGCCCTCTTGGACCGTGCATCAGCTGAAAAGATTGGTGACACCTATCTGGGCACCATCGACAAGGTTTCCCAGTTCGGTATTTCAGATGATTACCGTCAGATTACCATCGGTCAGCAACCGTTCCGTGTATCGCCTTTGGAATATAAGAATTTTTGGAAATGGCTGAGCAACCATCAAGATGGGATTGGTTACTACGTGAAGGTTAATCAGACAACAGGGAAGGCAGAACTTGCCAAGTTGAGCAAAGCCATGCACTATTCAGATTCCGAATTTTTGCTGAATGATACCTTACGTCATCTTCGCCTGCAATACCCGACAACTATTTTTGGGAAACCATCCTTCGAAGTGGATGACCAAGGAAATCCATATTATATTGCAACGATTTACGAGCCAAAATTTGGACTTTCATCAAATGATCCGATTGGTGCTATTGTATTGGATGCAGTAACAGGGGAAAGTAAGAAGTATAGTCTGGAAGATATTCCAGAGTGGGTAGACCGTGTTTATTCGGCAAACAATGTTATCAGCCGTGTAGATGACCACTATACTTATCAAAATGGTTTCTGGAATACCATTTTCAGTCAAACTGGTGTGAAAAATACAACAGACAGCTATAATTATATTTCTATCGGCTCAGATATTTATCTCTACACAGGTATCACCTCAGCAACTGCTGATTCATCCAACCTTGGATTTATTCTTGTCAATATGAGAACTCGTGAAATTACCAACTACAAATTGGCTTCGGCGACTGAAACAGCAGCGCAAGAGTCCGCAGAAGGTGAAGTGCAGGAAAAAGGCTATAAAGCCACTGCTCCAAGCCTGGTCAAATTAGCAGACACGGCCTACTATCTGGTTTCTCTCAAAGACGACGCTGGCCTGGTCAAATCCTATGCATTGGTCGATGCGGAAGATTACCAGCAAGTGACAGTCAACAATGACGTGGCGTCCCTTATTTCTCAAGTCACAGGAACGGATGCTTCTAGCCTTTCAGGATTGACGGTAACTGAAAATGGAGAAGTTGGTGAACAGACTGAGGTTATCAGTGGAAAAGTAGAAGCTTTAGCAAGTCAAATAATTGGCGGTGCGACAATCTACTATATTGAGTCTGAGGGCAAGATTTACAAAGTCAAAGCAACGGAAGATAGTACAGACAAGTTGCCATTTATCAAAGTAGGAGATCACTTTAGCGGTCAGTTAGATAAGAAAAATTATCTTAAAAACTTTAAGGTTAATCCAGAATAATCATAAGAAAGAGTGAGGTAGAAAAGCCTTGCTCTTTTGCTTGTCATCACCCATGCGAGATATTTCAACTTATGGTATAATGGGGCGTTGTGGTTCTTTGACAGGAATCCGTAGATTGTTCTGTCGAGTATCCATATTCTTATTCTGAAGGAGTATTTTGTGAGTTTATTTAGAAAAAAACAAGTAGTCGGTCGCCATAGTCAGATGCGGCGACATTTAGGCTTAGTTGATTTGATATTTTTAGGTATCGGTTCGATGGTTGGAACAGGTATCTTTACGGTAACTGGTTTGGCAGCAGCCCAGTATGCAGGGCCAGCTCTGATCATCTCAATTGTTATTGCAGCAATTTCAGTCGGACTAACAGCCTTGTTTTACGCAGAATTTGCCTCTCGTATACCGACTAACGGTGGTGCCTATGGTTATCTCTATTCGGTTTTTGGTGAATTTCCTGCCTGGATTGCTGGCTGGCTGACAATCATGGAATTCTTGACTGCTGTATCGAGTGTTGCATCTGGTTGGGGAGCTTATTTGAAAGGACTCCTGGCTAATTTTGGTATCGCTATGCCGACAGCTCTGAATGGAACTTTTAACCTCGCTGCAGGTACCTATGTAGACCTCTTACCAGTTCTTGTCTTGATTTTTGTGGTAGGAGTGGTCTTGCTTAATTCTAAGGCAGCTCTTCGTTTCAATTCAGCCTTGGTAGTTTTGAAATTTTCAGCGTTGGCTTTATTTATTTTAGTAGGGATATTCTTTATCAAACCAGAAAACTGGTCGAACTTCTCTCCTTTTGGTTTTGGTGCCATTTATGGTGGACAGGCAGGAATTATGGCAGGAGCGTCTCTCATGTTCTTTGCCTTCCTGGGATTTGAGTCTATTTCATTAGCAATTGATGAGGTGAAAAAACCTGAGAAGAATGTACCAAAGGGAATCGTGTTGTCTTTATCCATTGTAACAATTCTTTATATTGTAGTGACATTAGTATTGACTGGCATGGTTCACTATACTAAGTTGAATGTGGCAGATGCGGTAGCCTTTGCACTTCGAGAAGTTGGATTGGATTGGGCAGCGAGTTATATTTCTATTGTTGCAATCCTAACATTGATTACAGTATGTATTTCGATGACCTACGCCTTGTCGAGAATGGTCTATTCCATCAGTCGTGATGGTTTGCTACCGAAATCATTGAGCCGATTGACACAAACAAGCAAGGTTCCTAAAAATGCGACCATTCTTGTGGGGATTTTTGCAGCCATTTGTGCAGGTATTTTCCCACTAGCAAGTATTGCTTCCTTCCTCAATATCTGTACCTTAGCTTATTTGATCATGCTGGCGTTGGGTATTATTCGTCTGCGTCAAGTCGAAGGTTTGCCAAAAGATGGACAATTTAAAACACCTTTGGTACCAATCTTGCCAATTCTTTCAATTATTATCTGTCTATCCTTTATGTTTCAATACAGCTTTGATACTTGGCTAGCATTCGGAGTATCATTGGTCATTGGAATTTTGATTTACTTCTGTTATGGCTATCGTCATTCGGAAGTGAAATAATAAATAGATTAAGGCTGGGCAAAAAGCCTAGCACCACTTTTCAGAGTTCGTGTCAACATCTCAGCGCAGTGGTTGATTGGCAGATTTGTTCGTGTTTTACACTCCAAATCTAACCTAATCAACTGTGCGGGGGTGGGAAGACGAACTCTTTTTAACTAGTCGAGTTCTTTCCCACTCCCTTTTTGTACAATTTTTTTATAGAAATAATGGAAAACTTAAAAATAAAATAGTATAATATATATAATGATACGGATATATGAAAGGAGAAACGCAATGTCTAATAGCGATATTCGAGCTAAAGCAACGGTTATTCGTGAACAAACAGATGGGATGATAACCTTGTTTTTGGCACCTGTTTTGATTTCTTTTCTGTCAGGAGTGGCAGAATTTGGCTTGAAACAAATCTGGGGACGAACGGGTATCGTCTTTTGGGGAGAGACGATTGTAAAAGATGGGGTAACATGGAGTCACAATTATATATCGCTTGACCCGTCAATCATATTTGATTTTATTGCACAATGTTTGATTGTGACGGCGTGTTTTCAACTCATAAGAGTCGTAAGAAAGCAGCGAGACAAGGTCAGCTTTTCAGAGTGTTTTAGTCTACTGGATGGCAAGAATTTTTTACCTATTCTGGTCACGACCTTTTTGAAAATGCTCGTTATTTATATAGCTGGTTTCCCAGCTGTCATTGGGATGGCTTTACTTAGTATTTCATTTTTCAGTACAGTTTTCATTGTTGGGGCTCCGGTTGGCTATCAGCCTGATTTTTCAGGATTTTTTAGCTCCTCCTATTTTCAAATAGGAGTAATCTTAGTCGTGATTGGCTTGGTTTGTGGTCTATTAGTAGATTATGGTCTCAGTCAGGTTCAATTTCTTCTTTATGATCATTTGGAAAATAATATTTATTCTTCTCCGTTTAAATTATTCAAACAGAGTTGGCAATTGATGAAAGGTAATAAGTGGCGTCGATTCATGCTTGACTTGTCATTTATTGGTTGGTTCATTGGGGTTCTTTTGACGTTTGGTTTCTTGGGACTTTACGTATATCCATACTATTGGACTTGTCAGACTATATTTTATGAAGATTTGAAAGCCAAGAATCCATTGGTGTTTTCAACATATAAATCAGCTATCTCTTCCACAGTAGCCTAGGGAGTATAGTGTTAATAAATTATTAGGAATCCCTTCGTATTTTGGAGGGATTTTCCTGTTTTTAAGAGATGCTCTGGAAAATTAATGGATAAAGTTTTATACTAATTTAGTAAAACCAAGTCCTACCCACGGGCTTTTTTCAATATACCGTGCCCATAAAATGACCATCAGGCTGATAAAAGCGAAAGCGAACAGTTCAAAACTTACAGAAAGGGTCTCGCTAAATGGGAGTAAAAAGCTTATTGGAGTGAAAATAAATCTCCTACTAGCAACAAAATAATAGCTATAATAGGAGAGGTGATGATGTTGAGATTGAAAGCTGATTGAGCCCTCTCATTGATAAATTCGGTTTTCATAGGACCTCTTTTTACTAGATACTTTACTAGTTCACTATTCTACAATATTTTTCCAAAGAAGACTAGACCTAATTTCCTAGTATATGATAGAATAGTACATAGCTATATAAGAGGAGAATAGTATATGGAATTGAATCAATGGCTGAAGTCCTTTCAACTGAAAGATAATCGACTAGTGGGTCCATTCTTTTATGGCACACCTCTTGCTCTTAGATTTGAAATCGGGCCTGCAGACGAAGCAGAAGAATTATCAAGAGCAATCTATCTTGAAAGAGCCTATGCACGTGCAGTAGAACTTTTTGAGCAGGCTAGTTCAGAATACGACTATGTGCTCCTTTCGCTCCTTCGACAGGAAGATAGGGATATAGACACCTACCTCTGGCATTTTTCATCGAAATTTAACTTCGACAAAGTCCCTGAGCCTGAGTTGATAGAAGTGGAGGATTGGACGGGAGATGTGCTAGTCTTTGAGTGCTATCTCTTTCCAGTTACCGACCAGGACCTAAACGCTTTGTTGAGGGAGATTGTCAAAGCCGACCATGGAGGTTTTAACTATCTATCAAGTTCCGTTCTCTTCCTATCTAGTCAGGACAATATCATCTATCATTGCTACGATGATCGGGGAGTTGATATTGCTGTTTTAGATGATGATAAACGTCGTCAGCTCTTTACAGACTGCCATGACCTCCTTTTTGACTATGATATGGAGGAGATAGGAAGAAAATGTATATCTGATGACCGTCTTCTATAGTAATCAGGATATTATGGCACGCTACTAATTTTTAGGGAGCAAATCAATGCCTTACCGTAAATTAACATCAAAAGTTCGGTCTTTTATCAAAGGACAGACGGATCGCTTGCTGAATCAGATGAATAGCAATGCGGCCTATTTGGGGACAGTTCAGACCTATGAGGTGGCCAAGGCCCGCATGAATCAAGCCTATTTGGCTATGGAGTTGGAAGATGACCCAGAGAAAAAGTTGCGACTGGCAAAATTGGTTGAAACCTATACTGCACAAGCCCAGGCTATATTGGACGAGTGGGAGGAGAAGAACAGACATGCAGAGAAAGCGGCAAGAAATGTCAAGTTGATCGTCTGGTTTTATCGGAATTACCTTCGTTCTAGTAAATCCGACCGAGTGACTAAGACCGCCGCTAATAGCCAGTCTTTGACAGAAGAGGAAAGGTATGAAGAATGGCTGACAGAAAAGATTGTCACTCTCAACAAGGACAAGCGGGAGTGGACTGAGGCTATGCTGACAAAATATGACAGTTTGGATGAAATAGCAGCAGGTATTGGTAAAATTGAAGAGATAGATAAAGAAGCTGGTAAGAAAATCCTCCATCGTTATCAAGCAATCTTAGTTGATATTGAAAAATTACCAGATTCTGACCAGAAAACCTATCATTTAGATTTTCATCGAGAAATGATAGCTGATTTGGAAAATGTATTTGAACAGCTCCATATTGTATAAGAACACCGGAAACAGTTCCAAACTGGTTCCGGTTTTTCGCTCTTCGTCAATTGACAAGAACAGAACTATAATTTTATAGAGAAGATAGACATTAGCTTTCTACTCGGCTTGTATTTAGAACCGCTTTGTGATTTAGCTGAAAATATGATAAAATAGGATGTTGTCAATAACAGGGTTTCATTTGCTCTGAATTTGAAAGGAAGAAAGCATGACAAAAACACCGTTTTACATTACCACACCGATTTATTATCCGTCTGGCAAGCTCCACATCGGTTCGGCCTACACAACTATTGCCTGCGATGTCTTGGCTCGCTACAAGCGTCTCATGGGCCACGAGGTCTTCTATCTGACAGGGCTTGATGAGCATGGCCAGAAGATTGAGGAGAAGGCTAAAGAAGCAGGTCTGACACCTCAGGCCTACGTTGACGGCATGGCGGTTGGCGTCAAGGAACTTTGGAACTTGCTGGACATCTCTTACGACAAATTTATCCGCACGACTGATGATTACCACGAGGAAGTGGTGGCGGCTGTTTTTGAAAAATTGCTGGCGCAGGACGACATTTACTTGGGAGAGTATTCTGGTTGGTACTCCGTATCGGACGAGGAATTCTTCACCGAGAGCCAATTAGAAGAGGTCTTCCGAGATGAAAACGGTAAGGTAACAGGCGGTATCGCTCCCAGCGGTCACGAGGTTGCCTGGGTATCAGAAGAGTCTTACTTCCTCCGCCTCAGCAAGTATCAGGACAAATTGGTTGAGTTTTTCAATGCTCATCCAGACTTTATCCAGCCAGACGGCCGCCTCAATGAAATCATGAAAAACTTCATCGAGCCAGGCTTGGAAGATTTGGCAGTATCTCGGACATCATTTACTTGGGGTGTGCCTGTACCGTCCAATCCAAAGCACGTTGTCTATGTCTGGATTGATGCCCTACTCAACTACGCAACTGCCTTGGGCTATGGTCAGGAAGAAACAGTCAACTACGACAAGTTCTGGAATGGAACAGTTTACCACATGGTTGGCAAGGACATTCTTCGTTTCCACTCCATTTACTGGCCAATCATGCTCATGATGTTGGATATGAAGTTGCCAGACCGCTTGGTTGCTCATGGCTGGTTTGTCATGAAAGATGGCAAGATGTCTAAGTCTAAGGGCAATGTGGTCTATCCAGAAATGTTGGTTGAGCGTTTCGGCTTGGATCCACTTCGTTACTACCTCATGCGTAGTCTGCCAGTTGGCTCTGACGGGACCTTCACACCAGAAGATTATGTTGGTCGTATCAACTACGAGCTAGCCAACGACCTTGGAAACTTGCTCAACCGTACGGTTGCTATGATTAACAAGTATTTCGGTGGTCAGGTACCGACTTTTGTTGCCAACGTGACAGATTTTGATGCGGACTTGGCGGCAGTAGTAGCTGACAACTTGGCAAGCTACCACAAGTATATGGAAGCAGTTGACTACCCACGCGCCTTGGAAGCTGTTTGGAATATCATCTCCCGTACCAACAAGTACATCGATGAAACAGCACCATGGGTCTTGGCAAAAGAAGAAGCTGACCGTGACAAGTTGGCAGCGGTCATGGCTCATTTGACAGCAGGTCTGCGTGTGGTGGCTCACCTCATTCAGCCATTCATGATGACCACTTCAAATGCCATTATGGAACAGCTTGGTTTGGGAACAGCATTTGACCTTGAAAACCTTGACTTTGCAGGTCTTCCAGCTGGTTTGACAGTGGTAGAAAAAGGTACACCTATCTTCCCACGGTTGGATATGGAAGAAGAAATCGCCTATATCCAAGCCCAAATGGGTGGCAGCTCTGCTATTTCCCAAGAGGAAGAAAAGGAGTGGAACCCAGCTGACGTGGAGCTCAAAAATGAAAAAGCTGAGATCAAGTTCGAGGACTTCGACAAGGTAGAAATCCGCGTGGCCGAAGTCAAGGAAGTGGCCAAGGTGGAGGGCTCTGATAAGTTGCTCAAGTTCCGTCTGGACGCAGGTGATGGCCAGGACCGCCAAATCCTGTCTGGTATCGCCAAGTACTATCCAAATGAGCAGGAGTTGGTCGGCAAGAAAGTCCAAATCGTTGCTAACCTCAAGCCACGTAAGATGATGGGCTTGCTCAGCCAGGGTATGATCCTCTCAGCCGAACACGACGGCAACTTAACACTCTTAACAGTAGACCCATCTGTGCCAAACGGCAGTCAGATTGGGTAAAATTGCTTAGAAAAGACACAAAAACCAGCCCTAGTCAGCTGGTTTTTTGAGTGCTTTCCATTCGTCTTCTAGGATTGACATGATGAGGGTATCGGCGTAGCCGTCTGCTGTCTTCTGGCTGTCACGCTTGATGCCTTCCAAACGAAAGCCTGCTTTTTCATAGGCACGCTTGGCACGCGGATTGAAGGAAAAAACTTCCAGTTCCAAGCGGTGTAAGCCAACTTGCTCAAACGCAAAGTCCCTGGTTTTCTCAACAGCCCAAGAGCCCAGACCTTGTCCCAGATAGTCCTCATCAAAGATAACAATACGGAAGTTAGCAGAGCTGTTCTCCCTATCCAGTTCATTGATAACCGACTCGCCGATAAAGGTCCCGTCAGGTGCAATCAGCATAAAGTCAAACCGGTCAGGGTCAGTGACAATCCGGTTGTAGTAGCTGACAACATCCTCTTTCTTATAAGTTCCTGAACTCCCCGTCAGGCGATCAATTTCAGCGGAAGGCTTAGTAAAACAGTCCTCATAATATTTCTCCGCAAAGCCCGCTTGAAAGGACTGCAGGACAAAGCCGTCCTTTTCCCATTTATCAATTTTTTTTGTCATTTTTACTCTCCTTTCCAACATTTTACCACAAATTCCGAACTAATATAGAAAGGAGGTTCTATGTTAGTTGCACTTGATGAAGACAGACAAATTTTTAATCTTTTGGAAAAGCCTGCGCCGCAAGGTCGCTATTCTTGTCCAGGTTGTGGAGGCCAGGTCCGATACAAATCTGGTAAAGTTCTGCGTTCGCACTTTGCCCACGTAACCCTACGGGATTGTAGCTACTTCTCCGAGAATGAATCAGCCCAGCACCTGTCACTTAAGTCCAGTCTCTATAACTGGTTGGCTAAAAACGAATTGGTTGAACTGGAAAAATGCCTGCCAAAGATTGGCCAGGTTGCTGATTTATTGGTCAATAATAGTCTAGCCTTGGAAGTCCAATGTTCCAGTCTACCCATTTCTCGTTTGCAAGTGCGGACACAAGCCTATCGTGAATCAGGTTATCAGGTTCGCTGGTTGCTTGGCAAGGATTTGTGGCTCAAGGGGCGTTTGTCCAATTTGCACAAGCAATTTCTCTCTTTTAGTATGAATATGGGCTTTCATCTTTGGGAACTAGATGATGAGAAGAAAGAGTTAAGACTCCGTTACCTCATTCATGAAGATTTGCGAGGTAAGGTACACTGTCTTACGAAAGTCTTTCCCTTTGGTCAGGGAAACTTGCTGGATATATTCCGTTTACCTTTTGCCAAGCAAACCCTATCTAGCATGACGTGTCCAATGGATGAGGATTTGCCTCGCTACATTGCTCAACAGCTTTATTACAAATCTCCCAAATGGCTCGCCCTGCAAGCAGAGGCTTATGGACGTGGAGAAAATCTACTGACCAAGGCAGCATTAGACTTCTATCCCCACATCCGTCTGCCCCGCTCAGCTATTGGCTTTGCCCAAATACCAAAAGATTTAAGTCCCGTCTATCAGGCCTTTGACCACTATTATGCAGAGGTCAAGGACAAGCGGATACAAGCGGTTTATCCACCAGCAATTTATTGGAGGAAAAAAATAAACAGGTAAAACTAGTCCACAATTGGACACAGTCTTGAAGGTATTGGCTAGCCTAGGAAAAACTTTAGCAGTTGTTCCTTTGAAACAAGAACAACATTTTTAATAGTGTATGTTGCGGGATATAATTTTATTATAACAACTGTTATGAAAGCCCTCACTTTCCATTGGAAAGTGAGGTATTTTTATGTTAGAATAGTAAGACGGAGGATTTATTATGTCTAAACAACGTCATGAAATTGAAGAAAAATACCAATGGGATTTGACTACTATTTTCCCAACCGATGAAGCCTGGGAAGCAGAACTTGCAGATTTACAAGCTGAAACGGAAAAAACAAAAGAATTTGCAGGTCACTTGCTCGACTCAGCGAAGAGACTTTTGGAAATCAGCGAAACGCAACTCGGTCTCATGCGTCGCATTGAAAAACTCTATGTTTATGCGTCTATGAAAAACGACCAAGATACTCGCGAAGGAAAATACCAGGAATTTCAAGCTAAGGCTATGGGTCTTTATTCTGCTTTTTCACAAGCATTTGCCTTCTATGAGCCTGAATTTATGGCCATTACTGATGAGCAGATGGAGGCCTTTAAGGCAGAAGAGCCTGCTCTTGTTCAGTACAGCCACCAATTTGAAAAGCTGCTGGCAGCCAAGGACCATGTCTTGTCACAAGAAGTAGAAGAAGTCCTTGCAGCGACCAGTGAGATTTTCGAGTCACCAGCTGAAACCTTCTCAGTCTTGGACAATGCCAGTCTGCGTTTCCCAGAAATCGCTGATGAAGATGGTCATTTGGTACCACTTTCTCATGGTAACTACATCCACTTTATGGAGTCTAAAAACCGCGACGTCCGTCAGGAAGCATACGAAGCTATGTACGGAACTTACGAGCAGTTCCAGCATACCTACGCTAAGACTTTGCAGTCTAATGTCAAGGTCAATAACCTGAAAGCTCGTTTGCGGAAGTACGACTCGGCCCGTCACGCATCACTTGCAGCTAATTTCATTCCAGAATCCGTATACGATACATTAGTGGCGGCAGTCAACAAGCACCTTCCGCTCTTGCACCGTTATATCAATTTGCGTAAGAAACTCCTGGGTATTGATGATTTGAAGATGTACGATATGTACACACCATTGTCAGATTTCAGTACCAAGATTTCCTATGAAGATGCACTCAAGAAATGCCAAGAAACCTTGGAAATTTTCGGTGAGGATTATGCGGCTATTGTGAAGGAAGCCTTCGAAAACCGCTGGATTGATGTCCATGTAAATGAAGGAAAACGCTCTGGAGCATACTCAGGAGGTGCCTACGACACCAACGCCTTCATGCTTCTCAACTGGCAGGATAACTTGGATAATATGTACACCCTTATCCATGAAACAGGCCACTCTCTCCATTCTATGTTGACACGTAAGACGCAGCCTTATGTCTATGGTCACTATTCTCTATTCTTGGCTGAAATTGCTTCAACGACCAATGAAAACCTTTTGACAGAAAAACTCTTGGCAGAAGTAGAAGATGACAAAGAACGCTTTGCTATTCTAAATCATTACCTAGATGGTTTCCGTGGTACAGTTTTCCGCCAGACCCAATTTGCAGAGTTTGAGCAAGCGATTTACAAGGCAGACCAGGAAGGTCAAGTCTTGACGGCTGATTTCCTCAATGAATTGTACGGTCAGACAAATGAGAAATACTACGGACTTTCGGCAGAAGAAAACCCAGAAATCCAGTTTGAGTGGGCTCGTATTCCACACTTCTATTACAATTTCTATGTCTATCAGTATGCGACAGGTTTCGCAGCAGCATCAGCTCTAGCAAACAAGATTGTCAATGGTAGTCCAGAAGACAAAGAAAACTATCTCAACTACTTGAAGGCTGGTAGCTCAGATTATTCTCTCAATGTCATTGCCAAAGCTGGCGTAGACATGACCAAGGCAGATTACCTCAACGATGCCTTCAAGGTATTTGAAGCTCGTTTGGAAGAATTAGAAGCGCTCGTTGAGAAAGGTGTGCACCTCTAATATGATTTCCTATAAACGTTCGATTGTCATTCACAGTGTGATTAGTCTTGTTTTAATCTTAATCGGTCTTGGTGGTTTGACCAGGCCTGAACCATCTGTTGGAAGTGTTATCTATTTGATATTTTTACAACCTTTGCTGGTTTATATATATATATTGAGAAAGCAAAAGGCTGTTTTTATCTTGACAAAACAGTACCTAGAATTTCAAGAACACTTTTGGAGTGAACGCCAGCGCTATTCGTTAGAAGAGATTGCGGAGATTCGCTACCTTGTTTCTCCTGTCTATCGTGGCTATCAATCGAAACGTTTGCGAATTGTAGGAAATAAGGGAGAACTACTTGCAGTCGTCAATTTGAATAAGCTTGATGGTGCAGATTTTAATGATATTTACCATTTTGTAGAGCAAGTAGCACCGCATATAAGATGGGATTTTTCAAATTCATAATGGAGGTACTATGTTAACGGAAGAACAGCTACAGGACATTTTTGAACTGGCGGACCTCATGTCAAATGGTGACAGGGAGCTATTTCTCCAACTTAGAGATGTGGTTTTTGCTAGTGATCCGAATCAGATTCTAGACTCTATCGAACGCATCCTAGAACCAGATTCATTCGATGATTTCTTGGACCGTGTTGGGGAGTCTGAAAAGGAAAATCTTTGGTTAATCTTGATAAAATTACTAGAGCATTTGAACTATATTTGTGTGCGTGATTATAAGGATAATCTTGAAGATTTTATCTACTTTTTTGACCGTCTTCATCAAGTCCGCAATGCAGGGATTTCTCTCAAATTGGATTCAGATGGATTAAATCCAGCTGCCTCTATTTCAGAATGGGCAAGAGTCGTTGATAGCAAATATCTTGATGAAAACTTTTGTCTAGGGGCAGTGGATATGGACACGGATAGTTACTATCTCTTTTTCAGTAAGCAAGCGACTTTTGTTCGACTTCAAGAACTAGCTGGAAATTTAGGGTATCGAATTGATTACGCCAAAAATATGTAAAGAAAAGGTGGGGAAACCTACCTTTTAGTGTGTTGAGGAAGAAAATCTTGTCGGCTTATGATATAATGGATTCTATGGTCGAATCATATAGCAAAAACGCAAATCACAATATGCGCCGTCCTGTCGTTAAGGAAGAAATTGTGGATTTTATGCGAACACGTCAGGCGCAAAATACAGGTTTTTTGAAAGAACTGGAAGAGTTTGCTCGTCAAGAAAATATTCCAGTCATCCCTCATGAAACGGTAGCCTATTTCCGCTTGCTGATGCAGACACTTCAACCTAAACGTATTTTAGAGATTGGAACAGCAATTGGTTTTTCTGCCCTACTAATGGCTGAGAATAGTCCGCAATCGCAGATTACGACAATTGATCGCAACGAAGAGATGATTGGATTTGCCAGGGAAAATTTTGCCAAGTATGATAGCAGACAGCAGATTGAATTGCTAGAGGGAGATGCGATGGACTTGCTTCCAACACTTGAAAATGATAGCTATGATTTTGTTTTTATGGATTCGGCTAAGTCAAAATACATTGTTTTTCTTCCAGAAGTTCTCAAAAAGGTAAAAGTTGGTGGCTTGATTATCTTAGATGATATTTTTCAAGGTGGAGATATTGCCAAAGATATCAAGGAAGTTCGCCGTGGGCAAAGGACTATCTATCGCGGTTTGCAACGTTTATTTGATGCGACCTTGGACAATCCTGATGTAACAGCTAGCCTTGTCTCCATGAGCGACGGTCTCTTAATGTTGAGGAAAAATGTCGCAAATGTTGACTTAAATATTGAAGAAATTTAAGTACTTTTTAAGCTTTTGTGATATAATAAATAACGTTAATGAAAAAAGGAGTAAACTTTTTAAATGAAAAACACAAAAAAAATCTTAGCAGGAGCAGTCACACTATTTGCGACTGTGACCCTTGCAGCATGTACAAGTACAGCTGATAAAGACATCATTACCATGAAAGGAAATACCATCACAGTTTCTGAGTTTTATGAGCAAGTCAAAACAAACACAAGTGCTCAACAGGTATTACTTTCAATGGTCATTAGCGATGTTTTTGAAGAACAATACGGCGATAAAGTTTCTGATAAAGAAGTTACGGAAGCTTATGAAAAAATGGCTGAGCAATACGGAGATTCGTTTGCGACTGCCTTGGCTTCAGCAGGTTTGACAACTGAAACATACAAGCAGCAAATTCGTACAAATAAATTGGTTGAATATGCAGTGAAACAGGCTGCTGAAAAAGAATTGACAGATGAAAACTACAAAGCTGCCTACGAATCCTATACTCCAGAAGTGACAGCTCGTATTATCAAGTTAGATGACGAAGCGAAAGCTAAGGAAGTTTTAGCTTCTGCTCAGGCTGCTGGTGCTGATTTTGCAAAATTAGCTAAAGAAAACTCGACAGATACAGATACAAAAGATAAAGGTGGAGAAATCAAATTTGATTCTACATCAACAACTGTACCTGCGGAAGTTCAATCTGCAATCTTTGCCTTGGATGCTGGTCAGGTTGGTGCATCTGTTGTAACAGTTGTTGATATGACAACTTACACAACGAGCTACTATGTTGTGAAATTGGAAGCTAAGTCTGAGAAGTCAGCGAATTGGGAAGACTATAAAGATAAGTTGAAAGAAATTATTTTAGCACAAAAACAAAATGATTCTACATTTGTTGCAGGTGTGTTGAAGGAAGCTCTTCAAAAAGCTAATGTTAAAGTGAAGGATGCAGCTTTCCAAAATCTTCTTTCACAATATGTGACAACAGAAGAAAGCAGTTCTTCATCAACGGAAAGTAGCTCTTCTTCTACAACAGAATCTTCTAGTTCTTCAGGTCAATAATTGACGCTTTACTTATTAAGAATAGATACTTGATTACTTAGTTCAGAAAATTGGCGGTTGCTGCGAGCCATCTAAGCCAAGTATCTTGCTACTTAATAGAACAATTGAATATAGGTTATGAAATGAGAATGACAAGTCATTGAATGAAGGTGGTACCGCGGTTTTTCGCCCTTCGTTTGGTTTCTTGTTATTTTTTTTTGGAGGTTATCATGAAGCAATTTCAAGTGAAACAGCGCTTTACCTTCGGTGGTGAAAAATTTGATATTCGTGATAGTTTTGGGGATCTTGCTTATCAAGTGGAGGGCTCTTTTCTCGAAATTCCAAAACGATTTATCGTGATCAATTCCAGAGGTGGGGAAGTTTGTCAGATTACTAAGAAGTTTTTGACCTTCCTGCCCCAGTTTACCATTGATATGGCAGATGGTCATTCATTCTACTTGCAAAAGGAATTTACTTTTTTCAAGGATCGCTATACTGTGGAAAATCTAGGTTTAATCCTTGACGGAAATATCTGGGATTTGGATTTTCGCTTGAAAAGGCCCGATGGTATGCTCGTAGCTGAAATCTCCAAAGAACTCTTTCATTTCACTTCTCATTATTCCGTTACTGTCTTGGAGGATTCCTATGCAGATTTGGTCATTTCCTTAGTGGTCGCAATTGACTACATCGAAATGATGGAAGATGCATCGAGATAATCTTAAAATAATTGTTCAGTTTAACTGTTTCGTTAAATTGAATCCGCCTAACTATCACTTATGAAAGGAAAGGGCATCGAGTTTATTCTGAAATGAACTCGGGCTACGGACTTTGTCAAAAAGAGAAACACTTCCTGAGAGTGGGAAAGAACTCGACTAGTCTAAAAAAGAGTTCGTCTTCCCACCCCCGCACAGTTGATTAGGTCAGATTTGGAGTGTAAAACACGAACAAATCTGCCAATCAACCACTGCGCTGAGATGTTGACACGAACTCTGGGTAGTGGAGCTGGGCTTTTTTGCCCAGCCTCTTCGTCAGGTTTCCTATTTTGACGGTGTCCGCTTAACGCCCTTAGTATCTTAGTTGAACTCGGGCTACGGACTTTCCCCTAAATTATCAAATATGAAAGGAAATGTTTAATTTGGATAATTTTCTGAATTGAACACGCCCGGAAGGCTCGGAAAAAAGATAAACTGTCTAGGAAATCAGTATTTCCTGTCAGTTTCCTATTTTTCAGTCGCCTTCTAATCGGGCTTGGTATCTTAATTATGAAACAATTATCATCAGCACAAATTCGTCAAATGTGGTTGGATTTCTGGAAATCAAAGGGTCACTCTGTTGAGCCTTCAGCAAATCTTGTCCCTGTTAACGATCCAACTCTTTTGTGGATCAACTCTGGTGTGGCAACCCTTAAGAAATACTTTGATGGCTCTGTCATTCCTGACAACCCACGGATTACAAATGCTCAAAAATCTATCCGTACCAACGATATTGAAAACGTTGGTAAGACTGCCCGCCACCACACCATGTTTGAAATGCTTGGTAACTTCTCTATTGGTGATTATTTCCGTGATGAAGCGATTGAGTGGGGCTTTGAGCTCTTGACAAGCCCAGAATGGTTTGCCTTTCCAAAAGACAAGCTCTACATGACCTACTATCCAGATGATGTGGATTCATACAATCGTTGGATTGCTCTTGGTGTTGAGCCAAGCCACTTGATTCCGCTTGAAGATAACTTCTGGGAAATCGGTGCAGGTCCTTCTGGTCCAGATACGGAGATTTTCTTTGACCGTGGCACAGATTTTGACCCTGAAAACATTGGTATCCGTCTCTTGGAAGAAGATATTGAAAATGACCGTTACATCGAGATTTGGAATATCGTATTGTCCCAGTTCAACGCAGACCCAGCTGTTCCGCGTTCTGAATACAAGGAATTGCCTAACAAAAACATTGATACGGGTGCAGGTTTAGAGCGTTTGGCGGCTATTTTCCAAGGGGCTAAGACCAACTTTGAAACTGACCTTTTCTTGCCAATTATTCGTGAAGTAGAAAAGATTTCTGGTAAGACTTATGACCAAGATGGCGACAACATGAGCTTCAAGGTTATCGCAGACCACATCCGTGCTTTGTCATTCGCTATCGGTGATGGTGCCCTTCCTGGGAATGAAGGTCGTGGTTATGTCCTTCGTCGTTTACTTCGTCGTGCTTCTATGCATGGCCAACGTTTGGGCATTACAGAGCCATTCTTGTACAAATTGGTGGAGACAGTTGGCAATATCATGGAAAGCTACTATCCGGAAGTACTTGAAAAACGTGCCTTCATTGAGAAGATTGTTAAGAGTGAAGAAGAGTCATTTGCTCGTACTATCCATACAGGTTCACAATTTGCTGAGCAATTGATGGATAAATTAGCAGCAGAAGGTAAGTCTGAGATTGATGGTCGTGACATTTTCAAACTCTACGATACCTATGGTTTCCAAGTAGAATTGACAGAAGAATTGGCTGAGCACCGTGGAATGACCCTTGATATTGCTGGTTTTGAAGCGGCTATGAAAGAGCAACAAGACCGTGCACGTGCCTCAGTTGTCAAAGGTGGTTCAATGGGTATGCAAAATGAAACCCTGGCTGCTATCACAGAAGAGTCGACCTTTGTTTACGGCCAAACAGCTCTTGAAGCAAGCTTATCTGTCATTGTGGCTGATAATGCGCGTACAGAAGCAGTCTCAGAAGGTCAAGCCCTCCTTGTCTTTGACCAAACACCATTCTACGCTGAAATGGGTGGTCAGGTTGCAGACCATGGTTTTGTGAAAAATGCTGCTGGAGACATTGTTGCGACTGTCATCGATGTGCAGAAAGCACCAAATGGTCAACCATTGCACACAGTTGAACTGTCCGCAAGCATTTCAGTTGGTCAAACCTACACACTTGAAATTGAAACAAAACGCCGTAAGGGTGTTGAGAAGAACCACACAGCAACTCACTTGCTCCATGCAGCTCTTCACAATATTATCGGCAAGCATGCAACACAGGCTGGTTCCTTGAACGAGCAAGACTTCCTCCGCTTTGACTTTACGCATTTTGAGGCAGTTACTGCGGAAGAACTTCGTCGTATTGAAGAAGAAGTCAATGAGCAAATTTGGAATGCCATTCCAGTTGTGACGGTTGAAACCGATATTGACACTGCTAAGGAAATGGGTGCCATGGCCCTCTTCGGTGAAAAATACGGTAAAGAAGTCCGTGTGGTGACAATTGGTGACTATTCTGTGGAGCTCTGTGGTGGTACCCATGTTAGCAACACCGCTGAAATCGGTATCTTCAAGATTTTGAAAGAAGAAGGTATCGGTTCAGGTACTCGCCGTATCATTGCGGTAACAGGCCGTGAGGCCTTCCTTGCCTATCGTGACCAAGAAGATGCCCTCAAAGAAGTAGCGGCAACCATCAAGTCACCACAGATCAAGGAAGTGCCAAACAAGGTTGAAAGTCTTGCACAACAAGTTCGTGACCTGCAAAAAGAAAATGCAGCTCTGAAAGAAAAAGCAGCGGCAGCTGCTGCTGGTGATGTCTTCAAAGAGGTCAAGGATGCTAACGGCATTCGCTACATTGCTAGCCAAGTCCAAGTTTCAGATGCAGGTGCCCTCCGTACCTTCGCTGACAACTGGAAGCAGAAAGACTACTCTGATGTCTTGGTGTTGGTTGCGGCAATCGGTGATAAGGTCAATGTCCTTGTAGCCAGCAAATCAAGCGATGTTCATGCAGGCAACCTCATCAAAGTCCTTGCTCCAATCGTAGCAGGTCGCGGTGGTGGTAAGCCAGATATGGCTATGGCAGGTGGTAGTGATGCCTCTGCAATTCAAAACCTCTTGAACAGTGTTGCTGAAAACTTATAATATAGTCAGTGTATATCCCTTTGTTAAAGCAACTAGCAAGGGGATATCTTTCTATTCTAAAATGAGGAGTACGTATGGAACACATCAAAGATATTTGGCAAGAGATGTATGAGAAAGCAAAAGGTCATTATGCGCCACATTATGTTTCGCCTTTTATTTATTCAAACCATGTTGTTGCTGCAATTGAGGCAGAAGATGGACAAATTTACACCGGTTATTGCTTTGAGGCAACAGCAGGTGTATTTCATCTTTGTGCAGAGAGAGCCGCTGCCTTTAATATGTTTCAGGATAGTGGTCAGACAGCGATAAAACGCATTATTGCCTTTCGAGATCAAGCGCCCTCTGGAGAAGGTTCAGGAATGCCTTGCGGAGCTTGTCGTGAATTTTTGATGCAACTGTCGGCTGATAATGCACAAACAGAAATCATGCTTGATTTTGACAAACGAGAAACCATCACATTAGGTGAACTCATGCCTTACTGGTGGGGTGAAGAAAGAATGCAAGCTGGCGTGGATCACTTGGAATAACAAATGAACTCTTTTATCCTCTGGGTAAAAGAGTTTTTTGTATGGCATTCTAGTCAATTTGACAACATTCATAAACTTTTTGACAAAAATTATTATTTTTTTGACAAAGATACTTGTCAAAAAGAAAAAGAAGTGTTACAATGATATCAAGATAAGGAGATAAAAACGAATTCATCAGACAAGAAAAAAAGAAAGTTGGGGTATAACAATGAAAAAGATAAATAGCAATAAAAAAGGAATTTTGATTACAGGAACAACCGTTGCGCGTGCAGTCGAAATAGGGTCCATTCTATTATTGGCTTACATTCTCCTTTCTGATTTGCTGGGATGGAGCGATATGGATACAGCTCTAATGACTACTCTAATTGCTTCAATTGCTTGTATCGAAGCAAGTTTACAGATGGAGAAAAAAGGAAATAAGTAGAAGGAGATAGACCATGAAGCGGTACATTTCAGCAGATATGGCAGCGATTATGATTGCAGGAGCCTGTATTGTCGGATTATTGATTGGAGTTGCTCTAGGACTATATAGTTTAGTCTAGCTTGTAGGCAAATGAAGGAGAAGAAACATGGAAGCGAAAAAGAAATTATTTGAAGTAGATGTTAGAAGCGATAAAAAGTTGGCAGCAAGGTTGTATGTAACTACAATTTTATTAGTGTTTCCGTTCTTTTGGCTATTTGGATTCATAGCTTCTAAAGTTGAGTTTCAAAATGTTATGAATGAGATGCAATTCATTGAAGCACTATTTGTTTTTCTATTGCTTATTATCATTCATGAATGGATTCATGGACTGTTTTTTAAAATTTTTTGTCCCAAAAATCCTGTCAAATATGGAATTAAATGGAAAACAGGGATGGCTTATGCAATCAGTCCCAACTCCCTTTATAATCGTTTCCAAACAGTTGTAATTGCCCTTGCCCCTTTCGTTCTGATTAGTTTGGGGTTGACAGCATCTGCAATGTTTGGTTGGCTTGACAAAGGGGCTTATCAGATTCTAGCAACCATGCATGCAGCAGCTTGTATTGGGGATTTCTATTATACCTATTTACTGATAGCAAAATTCAAAGAAGTGGCGGTGGAAGTAGCTGTAACAGAAAAGAGCTTGATTATCTACCAAGCCTAGAAAGGAAAATTTATGGAATATGTCTTAAAAAATCGGCTCAAGGAGTTGCGGGCACGGGATAGCCTCAATCAGACTGAGTTGGCAAAATTAGCAGAAGTTTCGCGACAGACCATTAGCTTGATTGAGCGGGGAGAATATACGCCCTCGGTGGTCATTGCCATGCGAATTGCTCAAATTTTTAACGAAAATGTGGAGAATGTCTTTCAATTAGTGGAGGTAGAAGAATGAAACAGGGGAAACAATTAACGACAAAACAAAGATGGCTCAGAAATCTTACATATTTGTTTTTGGGAGCAATTTTCGGAGCATTTTGTGGCTTTTTTGGAGTATCGATTTCTAAGCTTGGATTACCATCTTTTGTCAATTTAGATAATTTCTTGTTTTGTTTGCGTATCATTACTTTTGTAATTTTTGCTGGAACCATTTATTTTGGTATTAAAGCTAATAAAAAATACCATCTTTACCATTCTATTTCAGATGAGGAAGAAGAACACTTTGATGAACTGTATAAAAAAATGTATCGTAACCTAGAATATGCGACCATATCATTTAATGTTGCCGTATCATTGACTCTGTTAAATTTAGTTTTAGGATTTGGAGTTGCCTTCTTAGAAGAGAGTGCGGTTATGTATGGGTCAATTTTTGACTTGGTTCTCTTTATCGTACTTCTAATTACTCAAGTGATTATTATTAAATTAACAGAGAAAATTCGAGACTATAAGTTATCTGCATTTGCTACAGTAAAAGAGATGAAAGACTTTGCTGAGGCAATGGACGAGGGGGAGAAACAAGCAAACTACGAAATGAGTTTCCAAATCGTCTTCACTTTGAATCAAATCGTGTTACCAGGTTTGTATCTATTCCTATTTGTACTTAGCATGCTATTGCAGGAGCGACAAATTACAGCATTTCTAGTTGTTGCCTTTCTTCACATTTACATCAATGTCATGCAGGTTCGCATGGTTCGTCGTTATTTTAAATAAGGATTTTTGAAAGAGTTTTAGGTGATAGCTATGAAAAAGGAAAATCTACACATTCGAGCAATTCGATATTTCTATGATATTGTTGGTGAGTTAGACGAGGTGTCTTATGCGGCCTTGACCAATTTCGGCAACAATATGTATATGCTCTTTATGACAGTGACACTGCTAAGCTTCCTAGTTAGCTTTGCGCTGGGAGAAGATGTCATGGGGATCAGCCTTTTCTTGACATTGGTTTATTCTCAATTCAAACAGGATGCCATTATCAAACAGTTGGGTCTGGATAAATTGGTGGTTGCCAAGGCTGAAGTGAAATTGGCTCGGAAGAGAATGATGAAACGAACTCTGTATCAAACCCTACAGATTGCTGTCTACAGTCTGCTAGTTAGTATTGGAATGTGGCAGTTACAAATTCCACAGGAAAGTGGAACATCTGCAGCGGAGTATTTCCAGTTTGTCACTCCCATGACAGTTGTTCTTCTGACCATGGTGGGATTCCTTAGTTTCTATATTGTTAACCGTAAGAAAATCAAACTTATTTAGTTTAGATGGAGGTCAACTCATGAAATTCTTTAAGAAAATTTATCTTGTCCTATTAATCGGTCTTGGTCTGTACGCAGTTGGCTATATTTTCGGAGAGTGGCTGGCTACTGGGCAGGTTGATGTGTCAACCCTGAATATCCTCTTGCCGATGGTTTTGGGCTTGCCAGCTCTGCTATTGATCGAAAAAGAAAGTAATGAAAACTGACTTAGTGTATGTGAAGGAGATTGTTATGAATAGACTTGGAAGTGTCAAAGATTGGAATGTGGTTAAAAATTGGAAGTTTCTCTTAGTGGGACTAGCTGTCGTTGCCCTTAATGTATTGACCCAGATGGCTATGTTTACCCTACCAAATTTTGATGGGAATAACATATTGATTGCTGTAGCCCTTTTATTGTTAGCCGTGGTGCTTGGTCTTATCTTGACTGGTAAATTAGGTCTATGGAAAAGTGAGCAGAAGTGGGGGATGGGTGCGAATGTTGGTTTTGTAGTCCTTGCTTTTATCGTTATGTTTGGTCTGAAAATAATTGGTGGGCAATTGATTATGCTGGAAGAGGGATATGTTCAAACGACTGCTAATCAGGAAATCATCAATAATTCAGGCTTACCAACCTTAGTTTTGTTTCTCTTTACGGTTTTCTTTGCTCCAGTTTTGGAGGAACTGCTTTTCAGAGGGATTCTTATGGGGAAAGTCTTTGGTAAGGATTCGATTGTAGGATTATTGTTATCGAGTTTTCTGTTTGGACTTATTCACAATCCGACCAATATCGGATCTTGGGTTGTCTACGGAGGTATGGGGCTAGTACTAGGACTTGCTTATCGTATTTCTGGCAAATTTACCAATGCACTTATTCTACACAGTCTGAATAATCTTCTCGGATTTTTGTTGATGCTACTGATGAAAAGTCTGGGCTTGATATAGGAGGAAAATATGGACTTTTTCTTATGGATTCTAGTAGGATTTCTATTTTTCAATTCTCTATCAGATAGGAAAAAAGTGCAGCGGTTGCAAGCTAGGGTAAAAAAGTTGCAGAAAACTACAAAAGGAGAAAATCAGATGTCAGTTTTATTGAAAGAATTGGTCGGAAGTAAAGCCAAAATCCGCTTTGATGAGGAATTTTCTATTGCTTATGAATACACCATTTTGGCAGTTGATGAGGAATGGGTTAAAATTTCTCGTGAATTAGCGAATGGGGAGCTTGAAACCAAGTTAGTACGAGTCGATAATATTGTTGACTTGAGCTTTTAGGGAGGGAATATGTTGAAATTTATCAAACACGTCGCATTACTATTTCTATACTTTGTTGCCTATCAGATTACATCTGGTTTTCTAATGGTAGGACCAACTTTACAAAGCATACCAGACATACCTGCCCAGTTGATTGACAGTACAATTTGGATTTGTGCGATAATTGGTCTTGTTCTCTCCATTGCGCTCATTATTTTGTTATGGAAGTATATCTATCCACGTCATTCTGTTGACTATCGTGTGACAGCTTTATGGTTCCATAAGATTCAATGGCCGATATTACTCTATATTGCATTTTTTATCTTCCAATTTGTTGTACCAGTCCCAGAAAGTGAAAATCAGAAGCTGGTGATTGAATTCGTATCAGCTTATCCCTTGATTGCATTTAGCTCCGTAGTGATCTTTGCTCCAATTTTAGAAGAATTGATTTTCCGTGGATTTTTTGCGACCTATTTCTTCCCTAAAATGGCAGATATGAAGGCTGTTGGAATCTATCTATTTGTAACGGGGTCTTTATTTAGTCTGGTCCATATGCCAGCAACTCTTCCTCAATTTTTGATTTATTTCACAATGGGACTCAATCTTGGTTGGCTCTATTTGATTAGACGTGATATTCGTTATCCGATTGCGCTACATATGCTCAACAACGGTATTTCTTATTTGATGATTGTATTTTTAGTATAAAAAATAAGCAGCTCGGATTGAACTGCTTTTTTGATTATAAACCGTAAAGATAATCATCGTCCTGCATAGCTTCCACTTCACCAAGAAGATAGCCGTTACCGACTTGGGAGAAGAAGTCGTGGTTAGATGTACCGGTTGAAATACCGTTCATGATGATTGGGTTTACATCATCTGCTGAATCTGGGAAGAGTGGATCCTGTCCCAAGTTCATGAGAGCCTTGTTGGCATTGTAACGAAGGAAAGTCAAGACTTCCTCTGTCCAGCCGACTGCGTCATAGAGGGAGCGTGTGTAACCTTCTTCATTTTCGTAAAGTTGGTAGAGAAGGTCATACATCCAGTCACGAAGTTTGTCCTGTTCTTCCTCGGACAATTCATTGAAACCAAGCTGGAATTTGTAGCCAATGTAGGTACCGTGAACAGACTCGTCACGGATAATCAGTTTGATGATTTCTGCAACGTTGGCTAGTTTGTTGTTACCAAGATAGTAGAGTGGGGTGAAGAAACCAGAGTAGAAGAGGAAGGTTTCCAGGAAAACGCTGGCTACTTTCTTCTCAAGTGGTGTACCTGTTTCGTAGATTTCGTTGATAATCTTTGCCTTGCGTTGCAAGTATTCGTTGCTGTTGGTCCATTCAAAGATGTCTTCAATCTCAGACTTGGTATTCAAGGTTGAGAAGATAGAAGAGTAAGACTTGGCATGGACTGACTCCATGAATTGAATGTTGTTGTAAACAGCTTCTTCGTGCGGTGTACGAATATCATTGCGAAGAGCTTGGACACCTGTTTCAGATTGAAGGGTATCCAAGAGGGTCAATCCGCCAAAGACCTTACCAACCAGGTCTTTTTCTTCAGCAGTAAGTTTACGCCAGTCATCCAAGTCGTTTGATAAAGGAATACGTGTATCGAGCCAGAATTGCTCTGTCAACTTTTCCCAAGTAGACTTGTCGATAACATCCTCAATGGCGTTCCAGTTTATGGCTTTGTAGTAGGTTTCCATCATATTCTCTTTCTTTTTCTTATACTTCAAATATTATATCACAAATAGATAGTAGCCTGTAAAAAAATCCCCTAAAAGGGATTTTAATCGATCGCTTATTAGTTGCTTCACATCGTGAACGACTAGGTACTGACTATATGGTCAGTACCGTTCATTCATTAGATACTTTGGTATTAGTGTATTGCGACACGTAGAAACTGAAGACGATATTTCTTCAGTTTCGGAGTTAGTGAGGTAGCTAGCTAATCCGCTCATAGCGCGGTTGGCGTAGATTAGCTAGTTGGCTTACCAATAGCTAATCTTGCTACGTCGAAATCGAGTTTGGGCTAAGGACTTGGCAAAAAAGATAAATCCCTTTGAGATGCAAGACATCTCTGCGGTATTTCCTATTTTCTCATTTCCAACTTTCAACAGTCCCCCAGACTGTTGAAACGCCCTCACATCTTACGACACGTAGAAACTGAAGACGATATTTCTTCAGTTTCGGAGTTAGTGAGGTAGCTAGCTAATCCGCCGAGAGCGGTTAGCGTAGTTTAGCTAGTTGATTTATCAACAGCTAAACTTGCTACGTTAGATCACACAACTCTCACATTGGTTTGCGCCGACTTCTTCGCCGTCATCGGTAAAGGTACGAATGTAGTAGATAGACTTGATACCTTTGTTGAAGGCGTAGTTACGAAGGATAGAGAGGTCACGTGTAGTTTGTTTGTTCTCTTTTTTCCATTCATAGAGTTCTTTTGGGAGCTCGCTGCGAAGGAAAAGAGTGAGTGACAACCCTTGGTCGACGTGTTCTGTTGCAGCAGCGTAGACATCAATGACCTTGCGCATATCCATATCGTAGGCAGACTTGTAGAATGGAATGGTTTCAGTTGCCAAACCAGCTGCTGGATAGTAGATTTTACCGATTTTCTTCTCTTGGCGTTCTTCAATCCGTTGGGTAATCGGGTGAATAGAAGCAGAAACATCGTTGATGTAGCTGATAGATCCGTTTGGAGCAACAGCTAGGCGGTTTTGGTGATAGAGTCCGTCAGCTTTTACCTTTTCGCGGAGGTCAGCCCAATCTTGTCCACTTGGAATGAAAATACCTTCAAAGAGTTCTTTGACGCGGTCAGATTGTGGTTGGTAGTCACCAGTCACGTATTTATCGAAATAAGTGCCGTCTGCGTATTTTGATTTTTCAAAGTTATGGAAGGTAGCCTTGCGTTCGCGGGCAATGTTATTTGATTCTACCAAGGTCCAGTAGTTAAGGAGCATGAAGTAGATGTTGGTAAATTCTACGGCTGTTTTTGAACCGTAGTCGATCAGGTTCTGGGCCAAGTATGAATGAAGTCCCATAGCTCCAAGACCGATAGAATGAGCACGTTCATTTCCTGCTTCAATAGATGGTACAGCTGAAATGTGTGAATGATCAGTGACATAAGTCAAAGCACGAGTCATGGTACGGACAGAAAGTCCAAAGTCAGGTGACTTCATGAGGTTGACGATGTTGGTTGAACCAAGGTTACATGACACGTCTGTTCCCATAGTCAAGTATTCCTGAGAGTCGTTGATAACGCTTGGAGTTTGTACTTGAAGAATTTCTGAACAGAGGTTAGACATGATAATCTTGCCGTCAACAGGGTTACTACGGTTAGCTGTATCGATGTTGATAACGTATGGATAGCCAGACTCTTGTTGGAGTTTGGAAATTTCTGTTTCCAAGTCACGTGCCTTGATTTTTGTCTTACGAATGCGTGGGTTTGCTACCAACTCGTCGTATTTTTCTGTGATGTCAAGGTAGCTATAAGGGACACCGTATTCCAACTCAACTGAGTATGGGCTGAAGAGGTACATATCTTCGTTTTTACGTGCCAATTCGTAGAATTTATCAGGAACGGTAATACCGAGTGATAAGGTCTTCACACGAACTTTCTCATCGGCATTTTCTTTCTTAGTCGAAAGGAAGGAAATAATATCTGGGTGGAAAACATCAAGATAAACGACACCAGCCCCTTGGCGTTGCCCAAGCTGGTTAGAATAGGAGAAGCTGTCTTCGAAGAGTTTCATAACAGGAACAACCCCAGAAGCCGCCCCCTCATAGCCCTTGATTGGAGCACCTGCCTCACGCAGGTTGCTGAGGGAGATACCGACGCCACCACCGATACGGGACAATTGTAGCGCAGAGTTGATAGAACGTCCAATAGCGTTCATATCGTCTGTGACTTGAATGAGGAAACAAGACACCAACTCACCACGACGGGCACGGCCTGCGTTGAGGAAAGACGGTGTTGCTGGCTGGTAACGCAAATGAATCATTTCGTTGGCCAGGTTTAGTGCCAATTCTTCGTCGCCCTCAGCAAAATACAAGGCGTTGAAGAGGACACGGTCTTCCATGCTTTCCAAGTAGTAGGCACCGTCGTTGGTTTTAAGGGCATACTGGTTGTAAAACTTGTAGGCTGCCATGAAAGACTTGAAACGGAAGTTTTGGTCTTTCAAGAATTGATCAATTTTGATGATAAATTCTGGACTGTATTGGTCCAAAAACTCTTTTTCAAGATAGTTTTCTTCTAATAAATAGGCAATCTTGTCTAAAATACTATCAAATTGCTTGGTATTTGGGAGGACGTTTTCTTTAAAGAAGGCCTTAACCGCTTCTTGGTCCTTGTGGAGTGGGATTTGCCCATTAACAGGGCGGTTGATTTCGTTATTCAAACGGAAGTAGGACACATCGCCTAATTCTTTCAAACTCATAGTCGCAATCTCTTTCTATACATAAGTGGAAGTTGATGGTGATTATACTAAGGATTTCAATTTTGCAGGTTGGAAACCAGAAAAGACTTCTTTTTCAGTTTCAATAACTGGCGCTGCTGAAAAACCAAGGCTTTTCACATGTTCGATGTATTCTGGTTGTTCGTCTAAGTTGATTTCAGTATAGGCTACATTGTGTTGGTCAAGAAATTTCTTGCTCATCTTGCATTGTACACAATCGTTTTTCGAATAAATAGTAACCATTCTATTTCTCCTTTATTGATTAAATTCACCAATCTAGGATACTAGATTTTGGGGTCAAAGTCAAGAAGGAAGTTTATTGAAAATCACAAAATATAGTGTGTTAAAAAATGAACAAATACCATATATAGTACAAAAATGTATACGAAATAAACAATTGAATACTAGAATTTTTCATGTGGCTAAAAGTTAATTTGGTAGAGATATTGAAGTGATCTAGAGTTACAAATTGGTTATTTTTTGATTGGAATTCCCTTGTTAGTTCGTAGCGAGTTGGTGTTTGAATATCATTCAATAGATTGTTGAAACAGTTGCAAGTTGAGTAAAATTTCTTATTTTTATTAACCTTCAAACAATTTATTTTTTTAATATGCGGTACATGTCAGAAAATGTCACATATTAAGTAATCTATATATTGAATAAATATTACGATCTGTGCTATACTATTCAATAATGCCGAAAGAGGTTAAAATATGGAAAAATCACATAGAAAACGCTTGTTTCATAAAGGGAAAGAATATTCATATTATGCATTGAATTCGATTTCAATGGAAGAAAAAGTGGATATTCAATCACTTCCCTATACTATTCGTATTTTATTAGAGAGTCTTTTAAGAAAAGAAGATGGTGTGGATGTTACAAAAAATCACATAATGGAGTTACTTCATTATCAGGCTGCATCTCCTAAAGGAGAAATTCCTTTTAAACCTAGTCGTGTTATTTTGCAAGATTTTACAGGTGTTCCTGTTGTGGTAGATTTAGCCTCCATGCGTGATGCGGTGGTGAAAGCAGGTGGAAACCCTGAATTGATTAATCCGGAAATTCCAGTGGATTTAGTCATCGACCACTCCGTTCAAGTTGATTTTTTTGGGACTGAAGATGCTCTGGAGAAAAATATTGCCTTAGAGTTCGAAAGAAATAATGAACGTTATGAATTTCTGAAATGGGCAGAGAATTCCTTTGAAAATTATCGCGCTGTGCCTCCAGCAACAGGAATTATCCATCAGGTAAACATTGAATTTCTAAGCGATGTTATTATCAACAAGGATGGTTTGCTTTATCCAGATTCTATGTTTGGTACAGACAGTCATACGACCATGATTAATGGTATTGGTGTACTTGGTTGGGGTGTAGGTGGTATTGAGGCGGAAGCTGCAATGTTGGGTGAAGCATCTTATTTTCCTATCCCTGAGGTGATTGGTGTTCGCCTAGCAGGGCAATTGCCTAAGGTTGCCACTGCAACGGATTTGGCGCTTAAGGTCACTCAACTTCTACGTCAGGAAAATGTAGTTGGGAAGTTTGTCGAATTCTTTGGACCAGGTTTGTCTTCTCTTACATTAGCGGATCGAGCAACTGTTTCCAATATGGCTCCAGAATACGGTGCGACTTGTGGCTATTTCCCGATTGATGGAGAAACTTTACATTATATGAGATTGACCAACCGTTCGGAGGAGCACGTAGAGTTGACAGAAGCCTATGCTAAGGCTAATTATTTATTCTATGATGCTGAACGTTTTCCGTCTTATAGCAAGGTTTTAGAATTGGATTTATCGACAGTAGTCCCATCTATTTCTGGTCCTAAAAGACCACAGGATTTGATAGAATTAACAGATGCAAAAGCAGAGTTTCAGGCTAGTTTAATACGTGAAGTAGGTGTGCGTGGATTTGGTTTGGAGGAGGCAGAGTTAGATAAAACAGCCATGGTTAAGTACGTTGAAGGAGAGGAGCAAATTCAAACAGGTCATGTTGCTATTGCGGCGATTACCTCATGTACAAATACATCCAATCCGTATGTCCTTTTGGCGGCAGGATTACTGGCAAAAAATGCGGTAGAAAAAGGTCTGGCAGTTTCTAAGACGGTCAAGACGTCATTGGCACCAGGCTCAAAAGTAGTGACTGGCTATTTGAAAAAATCAGGTTTGCAGACCTATCTAGATGCCTTAGGGTTCAATTTGGTTGGTTATGGTTGTACAACTTGTATCGGTAATTCAGGTGATCTGCGTCCCGAAGTAGCGGAGGCGATTAAGGAAGAAGATTTATTGGTTTCTGCGGTATTATCTGGAAATCGTAACTTTGAAGGACGGATTAATCCATTGGTAAAAGCTAATTTCTTAGCGAGCCCTCCGCTAGTAGTTGCCTATGCTATTGCGGGAAATATGAATGTAGATTTAACAAGGGAACCGCTGGGGTATGATGAGAAGCAACAAGCTGTCTACCTTGCGGACATCATGCCAAGTCGTGAGGAGGTAGATGACTACATTGAGCGTTATGTGACTCGTGACCTTTATAAGGAAGAATACCAACAGGTATTTACAGATAGTCAGGCTTGGAATGCGATTGAAACAAAGACAGATAAGAATTACAATTGGAATTCCTCTTCTACCTATATTCAAAATCCGCCCTATTTTGAAAATATGCAGGCAGATTTATCCATAAAACCACTGGAAAATTTATCTGTTTTGGCTAAATTTGGCGATACCGTAACGACAGATCATATTTCCCCGGCAGGGAATATTGCACGATTGAGTCCAGCCGCTCGTTATCTCGAAGAGAATGGCATTGTTTATAAGGATTTTAATTCTTATGGAAGTCGTCGTGGAAATCACGAAGTCATGATGCGTGGGACTTTTGCAAATATTCGTATAAAGAATGAGCTGGCAGATGGAAAAATTGGTGGTTGGACAAGAGTTGGCGATGAGATTCTTCCTATCTATGATGCAGCCATGAAATATAAGGCCGCTGGTATTGGTAGTATCGTCATTGCTGGTAAAGACTATGGGATGGGGTCAAGCCGTGATTGGGCAGCCAAAGGTTCAAGTTTACTTGGTGTGAAGGCCGTTCTTGCTGAGTCATTTGAGCGGATTCACCGTTCAAATTTAGTGATGATGGGTGTTCTTCCTTTACAATTTTTAGAAGGTCAGTCGGCAGAAAGTCTTGGCTTGACTGGACATGAAAGCTATACAATTGATTTGCCAGAAGATGTCGGTGTTGGTCAAATTGTAACAGTTCATGCGCAAACAGACGATGTTACAAAGGAGTTTCAAGCTCTGGTGCGGTTTGATGCAGAGGCGGATATTCGTTATTATCGCCACGGAGGTATTTTACCTATGGTAGTAAGAAAGAAATTAGGAGGAAAGGTATGACAGAAACGAATGGGTTAAAAGATACGATTGCCTGTGATACGCGAATCAGTGCAATTGAAAATGACCGCTTGTCCTATGCAGGGTATGACATTGCTGAATTGATGGAGAATAACGCTTCTTTTGAGGAAGTCATCTATCTTCTGTGGAACCTGCATTTGCCAACTCAGATTGAATTAAATTATTTTGAGAAACGCCTGCGAAAAGAATATGCGATTTCAGATGCGGTAGAGCAATGTATTCTGATTCAATCACGGCGACATTTGCATCCTATGAGCGTGTTGCGTTCGACAGTATCTCTCCTTGGAGTATATAATGTACACGCTGAAGAGAATTCGTTAGAAGCTTTGTATGAACAATCTATTCAGATTATGGCCAAGGTTCCGACGATTATTGCAACATTTGCTCGTTTGAGAAGCGGATTGGTTCCAATTGAACCGCGGTCTGATCTGGGTTTTGCGGCGAATTTTCTTTATATGCTGAATGGTGAGGAGCCGAGTGATTTACAAATCAAAGCTTTTAACAAAGCTTTGGTGCTTCATGCTGATCATGAATTGAATGCGTCTACTTTTGCTGCGCGTGTCACGGCATCAACGTTAACGGATTTATATTCTTGTGTTACCACGGCAATTGGGACTCTGAAAGGCTCATTGCATGGTGGTGCAAATGAACGAGTGTTTGACATGTTGCTGGCTATTCGCGAGAGTGGTGATACCGAGAGATATTTGCAGAAGAAGCTGGATTCGAAGGAAAAAATTATGGGATTTGGCCATCGAGTCTATAAAACGGTTGATCCTCGTCAAGAGTATTTGAAGGAGATGGCGCGTGATTTGACATTCGGAACAGACGATGAAGCGTTTTATAGATTGTCAGAGGAAGTAGAGAGTTTTATTAAAAACAAAAAAGGTTTAATTCCAAACGTAGATTTTTATTCGGCGACAGTTTACCATGTGCTAGGTATTGATAGTGATATTTTTACATTGATTTTTGCAATGAGCCGTATGGCGGGGTGGATTGCACATGTCCAGGAACAACGGAAAAATAATAAATTGATTCGTCCGCGCTCTTCCTACTTAGGCGGTAGGAATTTGGTTTACATCCCGATTGGAAAGAGGTAAATATGGCAGAAAAAATCCTGATGAGAGAGGGACGGTTAATTGTCCCAGATTGTCCCGTTATTCCCTATATTGAAGGAGATGGTATTGGTAGGGATATTTGGTCAGTCAGTCAAAAAGTTATTGATGCTGCAGTGAAAAAAGCCTATGCAGGTCAACGTTCTATTCAGTGGAGGGAGGTTTTTGCAGGAGAAAAGGCTTATGAATTAACGGGGACTTCTTTGCCGAGTGAGACACTGGAAATAATCCGTGAGCATTTAGTTGCAATCAAAGGTCCCTTGGGGACGCCGATTGGGAAAGGTCATCGTTCTCTTAATGTTGCACTTCGTCAAGAATTAGATTTGTATGCCTGTGTGCGTCCGATTCGCTATTTTAAGGGAGTGCCAAGTCCGCTGAAAGAGCCTGAAAAGACGGATATTACTATTTTTCGTGAAAATACAGAAGATATTTATGCAGGTATTGAATGGGAAGCTGATTCAGATGAAGTTGCCAAAGTCATTTCCTTTTTACAAGAAGAAATGGGAGTGGTAAATATCCGTTTTCCAGAATCTTCAAGTATTGGTATCAAACCGATTTCGGAAGAAGGGAGTAAACGCCTTATTCGCTCTGCAATAGAATATGCCCTAGAACATCAATTGAAGATAGTGACTTTAGTTCATAAGGGAAATATTCAAAAATTTACAGAAGGCGGTTTCCGCAAGTGGGGTTATGAATTGGCGAAAGAAGAATTTGCTACAGAACTTGCAGAGGGGACTTTGGTAGTAAATGACATTATTGCGGATAACTTTCTGCAGCAGATTTTATTGGCGCCGGAAAACTTCCAGGTGGTCGCTCTTACAAATCTAAATGGAGATTATGCATCAGATGCTCTTGCGGCTCAGGTCGGAGGAATAGGCATCTCACCGGGTGCTAACATTAATTATCAGACAGGTCATGCCATCTTTGAAGCGACACATGGAACTGCTCCTGATATTGCAGGAAAGGATCTGGCTAATCCATGTTCCCTCTTGCTTTCGGCTTGTATGATGTTGGAATATATAGGCTGGAAAGAAGCAGCTGTTTTAATTATTCAGGCCTTGGAAGACGCTTTTATAAATAAAAATGTTACGCTTGATTTTGCTAAAATTTTGGACGTTGCTCATCAATCTACTAGTCAATTTTCAGAAGTTCTAATAGATTCTATTTAATGAAGAAAAAGTAAAAAGAACCTCTCTTTTTATGACGGAAACATGAAAGAAAGGTAAAAAAATCTTGAAAATGATTTCAAAAAGTGGTATAATGTCCTTTGTAAGGGTTATCATTTGCTAACCTACAATTTTTGAAAAAACAAAGGAGAATCCAACTATGGCTTCAAAAGATTTCCACATTGTGGCAGAAACAGGTATTCACGCACGTCCAGCAACTTTGCTTGTGCAAACAGCTAGCAAATTCGCTTCTGATATCACTTTGAACTACAAAGAAAAATCAGTTAACCTTAAATCTATCATGGGTGTTATGAGTCTTGGTGTTGGTCAAGGCGCTGACGTAACAATCTCTGCTGAAGGTGCTGATGCTGACGACGCAATCGCAGCTATCACTGAAACAATGGAAAAAGAAGGATTGGCATAAGAATATGACAGAAATGCTTAAAGGAATCGCAGCATCAGATGGTGTTGCTGTTGCTAAGGCATATCTACTCGTTCAGCCAGATTTGTCCTTCGAAACTGTTACAGTTGAAGATACAAATGCAGAAGAAGCTCGTTTGGATGCAGCTCTTGCAGCATCTCAAAACGAGCTTTCTCTTATTCGTGAGAACGCAGTAGCTAGCCTAGGTGAAGAGGCCGCAGCCGTATTTGATGCACACTTGATGGTTCTTGCTGACCCAGAAATGATTGGTCAAATTAAGGAAACTATTCGTGCTAAGAAAACAAACGCTGAGACTGGTTTGAAAGAAGTAACGGATATGTTCATCGCTATTTTTGAAGGTATGGAAGATAACCCATACATGCAAGAGCGTGCAGCAGATATCCGCGACGTTGCAAAACGTGTCCTAGCTCACTTGCTTGGCGTTCGTTTGCCAAACCCAGCAACAATTGACGAAGAATCAATCGTTATCGCACATGACTTGACACCTTCAGATACAGCACAATTGAACAAACAGTTTGTAAAAGCCTTTGTAACAAACATCGGTGGTCGTACAAGCCACTCAGCTATCATGGCTCGTACACTTGAAATTGCTGCTGTATTGGGTACAAATAACATTACTGAAATTGTGAAAGACGGCGATGTCCTCGCTGTTAACGGTATCACAGGTGACGTAGTGATTAACCCTTCTGAAGAAGTGATTGCAGAATTTAAAGCAGCTGGTGAAGCCTATGCTAAACAAAAAGCTGAGTGGGCACTTTTGAAAGATGCTCAAACTGTTACAGCTGATGGCAAACACTTTGAATTGGCAGCAAATATCGGTACACCGAAAGACGTTGAAGGTGTAAATGATAACGGTGCAGAAGCTGTTGGTCTTTACCGTACAGAATTCTTGTACATGGACTCACAAGACTTCCCAACAGAAGACGAGCAATACGAAGCTTACAAGGCTGTTCTTGAAGGTATGAACGGTAAGCCTGTTGTGGTTCGTACAATGGATATTGGTGGTGATAAGGAACTTCCTTACTTCGATCTTCCACACGAAATGAACCCATTCCTTGGTTTCCGTGCCCTTCGTATCTCTATCTCTGAGACTGGTAACCAAATGTTCCGTACTCAGTTGCGTGCCCTTCTTCGTTCATCAGTACATGGTAAACTTCGTATCATGTTCCCAATGGTTGCCTTGTTGACAGAATTCCGTGCAGCAAAAGCAATCCTTGAAGAAGAAAAGGCCAACTTGTTGGCAGAAGGTGTAGCAGTTGCGGATGATATCCAAGTTGGTATCATGATTGAAATCCCTGCAGCAGCAATGCTTGCAGACCAATTTGCCAAAGAAGTTGACTTCTTCTCAATCGGTACAAACGACCTTATCCAGTACACAATGGCTGCTGACCGTATGAATGAACAAGTTTCATACCTCTACCAACCATATAACCCATCAATCCTTCGCTTGATTAACAATGTTATCAAGGCTGCACACGCAGAAGGCAAATGGGCTGGTATGTGTGGTGAGATGGCTGGTGATCAACAAGCTGTTCCACTTCTTGTAGGTATGGGCTTGGATGAGTTCTCTATGAGTGCAACATCTGTCCTTCGTACACGTAGCCTTATGAAGAAACTTGATACAGCTAAGATGGAAGAATATGCTCACCGTGCCTTGACAGAATGTGCAACGGCAGAAGAAGTTCTTGAACTTCAAAAAGAGTATGTTGATTTCAACTAATTTAAGAATAATAATCTTTTGAAATAATGTTGAATACTATTTTCTATTTTTGGGAGGGCTATTATGAGTCGATTTGCAATGTGTCCAGACTGCGGGCATCGTTTAAGTAGAGTTAAAGATAGTTTTGGCTATTGGGACGAAGAAACGTATATTTGTAACTATTGTTCTGATGAAAATGAGTATAACGAATATGATGAAGAATCGCTAAGTGTTTTTGAAGCAGCTGATATTTGGTTCTCAAATGGCAAAGATGAAGAATTTATGTTTGGTTTTACTGAAGACGAACTAGAGGAAGCATTATAATTTAAAATTAGAAAGAGTATTTTTATATATTTCTTTATTGAAGATAAATGTAAAGTTTGGAGTAGATAAACTACTTCAAACTTTTTTGTTTTATGTGACAAATAAACCACCCGCTATGCGGGTGCGCGATGAAGGTTATACCAAAAAAACTCCAAACGCGATACAATAAAGGTGTTCAAGCCTATTGTAAAGCGAAAGGAGAAAAATATGGCGCAAAAGGCACATAGTTTATCACATACAAAGTGGTTGTGTTCTACCACATTGTCTTCACACCTAAGTATAGACGAAAAATCATCTATAATCAATATCGAAGTGGTTCGGGAGAAATATTCCGACGTTTGTGTAGTTATAAAGGCGTAGAAATTATCGAAGGACATCTGATGCCAGATCATGTTCATATGTTAGTCAGTATTCCTCCGCGATTAAGTGTATCAAGCTTTATGGGCTATTTAAAAGGCAAGAGTGCTCTAATGATGTTTGATAAACACGCCAATCTCTCTATAAATTTGGTAATCGTCATTTCTGGGCAGAGAGCTTCAACAATTTGGGGAATTGTTGAAGAGTGTAAGTTGGACTTAATGAAGTCACAATTAAGAAATATATACAAGAATAAAGAAATTATCCAGTGGATGATTTCTTCACGAGCTGAAAATCTAGAAAGCGAGTTAAACATGATATAGCACTTGATAAGTTAAGTGTAAAAGAGTATGAAGATCCCTTTAGGGATAATGGCAAGTAGTACGAATGCCTCTTTAAGAGGCTAGTGACGAGTCAAAAGCAGTGAGGCTTGAACAAAGTGAAAGCCAGCGTCTTTAGGCGCTGGCTGGTGATGTGGGCTTATAGCCCTTGTTCAAACCACCCGTTTGACGGGTGGTCATGATTTATTGGTTAGATAACAACTAGTCTTAGTATCTACATTTAAAGGGTTAGTAGAATCTAAACGTATCGTATCTTATTTTTTGAGAATATATCTATTTGGAGAATATGGTGTACGGTCAAAGTTTGTTTCTTGATTGAGAATTTCTTTAGCAATTTGCCAACCGATAATTGGGCCATTTGTCAGGCCGGTAGAGCCTAGACCACTAGCTACCCAGACATTGGGCATATCCTCAATATTTCCGTAGAATGGTGAATAAATTGAAGTATAGGCGCGCGTTCCAATGCGAGTTCTGGCTACAGGATAGTTTGCCAAATCAGGCATGAATTCAGCTATTTTATCATGCATGGCTTGGATTTTTTCAGGGTCTAGTTCTAAATCGTACCCCATATCATCTTCATGAGTTGCACCAATAATGATTTTTCCATTTTCAAATGGTAGGATGTCAATCTCTCCGTAAGGCATACAAACTGGCCAATTATCAGTATCGAATTCTGTATCTAATTCTAACAATTGTCCTTTTTGTGGTCGAACATCCACTTGATAACCAAGAGGTTCAAGAATATGTGGCAACCAGGCCCCTGTGGCTAAGATAATATGGTCAGCAGTAAGCACTTGATTATCTACTTCGACAGTATGGTTGTCGAGCAGTTTTGCTTGTCCGTAGATACGTGTACCACCATTTTTCAAAAATTGTTCCTGAAGAATATCAATCAAACGCCCACCATCAATACGACCGCCACCTTCTAAATGGATACCAAAATAGTCTGGTTTAAGTAGTGGCAAGTACTGGTTAATTTCCGAGCCTATAAGCGGAGTAATTTCGCCAATAGTCGGAGTATCTACGCGACGTTCCTCAGCAATTTTTTGGATTTTATCAAGTAGTTCAGGCTTACTTTTTAGGCCGATGGTTCCAGTCTGTTTGAATGGAATTTCAGTAGCACCTGATTTTTCCAAATCGGCTACCAATTGACGGTAGAAAACAGCACCATCGGAAGTCAGCTTGTACCAGTCTTTATTTTTTTTCTGAGCCATCCATGGGCAGATGATACCTGCGGCAGCTCGTGTGGCTGTTCCAATACCTGAATCAATGAGAGTAAGATTGACTTGTTTTTCTTGGGAGAGATAAAAGGCTGCAGTAGAGCCGACAATTCCTCCGCCTATAATAATAACTTGTTTTTTCATAAGTTAATTATATCACAAATTCAGAAGTTTATTTATTTTTTTCAACATGATACAATAGAAAATAAGAAAAATTGAGGAGTTCGTGTGTCAGATATAATGTATCCTGAGGTCCTAACCGTTGGAAGTGGGGCCGTAAAAGTTGCAACAGTCGGAGATAGTTTGACTTATGGATATGGCTTGGAGAATCGTGAAAAAGATGCCTATCCTTGTATTCTAGCTGAGAAACTTGGGCATCACTATCAAGTTTCAAATTACGGATTGAGTGGGCGTTCACTTCAGTCAACTGCAGATTTTCCTTACTTTAAAGAGAAGAATGCCCAACTTTCACTTGAGAGTGAAGCAGATATTGTCATTATCATGATTGGTAGTAACGACAGCCGAGGACCATATTGGAATAGGGAGAGATTTATTCGAGAGTATAGGGAAATGGCAGAGCAGTATATGGATTTACCAAGCCAGCCGGATGTTTATTTAGTCATCCCGCCTTACGTACCAACCAGTCGTTTTGGATTGAATAATCAAATTATTGAAGATGAATTACAAAAGATTATCCCAGCTATCGGAAATGAACTTGGTTTACCAGTTATTAACCTTTACACTGTGACGGAGGGACATCTTGAATACTATAGCGACGGTCTTCATTTGACACCGCTAGGAAACCAAGTTATTGCTGAAGAGATTTACCAGCATCTCAGACACTAATAGCTCTAAATTGTGGTATAATACTAGTGAAATGGAGAGATTATGGTAAAAAGAGATTTAATAAAACAAATCAGTTTATTGGTCTTATTGATTTTTGGAATCATTGGCCTACGATTTTGGTTACTTGAGCCAGTCACGATTACCCCTGAGATGGCAAATAGCTATTTGAAGGAAAACGACTTTATCATGACGGTGCGAAATGTCCGCCCGATTCATGGAGATTTTATTTTGTATAACCATGAGGGAAAAGAGTATGTGAGTCGTGTGATTGCATTGGAAAATGAGACGGTTACCTATATGGACGATGTTCTCTATCGTAATGATATTATTGTTACAGAGAACTATTTAAAAACGCCTCATTCACAAGAAAGTTATACAGATGACTTTACATTGGAAACCTTGACAAATGGAAAGTACAACGTCATTCCAGAGGGGCACTATTTGGTGTTGAATGATGTACGAACGAATCAACAGGATAGTCGTAGTTTTGGTTTGATTTCTAGTGAGGCTATTGTTGGTAGACTGACTTTTCGGATTAGTCCACTTTCAGAATTTGGTTTTATTAAGACAGGGCTGGTTCAGTAGAATCAGCTTTTTTTATTGTGTTGATACTCTTCGAAAATCAAAATTATCCGTTGTCAACTTGCCTTGATGAACTCCAGTTCTATCTTCGGCTTCGTTTCCTAGGCTACTTTTGATTTTCATTGAGTATGAGATGACTGGATCTGTATTTTGAAATTAGACTAGACCAATTAAAATGTTGACAAGTAATAAATCTTGTTATATACTGATTTCACTGGTCTTTTTATATATAAATTAGACTAGACCAATTTATGAAAAAATGAAAGTCGATGTTTAGAAACATCGTAGGTGAACAGTATGTGTGGAATCGTTGGTGTTGTAGGAAATGCAAACGCAACTGATATTTTGATTCAAGGACTTGAAAAATTAGAATACCGTGGTTATGATTCAGCAGGTATTTTTGTGACGGGTGGGGAGCAAGCTCACTTAGTAAAAGCGGTAGGTCGCATTGCAGAGTTGTCTGCTAAGGTAGGCGATAAGACTGAGGGAACAACAGGAATCGGTCATACTCGCTGGGCAACTCACGGGAAACCAACTGAGGATAATGCCCACCCTCACACTTCTCAAACTGCTGGACATATCCTTGTTCACAACGGTGTGATTGAAAACTATGCAGAAATCAAGGAAGAGTATCTTGCAGGTCATGACTTGAAAGGGCAGACAGATACAGAAATTGCTGTGCATTTGATTGGTCAATTTGCAGAAGAAGGTTTGTCAACTCTAGAAGCCTTCAAAAAAGCATTGAAGATTATTCAAGGTTCATACGCCTTTGCCTTGATTGATGCTGAAAATCCTGATGTCATCTACGTTGCCAAAAACAAATCTCCGCTTTTGATTGGTTTGGGCGACGGTTATAACATGGTCTGCTCAGATGCCATGGCGATGATTCGTGAAACTAGCGAATACATGGAAATTCACGATAAGGAATTAGTTATCGTGAAAAAAGATAGTGTTGAAGTCATGGACTATGATGGCAATGCGATTGAACGTGGTAGCTATACAGCTGAGCTTGATCTGTCAGATATTGGTAAGGGAACTTATCCATTCCACATGCTAAAGGAAATTGACGAGCAACCAACTGTTATGCGTAAATTGATTAGCGCCTATACAAATGAAGCTGGTCAGGTAACAGTCGATGCGGATATTATTAAGGCAGTACAAGAAGCTGACCGTATCTATATCTTGGCTGCTGGAACTTCCTATCACGCAGGATTTGCTGCAAAAGACTTCTTGGAAAAATTGACAGATACACCAGTGGAATTGGGAATTTCATCTGAGTGGGGCTACAATATGCCGCTTTTGAGCAAAAAGCCACTCTTTGTCATGATTAGCCAGTCAGGTGAAACTGCTGATAGCCGTCAGGTATTGGTTAAAGCTAATGAAATGGGCATTCCAAGTTTGACAGTAACCAACGTTCCAGGTTCTACCCTATCACGTGAGGCAACTTACACTATGTTGCTCCATGCAGGTCCAGAAATTGCAGTAGCTTCTACAAAAGCCTACACTGCACAGATTGCGACTTTGGCAATCTTGGCTAAGGCTGTCGGTGATGCAAATGGTAATGCCTATGCCAAAGAATTTGATTTGGTGCATGAATTGTCCATCGTTGCCCAATCTATCGAAGCAAGCTTGTCTGAAAAAGACTTGATTGCAGCGAAGGTTGAAAAACTTTTAGCAACCACACGCAATGCTTTCTATATCGGTCGTGGTAGTGATTACTATGTATCTATGGAAGCAAGTTTGAAATTGAAAGAAATTTCATACATCCAATGTGAAGGGTTTGCGGCAGGTGAATTGAAACACGGTACCATTTCCTTGATTGAAGACGGTGTGCCTGTCTTGGCTTTGATTTCAAATCATCCACACCTTGCAAGCCATACTCGAGGTAATATTCAGGAAGTAGTGGCGCGTGGTGCCAATGTCTTGACAATTGTTGATGAAGCAGTAGCTAAGGAAGAAGATGACATCACGGTGACAACTGTTCATCCATTCTTGTCAGCGATTGCTATGGTCGTTCCGACACAGTTGATTGCTTACTATGCGACATTGCAACGCGGTTTGGATGTTGATAAACCACGTAACTTGGCTAAGTCTGTTACTGTTGAATAAGAAGAAGGAAGGCATGGATTTCCAGCCTTCTTTTTGTACTATTGAAAAAATATACAAAATTTTGTTAAATTTATTAAAAATTCTGAAAAATTCTTTGAAATTAAGGATATTTTTTGATATACTAGAACCTAATCATTCTTTTAGGAGAGCTCTATGGATTATGTTTTGGAAGTTCTGCCCAGTCTACTAAATGGTGCAGCAGTCTCCTTGCAAGTATTTTTTCTAGTATTGATATTATCCTTGCCATTAGGAGCTGTTTTCGCTTTTTTAATGCAGATTAAATTTAAACCCTTACAATGGTTATTGCATTTCTATGTATTAATTATGCGAGGAACCCCCTTGCTTTTACAATTAATTTTTGTTTATTACGTTTTACCAAGTGTCGGTATTACATTTGACCGAATGCCTGCAGTGATTCTGGCCTTTACGCTCAACTATGCGGCCTATTTCTCTGAAATTTTCCGTGGTGGTATTGAAGCTATTCCAAAAGGTCAGTATGAAGCGGCTAAGGTATTGAAATTTACCCCTGTTCAGACCATTCGCTATATTGTTTTACCACAGGTCGTGAAAATTGTCCTGCCAAGTGTTTTCAATGAAGTCATGACTTTGGTAAAGGATACTTCTTTGGTCTATGCACTTGGGGTTAGCGATTTGTTGTTGGCTAGTCGTACTGCTGCCAATCGTGATGCCAGCTTGGCGCCTATGTTTATCGCAGGTGCAATCTACCTATTGATGATCGGTGCGGTAACACTGATTTCGAAACAAGTAGAAAAGAAATTTGACTATTATAGATAGGAGGAAGTCATGTTAGAACTACGCAATCTATCCAAACGATTTGATAATAAACAGATTTTCTCCGACTATGATTTGGTCATTCCAGAGGGGAAAATCGTTGCCATCGTTGGTCAATCTGGCGGTGGTAAGACAACTCTTTTACGGATGTTGGCTGGTTTAGAGACTATTGATTCAGGAACTTTGATGTATAATGGTCAAGAACTGCCATTAGAGGAGTTGGGAAAACGACATTTGCTGGGCTTTGTCTTCCAGGACTTCCAGCTTTTCCCGCACCTATCCGTATTGGAAAACTTGGTTCTCTCTCCTATGAAAACGCAAAATATGTCGCGTTCAGAGGCGGAAGACAAGGCCCTTAAACTCTTGGATACTCTTGGACTTGCTAACCACGCAACTGCCTACCCGTTTTCATTATCGGGCGGACAGAAACAACGTGTGGCTTTGGCGCGTGCTATGATGATTGATCCTGAGATTATCGGCTATGACGAACCAACCTCTGCCCTAGATCCTGAATTAAGAAAAGAAGTAGAAAAACTCATTCTTGAAAATAGGGCTACTGGAATCACGCAAATTGTGGTCACCCACGATATGCAGTTTGCTGAAAATATCGCAGATGAAATCATCAAAATTGAACCGAAACACTGAGAAAAGGAACAAATATGATGATGAATATGAAGAAAATGATGCTTGGAGCTGCGGCTCTTGTAACTAGTTTTGCACTTGCTGCATGTGGATCAAGTGAGTCAACGACCAAGTCAGATAATTGGTCAACTTACGAATCTGAAAAGTCCGTTACGATTGGCTTTGATAAGACCTTTGTTCCAATGGGATTTGAACAGACAGATGGTTCTTACACAGGTTTCGATATTGACTTGGCTAATGCAGTCTTTGAAAAATATGGAATTACTGTAAAATGGCAACCAATTGACTGGGACTTGAAAGAAACCGAATTGAATAACGGGAATATTGATTTAATTTGGAATGGTTATTCTATTACTGATGAGCGTAAGGAAAAAGTTCTCTTCACAAATCCCTACATGGATAACCAACAAGTTCTTGTAACCAAAAAATCTTCCAATATTAGCCAAGTATCTGATATGAAGGATAAGATTTTAGGTGCGCAAGCAGGTTCATCTGGCTATTCAGTATTTGAATCACAACCAGCTATTTTGAAAGATATTGTTCAAAATAACGATGCAAGTCAGTATGCAACATTTAATGAAGCTTTGATTGACTTGAAAAACGATCGTATTGATGGCCTCTTGATTGACCGTGTGTATGCAAATTATTACTTGCAACAAGAGGGAATTATCGCAGATTACAACATCATTGATGCAGGTTTTGAAAATGAAGCCTTCGCAGTCGGTGCTCGTAAATCAGATACTACACTCGTAGAAAACATTAATAAGGCATTTGCTGAATTATATAAAGAAGGTAAATTCCAAGAAATCTCCCAAAAATGGTTTGGTGAGGATGTTGCAACCGATGCAGTAAAAAACTAATAATATAAGAAAAAGAGCCATGCGCTCTTTTTTTAATACTCTTCGAAAATCAAAATTATCCGTTGTTATCTTGCCTTGATGAACTCCAGTTCTATCTTTGGCTTCGTTTCCTAGGCTACTTTTGATTTTCATTGAGTATAAAACCAAAATTTAAGGTAAAGGAAAAGCCAGTCATTCGACTAGGCTTGTTTTTTGGAAATCTGGTGGAAAATAACAGTCCAATTTTCATGACGGCGCCAAAGTGACGTATGAACATAATCACCAATTTCAAACGTAACTAATTTTGATTTTTGGCTAATGGAGGTCATTTGGTAATTGGATAAATACCTGGTCTGGATGGGGTGGTCGGCAAGCATCTGAGTTTTATTTCGATAGCGGCCTTTGGCATCAATTAAGAGATACTGGTCGTCAATCAATTCTTCATACCCATTAGTATGTGCTTGTATCTCTGTTTCAAAACGGAAGAGTTTGTCATACACATGCTCATACATCTCATCGTGTGGAATTTCAGATGGTTCTACGTGAATATCCACATCAAAAACTCCATGTTTGAGTGTTAGGAGTTGCTCAACCTGCTCAGTCACTTCATGACTTTCATAAACGGATAAGTCTGGATTCATTTCTAAAACAACATCAAGGTAGATATTGGCTCCATAAGTCCGACCACGTTGTGATTTGACAGAAACGATTTTTGGGAGTTTGAGAATATCTTCCTCGTACTTTTTCAATAAGTTTTCATCAAATCCATCAGATAGGGTAAAGAAGCTTTCCATAAAAATATCGTAGGCTGTTTTTAGGATAAAGAAGGTAATGATGATGGCTGCAATTTTATCGACAATAGGGAAGTTGAAAGCTGCAGCAAAGATTGCGATAGAAGTTCCTATGGAAGTGACTGCATCGGATAGATTATCCTTGGCAGTTGCTTCTAAGGCCTTGGAACGTACTTTTTTTGCCAAGCGGTTATTATATAAATAAACAGCTAACATAACTAGTGCAGAAAAAATTCCGACAATGGCCCCCATAATGTCTACTTCGATAGAAGAATTGCTGATTAGTTTTTGGAGGGTATCATAGAGTACTTGAAAACCAACGACAAACATAATGAAGGATGTAATCAAGCTTGCCAAGTCTTCCATTTTCCAGTGTCCAAATTTATGATCGGTATCAGCTGGTTTCTGTGCCATTTTTAGTCCAACAAGTACAGCGATATTACCGATAATATCAGAAATATTATTGAAGGCATCTGCTCGTAAGGCATCCGAATGAAAGAGCTGTCCTGCAACGAGTTTGATACCTGATAAGACGATATAGGCACCGATAGATAGCAAGGCACCACGTTCAGCAAGTTTTAAATTGGTTACGTTTTGGTTCATAGCATCTCCTTTGATAAGTTTTCATTTTAACAAAAAGGCCCCTTATTTTCAAGGGGTTAGGCTGCTTTTTTGCCTGTTCGAAGAACCTTATAAAGGCGTAATAATATTGTTCCGCTGGCCATACCGATGGGAATGACTAAGGCTAAAGTTAAGACGGTAGTGATATTGGTTAGGGCTTGAGCGTGGTCACCAGAAACGAAATAAGTCGTGGTCATGTAGGCTCGATAGCCTGGAACAAGCGGTGCTAGGATAGCAAGTGAAAAAATAACAGATGGTGTTTTAAGCAAAATACTCATGATTTGACTGATACAGGATCCGATAATTGCCGCGAAAAAGGTAGCAATCAAGACATTTGTTGGTTCCAATAGTAAAAGATAAATAAGCCAAACAAGCATGCCCAGGAGTCCACCAGGGACCAGCATTTTTCTTTGAACATTGAGAACAATTAAGAAGGCTGCGATAGCGATATAAGAGGCGAGTGCCTGTAATAAGAAGTGAACTGGAGTCATAGATTACCTCACAAGCATAAAGGCCACAGTTGTACCTGCACCGAGCGATAAGATAATAAGCGCTGTTTGGAAAAATTTGGTCATCCCTGTATTGATATGATTGGTCATGAGGTCTCTTACGGCATTTGTAAAAGCAATCCCTGGTACAAAAGGCATGACTGCCCCTGCATTAATCAGGTTAGGATTAATGGGGAAAGTAGTGGTTGCGCTTAATAAATAAGAGGTGAGTGAGAAGACAAAGGCGCCAACGAAGGTGGTGACAAAATCAATTCCAATATAGCGCTCGACAATTAGGGAGATAGGGAAAGCTAAAGCTGTTGCGAGGACAGCACCTGCTGCATCTAAAAGAGAACCTCCGAACATGATGGTAAAAAATGGTGCGGCTACTACGGCAGCTAAGGTTATTTGGATATTGTTATAAGGCGGCTTTTGTTGTTTGATTGCATTTAATTGGCTCCATGCTTCTTCTAGGCTGATTTCTTCATTGGCTAGGGAACGGGAGATTTGGTTGACGTCACAAACTTTCTGCATGTCGTAATTTGAATTTACGATGCGTTTCATACGCGAAATATTCGTATGGTCGATGGAGAAAAAGATAGCAGCAGGGATGGCAAGGACATTGGCCTGTTCAATTCCTTGTGAATGTGCAATCCGAATCATGGTATCTTCAACTCGGTGAATTTCTGCACCGCTTTGTGCCAAAATGGCACCAGCGAGCATGAGCACGTCTATGACCAAGTTTAGTCTAGGAGTGTTTTCCATAAGTAAGTCCCATCCCTCTGCTAGTTATTTTCTTAATTATAACAAAATATAAGTGTAGGCAACATATTTTTTTAATAGATAGGCAAAATAGTTGAAAATTGTTCGGATTGTAGTATAATTGACTTATCAATGATTGATTAATCAATCAAAAGAGGTAGACAATGCAAGAAATGGAAGATTTGTTATACAGATTGAAAGTGGCAGATGAGACGATTTCCAATCTTTTTGAAAAGCAGTTGGGAATCAGTTTGACACGCTATTCAATATTGCAAACATTATTAAAAGATGCACCCCTGCATCAGTTGGCTTTGCAGGAGAGGCTTCAGATAGACCGCGCAGCGGTTACGCGTCATCTCAAATTGTTGGAAGAGAGCGGCTATATCATTCGCAAGCGAAATCCTGACAATCAGAGAGAAGTACTTGTCTGGCCAACTGAGCAGGCTAGGGAAGCGCTAATCACGAATCCTTCTGTCCACCACCAAGCTATCAAAACTTCGATGAATCAGATTCTAACTGTTGAGGAGAGCGAGCAATTCCTAGCCACTCTTGATAAACTGTTGATTGGCTTGCAAAATCTACCTATATAATTTTTTGAGAGGAGACATTATGTCTATTTTTACCACTATTTTAGCTAGCATTGTAGCGCTTGAGCACCTATATATTATGTATTTGGAAACTTTTGCGACCCATTCAGATTCTACTAGTCGTGTCTTTAATATGACAAAGGATGAATTGCAACGTAAGTCTGTGACGACACTTTTCAAAAACCAAGGTATTTACAATGGTTTGTTGGCTATTTTCCTCTTATATGGAATTTTCACAGGAAACCTGGAAATTACAACTATTTTTGTCTTGTTTGTTATTGGAGCAGCAGGTTATGGAGCTGTGACATCTAGTCCAAAAATTATCTTGACCCAAGGTGGACCTGCCATCTTGGCCCTAATTTCCATTTTGTTGTTTAAATAAGTTAAAAAGCCTTCCGTTGAGGAGGGCTTTTTGCAATTACCGAATATTCAGTTCCCCATCTAGTGTAGAAATATCGAGGTAATTTGTAGCTTTGGGATTAATATAGTTTGGAAGGTCAATTCCCAGATTATTTTGACTGGCATCTATATGGATGTCAGTTTTTGTTTTGGGATGAAGAGAAATGTCAATCGAACCATTGTAATTACTGATGTTATGTCTTCCTTCTAGTTTTAGATTTTCTGCTCTAAAATCACCATCCTCGACAGTTAGAATACTTCCGGTAGTATCGGTGATGTCCGTTGGACTTGTTAATGTAGAATGATTGATTGCTACTTCTCCATTAAGGTGTGACAAATGAGCAAAGCTGAGTTGACTGTTTTCAATCAACATATCCCCATCTTCTGCAGTGAGTTCAAGATTTTGAATAGTTACTTTATCCAGATAAAGGTCTCCTTGAAGGTTGCCTGAAAGTGTTTCGATTGTGCTGTTTTTGGGGATCTGTAAAACAGGTTGGTAGTAGGCAATATTCTGGTCATTGACAAGATTTAAGATAGGTTCGAGTAAACCATCATATGTAACGATACCTTGATAGGCACTAGAAATGGTTAATTTCCCACCTTGGACTTGGTGACTGAGGAGGTCGATGTCTTTATGCTGATTTCGATAGTAGTGGAGGTGGAATTGGTTGTCAGGCGAGGGCATGATGGACAGTCTTTCATTAACTTCTATAGCCCTAATGTCACTAAAACTGGCTGTTTGGGGCTGAAAATAGTTTTCTGCAACAGTTTTCATATTTGTCCAACCGCCAGCAAAGTAGCCGATGAGGCTGAGAATTGTACCAAGAGTGAACAGGCTCAGACTAATTTTCGTAAATGGTTTAAGCTGTTTCATAATAGCCTCCTTTGCGAATCTTTCTTTGTATCCAATGTAAAACAAGCACGAAGGTTTTGCTTCCAAGGTCTAGAGTGAATTTACTACCCAATAGAGTGAGGGCCAAGCAGATGAGGGCCAAGCCTGTGAAGAGCAGGGAGGTAGACCATGATAGTGTGAAGAGGTCGAAGGCGAGGAGTAGCTGGGCGATTGCCAGGCTGAGGAGGACAATCCAGAGTGAGATAGGGAGCAGAAAGAGGCTAAAGATGATTAGGATTAGGGTAATGAAGAGGGCGACCAAGCTGATGGCTAGGGGTATGCCGATTGGGGCGGCAAGGATAGAGAGGATGGTCAGCCAGACCATATTGCGGGTATTTGGCTTATCCTCAATCTTCTCTTTATCATATAGATTGGCTAGGATTTCACGGGCTGCTTCTTTTGGACTGCCTAATTCTTGAATGGCTTCCTCGTCGTTTTCTTTCTCATCGAAAAACTCATTGAAATAGTCCAAGGTATCTTGAAAATCTTCTTTTGGTAGGTTTTTGATATATTTTTCGAGTTTCTGTAAATATTCCTTGCGATTCATGGAAACCTCCTTTATCCAACAGTAAGCTGGCAGTCTTGACAATGAATAACCAGCTGAGCAGGGCTATTTTCTTGCTTATAGCTGAGATGAGTGATGTCATTCTCTTTCATCATTGTAAACGCCTTATCCTTTGGAAGTTTAAGGCTAGAATCTTCCTCCCAGATGTCCAAACTGATGTCCGTACTTGGTTTATAGGTTACGACAGAATCTTCAGCCTGGCAGTTAAGGCTCTTTTCAAGGACAAAATCCTTCAACTTCCAGACACAGTCTTCTAATGTTATCCTTGCATCTGAAAGGCTCATGCTTGTCAGAGTGATGATAGAATCACTAGCTTTCAGTGTCAAATTCCTTGATTGCCCACCAGAAATAGATAAGGTGGTATCTTCTAGCTGAAGAGAAGCGAGAGGACTTTGTAGATCCGACATTGTCAGACTAGTGTCAGTTGCCTTAAGAGCCAACTGTTCGCTTACTTGCACATCCACCATGGTTAGACTGCTATCTGTCGTTTTCAGATTGAGACTAGTAAGGGGCAGGAGTTTTTTAGGGATTTTGAGAATAGCAGAGCTAGCTTTATTGTTTGAGAAGTAGAGGTGATTAGGGGAAGGCTTACTCGTTAGGTACAAACTATCCTGAACCAGTTGATAGTCAAAAGCCTGATAGCTCCCATCTTCAGAAACGGGATTGTGCAATAAGACAGTTTCTCCGTCATAAGTTTGAACACTCAGAGCCTGATCTTCGAGCAAAATCTGTAGATTTGAAAACTCAGGTAATTCTTCGCTTTTCGCCTTCAATTCCATTCTTTCCCTAGCTTGATAGGTTGAGTGTTTGAAATTGTTGAAAAAATTCTCCCAGTCAAATTGAAAATCAAAATCAAAGTTGAAATCAGATGGTTTAGAAGAATGTGAACTTACTTGGTCTTTTTCGGTAATCAGGGCATCTTCAGGTAGGTTGGCGATGATTTCTTTTGCTGCTTCATCAGGTGTTCCAAGCTCTATAATAGCTTCCTCGTCGTTATCCTTTTCGTCAAAATACTCATTGAAGTAGTCTAAAGCCTCCTGTCTGGCACTTGGATGAAGTTGAAATAATGCTTGTTCCAGTTGGTTCAAATAATCTGCGCGTGTCATTTTCGTAAGCTCCCTTCTATAATTCCGTCAATATGGTCTTTGTAGCTATTCCATTCACCCTGCAGGAAGGGGATATGCTCACGTCCAGCAGGAGTGATGGTATAGTATTTCCGCTTTCTCCCTTGAAATTCTTGGGTGTAGGTGGTGACATAGCCAGCCTTTTCCAATTTTTTCAAAATAGGGTAGAGTGTGGATTCCTTTATATCAGCAACTATCTTGATGGTTTGACTGATTTCATAGCCGTAGGAATCCTGCTTTTCCACGATGGCTAATACCAGAAATTCAATCAAGATAGAGGATACGGGGTAGTACATAAACTCACCTCTTTATCTTTATGTAATTATTTTATATATAAATTATATACCTATTGTTTAGCAAAATCAAGCGATTATATAAAATTTTTATATATCATCAAAATTCTTTTCTATATGCTATACTAGTTTCATGAATGAACTTGAATTATTAGCCCGTGCTCTCGGTTTTATCTTTGTTATCGGTTTAGGTTATACATTAAAAGTCAAAGGGATTGTTCGAAGGGAAGATGCAAGAATCTTTTCTAGCTTAGTGATGAATATTACGCTACCAGCTTCTCTCCTTGTAGCTTCAGCGACAGCCCAAGTATCTATAGATTTATATGTTCCCTTCATATTAGGGATTCTTTGTAATCTTTTTTTGGATATGGTGGGATACTGGGAAGCGAAGAAGTCTGGTCAACAGACTTCCGTCGGTCTTATGCAGTTATCAGGCTATAATATCGGAACCTTTACACTCCCATTTGTGCAAGCTTTTTTTCCGCTATCTAGTCTACTAAGCGTCATCGTATTTGATGCGGGGAATGCAATCATGGTTCTAGGTGGGAATTACAGTATTGCAGCTGGTGTGGATGAAGAGCAGGAAAGAATGACCGTTGCAACTTTTATAAAGAATCTTTCACGCTCAGTTCCACTAGTAGTCTATCTAGTTAGCCTATCGTTAGCAGTCTGCTCTATCAAACTTCCACGCGAACTTATCTCTGCGCTGACGATAGCTAGTAATGCTAATCCTTTTTTAGCCATGCTCATGTTGGGAATCTTGCTTGATTTAAAATTGAATTGGCAAGAAATTAGTCGATTGGTCTATCTTCTCTCTTTGAGGCTGGGTGCGAATATTCTAATAGCAGGAGTCATTTATTTTCTTCTACCTATTGATAAAACGATGAAAATCATGTTGCTGGTCTGTCTCGTTTCTCCGATTTCAGTCATGTCCCCAATTTATGCATTAAAGTTAGGTAGTCGATCAGCTGAACCTGCCAATGTTAACTCCTTATCTATTTTGGTCAGCCTAGTCATGATGGTTCTTCTTATTTTTCTATTCGTTTAAAAAAGCCTCCGCGTGTGCGGGGGCTTGATTGTACATTAATCAATAAAGAATTCTTGTGGACCTTGGTAACGACTTCCATCATTAAAGGCGATGTAGAGGTTAAAGATAGGTGTAAGAAGAACATAGAAGATAGCTTGTACAGCTGATAAACCAAAGCTACGACCAAAATTGTAAACGAGATAGATGCCATATAATGGTCCTGCTAGTGGAATCAGTAAGAATAGAATGAACCATCTTTTTTCATAGCCAAAGGCGATGCATTGTTGGATATAGAGATTGTAGATTGGGATCAATGATTTCCAACCAGCATAGCCTGCTTTTTTGAAGAGGATGTAGTTGGAAATAGCAACAAGAATATACCAAATAAATGAAAATAGTAGTGTTGTACCCCAAATGCCAATGAGAATTCCCTGTGCTAATGTTTCTTCTGTCATAATAAAACTCCATTTCTTTTTGATGGTTCTATTATAACAGTATTAGTTCAATAATACAAGTGGTTTTTCAAAAATTTTGAAAGATTTTCAGAAAAAATCAGACCTTCAATTGAAAGTCTGAACAAATTGTTTATTTATATGCTACAATACCTAAAATCACATCAACAGCTTTTTCCATGGTTTGCAGGCTGACGAACTCGAAGCGGCCATGCATGTTTTCACCGCCAGCAAAGATATTTGGCGTTGGAATGCCCATGAAGGAAATCTTAGAGCCATCTGTTCCTCCGCGAACAGGCTCAATCAGTGGCTTGATGCCTAGATTTTCCATAACGTCCTTAGCAATGTTAATTGGAGTCATATCTTTTTCGATGATTTTCTTCATGTTGTAGTACTGGTCATGTAGGTTGACAATGACACGTGGTGTGTCAAACTTGGCATTCATTTTCTCAGCAATGTCCAGCATAAGCTGTTTGCGGGCTTGGAAATCTGCTTCCTCGAAGTCACGGATGATGTAGGTGGTAGAAGCAGTATCAACACTGCCTTCCATATTCATCAAATGGAAGAAACCTTCATAGCCTTCTGTTTTCTCAGGGCGGTCTGTTTCTGGAAGGGCATTGTGGAAGTCGATAGCTAGTTGGAAGGCATTGATCATCTGATCCTTGGCAGAGCCTGGGTGGACATTGCGTCCTAGGAAATCAATCTTGGCACCAGCTGCTGAGAAGGTCTCGTACTGGAGTTCGCCCAGCGGGCCACCGTCCATAGTGTAGGCAAAGTCCACATCAAAGTCTTCCACATCAAACTTGTCAGCACCGACACCGATTTCTTCGTCAGGGCCAAAGCCGACACGGATTTCACAGTGTTTGATGTCGGGGTTTTGGACTAGGAATTCAATAGCTGTCATGATTTCTGCAATTCCTGACTTGTCATCAGAGCCTAGCAAGGTGGTACCATCTGTGGTAATCAGGGTTTGACCGTGGTAGTTGGCAAGTTGTGGGAAGTCTTTTGGATGCAATTCATAGCCAGAAGTTCCCAAAGCAATTGGATTTCCGTCGTAGTTTTCGATGATTTGCGGATTGACACCTTCTGCGTTGAAATCTGCCGTATCCATATGGGCAATAAAACCAATCTTACGTGTCAAACTTGGGTCGTTGGCAGGCAGTGTTCCCACAGCAAAGCCATTTGGCAGGTAGTGGACATTCTGTAAGCCGATGCGTTTCATTTCAGGCAAGAGGATATTCTGTGCAAACTCGACTTGGTTTTGGGTAGAAGGAGTGGTTGTCGAATTTTCATCTGAGCGAGTATTTTCTTTGACATAGACTAAAAAGCGGTCTAAAAGTGTTGGGTATTTCATAGTGTCTCCTTATTTGTTCAAAATATGTTTTTCAATGGCTTTGGCAACGCCGTTGTTTTCATTGGTGTCTGTGATGTCCTGGGCGATAGCCTTGACCTGCTCGTTAGCGTTGCCCATGGCAATACCAAGTCCAGCAAATTCAATCATTTCCAGGTCGTTGTTGGCATCTCCCATAGCCATGATTTCTTCAGGAAGGATACCGAGGCGGTTTGCCAGTTTTTTTAAACCAGAGGCCTTGCTAGCTCCGTTTGGTAAAATTTCTAACAGATAGTCCTGTGAACGAACGGTGGAATAGTGTTGGCTGAGTATAGGATTGTGTTGATTTTCAAAAGCATCGATATGCACTTTTTCACCGACGAACATGGCTTCAAAGAAGCGATGCTGACCTGACTTAGCTTCTTTTAAATCAATTGGTTGAGGAGTCATTCCTACTAAACCTGCGTCTAAATTAACGCGTGCATTGGCTTTCTCTGCAAGAACGAAGTAGTCTTCCTCATCAAAGAGAGAAATTTGCACATCATCATTTTCAATAAAAGTGGAAAGATAATCAATATCAGAGATAGATAGTTCTTCCCAGTCAATCAGGCTCCAATCCTTTGTCGAATGGGTTGAACAGCCGTTATTGACAATGATAAATTCTTCCTCGGTGTCAAAGCCGAGCTGCTCTACAAAAGGTTTAACACCAGCCAAGGGCCGACCAGTACAAAGAACAATCTTGACGCCCGCTTCAACAGCCTGATGAATGGCATCAATCTGTGGCTGTTTCAACTCTTTTTGCTCATTCAAGAGCGTTCCGTCCATATCAAGAGCGATTAGTTTAATCATATGAACCTCCTTGTTTTCAATACATCTAGTATAGCATAAAATGAGAAAGGAATGATTGAAATGCTAGAAGAAATACGGTATAAAAATTGAGAATGGGCTGCTTACTGATGGTCAAAAATTATAAATATATATGGAACATCGGTTATAGACTGGTGTTTTTTGGTATAATAGAAGGATAGAATAGGAGTATGATATGAAGATTAGTGTAAAGAAGGAGGCGGGGCACTACCTGCTCAGCATTTGCTATTCTGTGTCGGCTAGTTTGGTGGAGGCATGGAATTTGTTGGCAACGAATAGTGGCTTTGTTCGCTGGTTTCCACAGTTGAGGGTTGAGGGTGACAAGTTGATATTTGAAATGGAAGACTTCCGTGAAACCATGGATTTACTGGAATATCGAAAAAATGAAAAAATTGCCTACAGGTGGGATTCAGCAACAGTTTCATTTACACTGTCTCAGCTAGAAAATCAGACCTTGATTACTTTTGAAGAACGAATTCCAGAAGATTTTGGTAATGAATTTGCGAATGCTCCAAAAGACATGATAGGATGGTTGGTGCAAAATGAATGTATCAAAAAAGTCTTAGGAGGTCAGGAGCCGCCTGTGCGTCAACCCTTGCAGGAAAAGTGGAGGACTTTTCTGGAGCTTGAATTAGAAGGTCTGTAATCTGAAAGGAGGTTGTTATGAAAAAGTGGTGGGAACAACTGAAAGAAGAATATTATGAAACACGGTTTGATTCTAATGAAGATTGGATGGAATGGTTTATCAAACGGAAGATGACCTGGGGCTGGAGATGGCCGACTGCTATAACGATTTTTGTCCTTTGGGCTCTATCACTTCCAGATGCTAGAAATGCGGTTCGTTTCTTTTATTTTATTTTTTATTGGCGCTGGGAGTAGCTACGGTTTTACATAAATTAATATCTTATTTGAAAAGAAGAAAGTGAGAGAATATGCATCAAATTACTTGCCCCCATTGTGGGACGGCCTTTCAGGTCAATGAAACAGAATATAGTCAGCTTTTAGCCCAGGTGCGTGGTGCGGAGTTTGACAAGGAAATCCATGAACGATTGGAGCGGGAACGAGAATTATTAAGCCAGAAGGCTGAAAATGATTTGCAGGCTAGATTGAGTGATAAGGATAAGGAGATTCTGGAACTGACCGCAAAACTTGATAAATTTGCTAGTCAGACGGAACTGGAAATCAGCTCTGCTATTTCCCAAAAAGACCAAGAAATTCAAGAGCTTAAGGCTCAGTTGGGGCAAATCGGTCTTGCCAAGGACTTGGAGTTGCAGCAGGCGGTAGCTCAGGTGGAAAAAGAGCGGGATGCGGCACAAAATGCTTTGGTTTTGCAGGAACAAAAGCAAGAGTTAGCCCTGGCGACCACTCGTCAGGAGTACGAAGTACGGCTCAAGGCGGCGGATGAGCAGGTGGAATTTTACAAAAATTTCAAGACCCAGCAGTCTACTAAGGCAATTGGAGAGAGCTTGGAGCAATTTGCTGAGGCAGAGTTTAACAAGGTTCGTTCCTATGCTTTTCCACGTGCCAAATTTGCGAAGGACAACGAAGTATCAGCGTCCGGTTCAAAAGGAGATTTCATCTTCCGTGATTTTGACGAGTCGGGCTTGGAATTTATTTCCATCATGTTCGAAATGAAAAACGAGGCAGATACGACCAAGACCAAGCATAAAAACGCTGATTTCTTTAAGGAGTTGGATAAGGACCGTCGGGAGAAAAAGTGCGAATATGCTGTATTAGTCAGCATGCTAGAGGCGGACAATGACTATTACAATACAGGGATTGTGGATGTTAGTCATGAATATGAGAAGATGTATGTTATTCGACCACAGTTCTTTATCCAATTAATCGGAATTTTACGAAATGCTGCGCTCAATAGTCTGCAATATCAGCAGGAGTTAGCCTTGGTTAAGGAGCAGAATATCGATATTACTCATTTTGAAGAAGATTTGGAAATTTTCAAGAATGCTTTTGCCAAAAACTATCAATCGGCCAGCAACAATTTCCAAAAAGCTATTGATGAAATCGACAAGGCTATTAAGCGGATGGAAGCTGTCAAGGCAGCCCTGACCACCAGCGAAAACCAGCTTCGCCTAGCTAATAATAAACTAGACGATGTCTCCGTCAAAAAACTAACCCGCAATAACCCAACCATGAAAGCCAAGTTTGAGGCGTTGAAAGATGAGAAAGAATGATATTCAAGAATTACTGAATGAAATTTGTATCATATTCCAAAATGAATTAGGAGAGAATTTACTTGGTATCTATCTGCATGGTTCTCTTGCAACAGGTAGCTTTATCTGGGAGAATAGTGATGTAGATTTTCTAGTAGTTGTTGAACATTCCTTAACACAGATAGAAAAAATAAGAATAATTCAATCTCTTTATACTTTGTTGCCCCAAACTCCTCCTAAAGGGTTGGAGATGAGTATTGTATTGAAAAGTTGTCTTAAACCATGTGATTATCCTGTCCCGTATGAACTACATTTTTCAAATATGCATATCCAGGCTATCCATGATAATATAGAAAAATATTGTGATAATATGCAGGGAAGGGACGAAGATTTAACTGCTCATATTATGGTTATCTGGCATAGAGGAATTAATTTATGTGGTCCAGATATACAACAACTGTTTGAAGAGCCAAGGCGAGAAGATTACTTGAACAGTATTTGGTTTGACATTCAAGATTACGAGAATAAAGTCTTGGAACGACCTGTTGACGCGGTACTAAATCTTTGTCGAACACTTGCCTACCTTGATGAGAATATCATTCTATCAAAAAGAGAAAGTGGGGAGCGGGTGCTCACAGTTTGTCATCCTATGTACCAAACTCTGCTAGAAGATACTTTATCAGTTTACAAGGGAGAACGATTAGAGGCAGTAATTGATAGGCAGTTAGCAAAACGATTTGTGGAAGAGCAGATGAGGCAAATACGGGAGAAAATCAGATGAAACTCATTATTTTACATGGTCTAGGTCAGACTGTGGCCAGTTACGATGACTTGAAAAACTCTTTGACCGATGTTGAGGTTGATGTGTTGGAATTGCCCAAGGCACAGAATTTTGAACGCCTTTGCAGTCAATTACGGAACAGATTGCAGCAGGAAAGGGAATCTTTTGTACTCTTTGGATTGTCGCTAGGCGGTGTTCTAGCTTTGGTTTTAGCCAATCATTTGCCCCAGTGCCGAGGGTTGATTGTTTCTGGTGCCCAGTATCGCTTAGAGGGGAATTGGTTGTTTGGTCTTCAAATCGCGATTATGTCCTTGCTTCCCAAGCCCTTTTATCGTAAGCAGGGGCTAGATAAGGCACAGTTGTTAGAATTGCAGAAAAGCATGCGTCAGCTTGATTTAAGGAAAGAAATTAGTCAACTCAGTCGGCCCACCTTGCTAATCTGTGGATCAACGGACAAACCCAATCTGAAACCTGCACATGAACTGACCAAATTAATACCACAGGCTGAGCTAGTTATCATCGAAGGTGGAGGACATGAATTAAATGTTCATAGGCCAGCGGAATTGGCTCAAGCTATAAAGCAATTTTTTAAGAGGAATTTTTAATGAACACAATCGACCTAAATCTGCCTGTTGCAGAGATTATCAACCAGCACCCAGAAATCAAGGAGATTCTGGTAGAGCTTGGTTTCAAGCCCTTGGCCAATCCAGCCATGCTGAATACAGTTGGTAAGGTGACCAGTCTTAAAACAGGCTCCAAGATGACCAATATTCCGTTAGACCGTATTCAACAGGTCTTGGAATGCAACGGCTATGAGGTAACAGGAGGAGAAGCATGACAGACAAACGGATTGACATTTTGAAGAATATTCTCTTGGACCTGCACAATGGGGCCAGTCCAGAGTCTGTTCAGGACCAGTTTAATCAGCATTTCACGGGAGTTTCTGCTCTGGAAATCTCCATGATGGAGCATGAACTTATGTCCAGCGACACAGGCATTACTTTTGAAGACGTCATGAGCCTCTGTAATATCCACGCCAACCTTTTCAAAGGAGCCATTGCGGATGTGGAAGTGGCAGATATGGACCAAGAAGGTCACCCTGTCTATGTCTTCAAGCAGGAAAACCTTGCCCTGCGGGCGGCTCTCTTGCGCATCCGCCGTATCCTCGACCAGTATGAGCAGACAGAGGACACGGAACTTCAAGACCAGCTTCTGCAAGGTCTGACACGCCAGTTTGGCCTCCTCGGTCAGTTTGAAAACCACTACACCCGCAAGGAAAAGGTCTTCTTTCCGATTATGGAACGCTATGGTCACGATGCACCGCCCAAGGTCATGTGGGGCGTGGACGACGAGATTCGCGACCTCTTCAAAACGGCTCGTAAAACCCTTAACACAGGCGACATAGTGGCAACAAAAGCCCATTTCGAAGCCTTTGCCAAGGAATTTGAAGAGATGATTTTCAAGGAAGAGGCCATCCTTCTCATGATTTTATTGGAGACATTCACTCAGGATGACTGGCTCCAAGTGGCAGCAGACAGCGACGCCTACGGTTACGCCATTGTCAAGCCGACAGCCAAGTGGGTGCCCCATCGGGAGGTTTTTGGAGAAATAGCAGAGCAGGAAGCAGATTCTGTTTCTTCGCAGCCAGCAGGACCAAATCAGCAGATTATCGACACGCCAGAAGGCCAGTTTACCATTACCTTCACACCCAAGGAAAAATCAGAAACTGTTCAGGACAGGACTAGTCCGCAGACCTTCGGCAACGGTTATTTATCTGTCGAGCAGGCTAATCTGATCCTCAATCATTTACCGCTGGAATTAACCTTTGTCAACAAGGATGACATTTTCCAATATTATAATGACAGCCACCCTGTCGAAGACATGATTTTCAAACGGACGCCAAGCCAGATTGGACGCCATGTGGAGCTCTGCCATCCTCCCAAAATAGTAGATAAGGTCAAGAAGATTTTTGACTTGCTCCGCACAGGGCAAAAAGACCAGGTCACCATGTGGTTCAAGTCCGAGAGCATGGGCAAGTTTGTCTATGTGGTCTATAAGGCGGTGCGTGATGACCAAGGAGAGTTTCAAGGCGTTTTGGAGTATGTCCAGGATATCCAACCATTTTTTGAGATTGATAGCGATTTTCATCGGGATATCTAAATCATACCGGACCGCCCGCAAGAGCGGTCCTTTGTGTTATAATGGAAGAATGATTTCAGGAATTATTAACGTAAAAAAAGAGGCGGGCATGACCTCGCACGATGTTGTTTTTAAGCTCCGCAAGATTTTGCAGGAGAAGAAGATTGGTCACGGAGGGACCTTGGACCCAGATGTGACAGGCGTTCTGCCCATTGCAGTCGGCAAGGCCACACGCATGATTGAGTACATGCAGGAAGAGGGCAAGATTTACGAGGGGGAGATTACCCTCGGCTATTCGACCACGACAGAGGATGCTTCTGGTGAGATTGTTGAGCAGACACCGGTTTTGGACATAGCAGAGCAGGCAGTTGATGAGGCTATGGCTAGTTTTGTCGGTACTATTACCCAGATTCCGCCTATGTACTCTGCTGTCAAAGTAAACGGCCGCAAACTCTACGAATACGCACGGGCGGGTGAAGAAGTCGAACGTCCCCAACGCCAAATTGACATATATAGTTTTGAACGTACCAGTCCTATTGAATTGGCAGATGATTGTGCACGATTTACCTTCCGAGTTCGTTGTGGAAAAGGCACCTACGTCCGTACTCTTTCTGTTGACTTAGGGGCTAAGTTAGGCTACGCCAGCCACATGTCTAAGTTGGAACGAACTGGTTCAGCTGGAATGGACCTAGCGGACGCCTTAACTTTGGAAGAAATTTCTTCGCTGGTAGCTGAAAATGATTTTTCATTCCTCCAACCTATTGAACGTGGTATCGGAGATTTACCTGTTGTAGAATTGAAAGAAGAGCAGGTGCAAGATGCTATATTTGGTCGATTTGTAGAATTGAATGCAGAAGCAGAGCGCTTAGCAGGCTTTCATGATGGTCAGTTGATTGCTATTTTTGAAAAACGCGACCAGCTGTATAAACCGAGCAAGGTTTTGGTCTAAGAAATTTCTCAATAACTGTGATAAAATAGAAAACATGAACATTAGAACAATTAAAGATTATAGTGAATTGAATCAAGAGGAGCCGACGGTTTTAGTACTAGGCTACTTTGATGGGATTCATCTTGGGCACAAAGCTTTACTTGATCGAGCAAGAAAAGTAGCAGATGAGCAAGGTTTGACAGTAACTGTTCTGACCTTTCCAGAGTCACCTCGGTTGGCTTTTTCTCGCTTCAGCCCAGAACTTTTACTGCATTTGACTAGTCAAGAGCAACGCTACCTCTTATTGAAAAAATATGGTGTTGATAATCTTATTTTGACTGATTTTACTAGTGAATTTGCTAATAATACTCCTCAGCAGTTTTTGGATTGCTATATCAAAGGTCTCAATGCCCAGATTTTGGTCGCAGGTTTCGACTATCATTTTGGAAATTGCAGAGCAGATGTCAAAGATTTGACAGAGCTATTTGATGGTCAGGTAGAAATTGTAAGTGAAGTGAGCCTGGATGGAGAAAAAGTTTCTTCAACTCGCATTCGTCAGGCTATCCAGGCAGGGGATGTCTCTCTAGCTAATCAACTTTTAGGTTATCCATTTATGACGGAGGGAATTGTTGTTCACGGAGATGCCAGAGGGCGCACTATTGGTTATCCGACTGCAAATCTGGCTCCTTTTGACCGAGTCCATTTACCATCTGAGGGAGTCTACGTCGCTGATGTCGAAGTAGATGGAAAACGCTATCGAGCTATGACAAGCGTTGGGAAAAATGTGACCTTTGATGGAACTGAGATGCGGATAGAAGCCCATATTTTTGACTTTGATCGTTTTATATATGGTGAAAAAATGACCATTTTCTGGCTTGAGAAGATTAGGGACATGGTAAAATTTGATGGTATCGAAGGCTTGATGGAACAAATGAAGTCCGATGAAGTGTTTGCCTTGCAATGGGGTCAGCATGATTAAACGATTGATTCGTCATCCTTTTTATGAGAAGGCTATGACCTACATAGCTGTAGTCTATGTATTTCTTATCGTACTTGAATTAATGGATGCTAGTATTGCCAATTCTAGTGGCTATCGGGTACTGGATTGGCTCCTGTGGTTTATCTTTGTCTGCGATTATTTTGCTCAGCTTTATTATGCGGATAACATACTTGAATATGTACAGGGGCATATCTTGGAATTAATTGCCATTATTCCATTTGATTCATTCTTCAGTTTTCTTCGCTTGGGAAGACTTGCACGACTCTTCAGATTGGTCAAAGTAACGAGAATATTTGCCCTGTCTAATCGATTCTGGGATACAATCAACAAGCTTTTGCATACCAACAGTTTATCCAAGGTATTGATGCTAAATAGCTCAGCAGTACTAGTTGCAAGTGTCTTATTATCAGTGATTGAAGGGAAATCATTCTTCGATGCACTTTGGTGGTCCATTGTAACGATGACAACTGTAGGGTATGGAGATATTGTCCCCAAAGATACGATTTCTAAAATTATAGCCATCCTCCTGATGTTGGTTGGTATTTGTACTTTTGGTATGGTTACCTCCACGATAACTCGTTTTTTCTCTGAAACAGAGCGTGAAACGAAGTTGGATACCTTGATGGCAAAAATTGATGAACAAAACGAAATATTGCTACGCTTAGAGAAAAAAATAGAATCTTTGGAAAAATTACAGGGAAGAGATTAGATTTACTATTGAAAACTCTTTTAAGTTAGAGTATACTATAAGAAGAAATATGTTTTTAGAGGGGATGGAAGACATGATTACTTTATTTTTGTCACCGAGTTGTACCAGTTGTCGTAAAGCTCGTGCTTGGCTGACAAGTCACGAAGTCCCTTTTATTGAGCACAATATTATGACTAGCCCTCTAACTGCTGAGGAATTAAAGAACATTTTAGCATTGACAGAAAATGGGACAGATGACTTGATTTCTACCCGTTCAAAAGTTTTTCAGAAACTAGATATTGATGTTGATGAGCTTTCTGTGAAGCAGCTTATTGGGTTAATCGAAACCTATCCAAGTCTCTTACGACGTCCGATTATTTTGGACGAAAAACGGATGCAGATTGGTTTTAACGAAGATGAAATTCGTGCATTTCTTCCGCGGAAGTATCGCAAACAAGAACTAAAAAATGCTACATTGAGAGCAGAAATAGGATAAGAAAGATAACAGATATGAACAAAAATTATTCATATCCACTTGATTTTTCGTGGAGCACAGAGGAGATTTCCTCCGTGCTTTCTTTTTTGAATCAGGTGGAGGCAGCTTATGAAAAAGGAGCAGATGCGGTAGCTATATTAGCTAGTTATAAAAGCTTCAAAGATGTTGTTAAAAGTAAGGGACAGGAACGTCAAATTGATCGTGACTTTGAAGCAGTTTCTGGTTATTCAACCTATCGAGTTGTTAAGGCTGCTCGAGATAAAGGGAAAGGAGTTATTCGTTTTGGAAACTAAGTATCACTTTGCCCAAACGATTGTCCTGGAAGCTGGAAATTTTCTCCGACAGCATTTACATGATGATCTTCAGATTGAAGAAAAAGGTGACTTTACAGACTTGGTAACACACCTTGATAAACAAGTGCAAGAAATGCTGACTAAACAGATTCAATCTCGCTATCAAGGTGATGGGATTTTAGGCGAGGAAGGTGGGGACGTTTCTTCTATTCATGAAGGAAATGTTTGGGTTATTGATCCAATTGATGGCACCACAAATTTTATTGCTCAGAAAACTGATTTTGCCATTATGATTGCCTATTTTGAAAATGGAGTAGGAAAGTTCGGTATCATTTATGATGTCATGCGAGACAAACTTTTCCATGGGGGAGATTCATTCCCTGTTTATTGCAATCAAGAACGCTTAAAAAAACCAGAGCTGCGCCCTCTTCGCCAGAGTTTGATAGGAATCAATGCAAAGTTGTATGCAGGCAATGCACATGGAGTGGCAGAATTAGCAAATCAAAGTTTAGGTACAAGATCTGTAGGAAGTGCTGGAATTGGTTTCGCCCACGTTCTGGAAGGAAGATTATTTGCCTATGCTTCTTATCTGTGTCCATGGGACTACGCAGCAGCCAGTATTATTGGTTCCTCTTTAGGTTTAGTCATGTTAAGTTTTGATGGTCCGAGTCTGGCCTATGATAAACGAGAGTTTGTCATGCTAGTATCAGAATCCCATCTTGAGGAAGTGAAGGGGTATATATTCTAATGCAATTGCCACAGGATTTTATAGATAAATATAATCATTTGCTTGGTAGTGAAGCCCAAGCATTTTTTGAGAGTTTCGAACAAGACCCAATCTCAGGATTTCGCACAAATCCTCTTAAAGAAAGCCAATTGGATTTTGAGCAACCAATCCCTAATATGACTTGGTCATACTATGGTAAGGTCTCAGGAAAGTCTCCAGAACATGTAACTGGCTTAGTCTACTCACAAGAGCCAGCTGCACAGGTTGTCGGTCAGATTGCAGCTCCGGAAAAAGGGATGAAAGTGTTGGACTTGGCAGCAGCGCCAGGAGGAAAGTCTACTCACTTGCTTTCATACTTAGAAAATACGGGGCTCTTGGTTAGTAATGAAATTTCCAACAAACGAGCAAAAATCTTGGCTGAAAATATTGAGCGTTTCGGAGCGAGGAATGTTGTTGTAACAAATGAATCAGCAGACCGCTTGGAAAAGGTCTTTCCAGGATATTTCGATATGATTGTCCTAGATGCTCCCTGTTCAGGTGAAGGGATGTTTCGAAAAGACCCCGATGCGATTCAATATTGGTCCAAACATTATCCAGCACAATGTGCAAGCTTACAAAGAGAGATTTTAGAATCGGCCTTGAACATGTTGGCTCCAGATGGTCAATTGATTTATTCTACTTGCACTTGGGCACCAGAGGAAAATGAAGAAGTAGTGACTTGGCTCTTAGAACAATATGATTTGGAACTGATAGACATTCCTAAAATCAATGGAATGGTAGAAGGAATCGGTTATACAGAAGTTGCTCGTATGTATCCCCACCATTTTGCAGGAGAAGGTCAGTTCGTTGCCAAATTTAGATTTCTAGGGGAAGCCAGTCAGAAAAAATTAAAACCAGGAAAATCCAATTTGAATAGAGAACAGCAAGCTCTCTGGAAAGAATTTGAACAGAAGCATTTAAGGGTTCAATTGGATGGTTTACTGCAGGTTTTTGGGGACAATCTCTATCTACTGCCACACGGCCTTCCTGATTTGTCAAAAGTAAAGATTGCTCGAAATGGTCTTCACTTGGGGACGTTTAAGAAAAAAAGATTTGAACCAAGTTTTGCTTTAGGTCTAGCACTCCATAGTTCGGAGGTTAAAAATCGAGTAGAAATCAGCTTAGAAGAATTCTCGTCCTATACTGCTGGACATACAATAGCTGTGTCCAAGGATTTATCTAATGGCTGGTATCAGGTAGCAGTTCAGGGGAACGGTCTTGGTTTCGCAAAAATTGTATCTGGAACGCTTAAAAATGGCTTTCCAAAAGGGCTGAGATTTTAAAATAAATCAGCAAATTTTTTTTGCAACTTGTCTTTTTATATGATATAGTGGATGAGTGGAAATATCTTGTAAATTCTATGTAAAATACAGAGTTAATTTTAGGAGATTCCACTGAAAAATGTAAAGGAAAAAACGAAATGAAAAAAAAGCAGAAGCTTGGAATTGCAGCTTTGTTTCTTTTGAGTAGTATGGCTCTTTCAGGTTGTTCTTCTTGGATCGATCGAGGAGAGTCTATTACAGCCGTAGGTTCGACAGCGCTTCAACCACTTGTTGAGGCAGCAGCAGATGAATTTGGTAGTGTCAATATCGGTAAATCCGTCAACGTTCAGGGTGGAGGGTCAGGTACTGGCTTGTCACAAGTTCAGTCTGGAGCTGTTCAGATTGGTAACTCTGACGTATTTGCTGAGGAAAAAGAAGGGATTGATGCCAGCAAATTGGTAGACCATCAAGTTGCCGTTGCAGGTCTTGCTGTGATTGTCAATGAAAAAGTCACAGTTGATAATATTACTACAGAAGATCTGCGTAAAATTTTTACTGGTGAGATTACCAACTGGAAAGAGCTGGGTGGTAAGGATTTGGAAATTTCAATCATTAACCGTGCAGCTAGTTCAGGTTCACGTGCGACCTTTGATAGTGTTATCATGGATGGAAAAACCGCAGCTCAGAGTCAAGAACAAGATTCTAACGGTATGGTAAAATCTATTGTTGCTCAGACACCAGGTGCAATTTCCTACCTATCATTTGCTTATCTAGATGATTCCGTTAAAACAATTAAGTTAAACGGTTTTGAACCAACCGCTGAAAATGTAGCAACAAATGATTGGCCAATTTGGTCCTATGAGCATATGTATACGATGGGAAAAGCGACTGATTTGACAGAAGAATTTTTAGATTACATGATGTCAGATGAGGTTCAAGATGGTATCGTTGAAAGCATGGGATACATTTCTATCAACGATATGAAAGTTGTGAAAAGTGCTGATGGCACGGTGTCTGAGAAGGAGTAAGCATGAAAAACGAACAACTAGCAAAAGAGTTATCGTCTCCATCTAAAAACTCTCGATTAGAGAAGTTTGGTAAGGTAATTACATTCCTTTGTCTGTCATTGATTGTCTTTATTGTTGCAATGATTTTGATTTTCGTTGCGCAGCGTGGATTATCGACTTTCTTTGTTGACGGTGTGAGCATCACTGATTTCTTATTTGGAAGCAAGTGGGAACCAAGCTCGAAAATATTTGGTGCCCTGCCAATGATTTCAGGTTCTTTCATTGTTACGATTCTGTCAGCTGTTGTTGCGACCCCTATCGCAATCGGTGCAGCAGTCTTCATGACAGAAATATCACCAAAACGTGGTGCAAAAATCTTACAACCTGTTATCGAACTTTTGGTCGGTATTCCATCGGTTGTATATGGTTTCATTGGTTTGCAAGTAGTTGTGCCATTTGTACGTTCAATCTTCGGTGGAACAGGTTTCGGTATCTTGTCGGGTGTATTTGTACTTTTCGTTATGATTTTGCCAACAGTAACCTTTATGACGGTTGACAGTTTGCGTGCAGTACCTCGTCACTACCGCGAAGCAAGTTTGGCTATGGGAGCCACTCGCTGGCAGACGATTTGGCGTGTTATTTTGAACGCAGCTAAGCCAGGTATTTTTACGGCCGTTATCTTTGGTATGGCGCGTGCCTTTGGTGAAGCCTTGGCTATTCAGATGGTAGTGGGGAACTCTGCGGTTATCCCGACTTCCTTGACAACGCCAGCAGCGACTTTGACTTCTGTTTTGACAATGGGTATCGGTAATACGGTTATGGGAACTGTTCAGAACAACGTCCTATGGTCCTTGGCCCTAGTCTTGCTCTTGATGAGCCTTATCTTTAACATGATTATGAAATTTATTACAAGAGAGGGTAAGAAAAACTATGCACGCTAAAAAATTTGATAAATTGGCGACTGGTATTCTTTACTCAATCGCTGGTGTGATTGTCGTTATCTTGACGTCACTGATTCTTTACATCTTGCTACGTGGTCTGCCACATGTAAGCTGGGATTTTTTGACAAGTAAATCTTCGTCTTACAAAGCTGGTGGTGGTATTGGAATTCAGCTCTACAACTCATTCTTCCTATTGGTTGTAACGCTCTTAATTTCTGTTCCCTTGTCAACCGGTGCAGGTATTTATCTGGCTGAATATGCTAAAAAAGGTCCATTGACTAACTTTATCCGTACCTGTATTGAGATTTTATCATCCCTACCGTCCGTTGTCGTTGGTTTATTTGGTTACTTGATTTTCGTTGTTCAGTTTGAGTACGGTTTTTCTATCTTATCAGGTGCCTTGGCTCTTACAGTCTTCAACTTACCACAGATGACGCGTAACGTAGAGGACAGCCTTCGTCACGTTCACCATACACAACGTGAAGCAGGATTGGCTCTTGGTCTATCACGTTGGGAAACTGTTCTCCATGTTGTTATTCCAGAAGCACTTCCAGGGATTGTAACAGGCATCGTCTTGGCATCTGGTCGTATCTTCGGTGAGGCAGCAGCTCTTATCTACACGGCTGGTCAGTCAGCTCCAGCTCTTGACTGGTCAAACTGGAATCCATTGAGTGTTACTAGTCCGATTTCTATCTTCCGTCAATCAGAAACCCTTGCGGTTCATATCTGGAAGGTAAACAGCGAAGGTACAATTCCAGATGCAACCCAAGTTTCTGCTGGTTCAGCAGCGATCCTCTTGGTCTTCATCTTGATTTTCAACCTTTCTGCACGATATATCGGTAAGAAACTTCATGCGAAAATGACTTCAGCAGCCTAGAAGTCTGACTTATAAGGAGAAAAAATGGCAGATTACAACTGGAATGAACGCCATATCATCACTTTCCCAGAGGAAAAAATTGCCCTTTCAACAAAAGATGTTCATGTTTACTATGGTAAAAATGAAGCCATCAAGGGCATTGATATGCAGTTCGAGAAAAATAAAATTACAGCCTTGATTGGTCCTTCAGGCTGTGGTAAATCAACCTATCTTCGCAGTCTCAATCGTATGAATGATACGATCGATATTGCTAAGGTAACCGGTCAAATTCTTTATGAAGGAATCGACATCAATAGACCAGATATGAATGTTTACGAAATTCGTAAGCATATCGGAATGGTATTCCAACGTCCCAACCCATTTGCAAAATCGATTTACCGCAACATCACATTCGCACATGAACGTGCAGGCGTGAAAGATAAGCAGGTTTTGGATGAGATTGTTGAAACTTCTCTGAAACAAGCAGCCCTTTGGGATCAGGTAAAAGATGACTTGCACAAGTCAGCCTTTACCTTATCAGGTGGACAGCAACAGCGTTTGTGTATTGCACGAGCTATCTCTGTAAAACCACAAATCTTGCTTATGGATGAGCCTGCATCAGCCTTGGACCCGATTGCGACTATGCAGTTAGAAGAAACTATGTTTGAATTGAAGAAGGACTACACCATTATCATTGTTACGCACAATATGCAACAAGCAGCTCGTGCAAGTGATTACACAGCTTTCTTCTATCTGGGTGACTTGATTGAATATGATAAGACAGCAAACGTCTTCCAGAATGCAAAACTCAAGTCAACTAGTGACTACGTTTCAGGACATTTTGGATAGAAAGGGAACAAATGACATCACCTATTTTACAAGTAAAAGATTTGTCTGTTTACTATAACAAGAAGAAAGCCTTGAATAATGTGTCAATCGATTTCTATCCAAATGAAATTACTGCTTTGATTGGACCATCTGGTTCTGGTAAGTCAACCCTCTTGCGTTCTATTAACCGTATGGGAGATTTAAACCCAGAGGTAACATTGACAGGTGCGATTGATTACAATGGAAAGAACATATACAGTCCTCGTACGGATACTGTTGATCTTCGTAAGGAAATCGGTATGGTATTCCAACAACCAAACCCATTCCCGATGTCTATCTACGAGAATGTCGTTTATGGTTTACGTATTAACGGTATCAAGGACAAGCAGGTCTTGGACGAAGCAGTTGAGCGTTCTTTGATTGGTGCTTCTATTTGGAATGAAGTGAAAGATCGCTTGCATGACTCAGCAGTTGGACTTTCAGGTGGTCAGCAGCAACGTGTATGTGTGGCCCGTGTATTGGCAACAAGCCCAAAAATTATTTTGTTGGATGAGCCAACATCAGCCCTTGACCCAATCTCAGCTGGTAAAATTGAGGACACACTTTATGGTCTGAAAGATAAGTATACAATGGTGCTAGTAACACGTTCTATGCAACAGGCATCACGTATTTCAGATCGAACAGGTTTCTTCCTTGATGGCGATTTGATAGAATACAATCTGACAAAAGAAATGTTCTTGAATCCTGCCAATAAAGAAACAGAAGACTACATTACAGGTAAGTTCGGCTAAGGCCTATAAGAAAAAGAAAGAGGTTCACATGTTAAGAGCTCAATTTGAAGAGGAATTAGGAAAACTTCATAACCAATTTTACGCCATGGGGAACGAAGTGTTGGCACAAATCAACAATGCCGTTCGTGCCTTTACAACACATGATCGTGAATTAGCAAAAGAAGTCATTGAAGCAGATAAGAAAATTAATGCTTTCGAAGTGAAATTGGAGAAAAAATCACTTGAAATCATCGCCCTTCAACAACCAGTTTCTACAGATTTACGGAGTGTTATCACTGTTTTAAAAGCAACCAGCGACTTGGAGCGTATGGGGGATCATGCTGTGTCTATTGCAAAAGCTGCTATTCGGATGAAGGGCGAAGTTCGCATTCCTGTAGTCGAGGAAGAAGTCAAGAAAATGGGGAAAGAAGTTCGCAAACTTGTGGAGGAAACGCTCGAACTATATCTAGCAAACTCTGATGTTGAGGTCGCTTATGAAGTGGCAGCTCGTGACGAAATCGTCAATGACTTTTATTCAGCCATCCAAGAATTAACAACAGAAGAAATCAAGAAGAATCCAGAATCCTTGGTTGCTGGTCGTGACTATTTCCAAGTCTTGACTTACTTGGAACGTGTTGGTGACTATGCTAAAAATATCTGTGAGTGGGTTGTTTACCTACGAACAGGCGACATCACTGAATTGTAAGATGGAAGTCCGAAAGGACTTCTTTTAGTTTGCTTTAAGGAAAATGCAATGAATCTTTAGCTTGGTTTAAGTTTCTCATTCTATACTGTTCGTGTCATCAGGTGAGTAAAGACTCGCTATGAAAAAATTTTATTGAAAAGAGGAATTTTATGTCAATAATCAATCAATTAAAGTCACAGTCGAAAACAGTTTTGGCAGCGGTTGCTATTACGGCAGCAACTGTAGGTTTTGCTGGAGGTGTGAGCATTTCAAAATCTTCAACAGCTGTATCGACACAAAGCCAAGCGGCATTAGCTCAGAATGGAGCAACGAACGGACAAGCTAATTCAATCGCAGGTAATCAAATGCCGCCCGCCTCTAATGGTGGTATGCAAGGCATGCCACCTGGTCAAAATGGAAACACTCAAGGCCTGCCTCCAGGACAGAATGGAAATAGTCAAGGCCTGCCCCCTGTTCAAGGGACAACCCCTCCAGATGCTACAAGTGGTGCAACACAATCAAATACTTCCTCAGATGAGGTAAATGCTTTAAAAGAGAAGAATCAAGAAATAAAAGCACAAATTTCAGGTAGTTCTAGCACTTCAAACCAATAGGAAAAATTTGAGATAAGTGGTATAATAAATTAAACTCTGACAGAAATGCAGAGGCAACTTATTAAAGTGAAAAAATATGTTCAAAGACCAAGTTTTTACTTGTGTCTTTGAATTGTCTTTTAAAGATTAGGTTAAGGAGATAGACATGATAAAGATTTTGTTGGTAGAAGATGATTTAAGCCTATCCAACTCCGTTTTTGATTTCCTAGATGATTTTGCAGATGTTATGCAAGTCTTCGATGGAGAGGAAGGAATTTACGAAGCTGAGTCAGGAGTCTATGACTTGATTCTTTTGGATTTGATGTTGCCTGAAAAAGATGGCTTCCAAGTCTTGAAAGAATTGCGTGAAAAAGGAGTGACAACTCCTGTCTTGATTACAACAGCCAAGGAAAGTCTTGAGGATAAAGGTCATGGATTTGAATTAGGTGCAGATGATTATTTGACCAAGCCTTTCTATCTGGAGGAATTGAAGATGCGTATTCAAGCCCTCCTAAAACGTTCGGGTAAATTCAATGATAATTTATTAACCTATGGTGATGTGACAGTTGACCTTGCGACCAATACCACAAAGGTAGAGGGTAAAGAAGTTGAACTACTGGGTAAAGAGTTTGATTTGTTGGTCTACTTCCTACAAAATCAGAACGTTATCCTACCTAAGACACAGATTTTTGATCGTCTCTGGGGATTTGATAGCGATACAACGATTTCAGTAGTAGAAGTTTATGTGTCTAAAGTTCGTAAAAAATTGAAAGGAACGACCTTCGGAGAAAATCTGCAAACCCTTCGCAGTGTCGGCTACATTCTGAAGAATGTTTAAGAGATATAAAAAGATAGTAGCTACGGAAAGTTTTTCCTTCTTCATACGCTACTTTGCTGTATTTACATTGATCTTTGGTCTAATGACTGCTATCATATTCCAACTTATGCGTTCGACCATGTATCAAACAACAGATGATACACTAGATCGGATTAAAGATGAACCAGCCATGCTGGTTGGTTTTGCGATTGCACGGACCTATGAGCCTGATTCTGAATTTATTATTCAGGACGAAAATGACCAGCCGTCAGCGACTAGTTCATCTCCAACATCTTCCTCAACATCTTCTTCGGTCCAAGAACCACCTCAAAAGGATATGAAGGGGAATCATCAAATGAGGCTGGGAACTAATACTCATGTTCTGCTCTATAGTAAGAGTGGAGAGCTCTTGAATCCTGATAACTTTACAGGCTTGTCTAATTTGAAGGTTGATAAAGAAAAATTGGGTGAAATCAAGGAGTTAACATTAGAAACACCATTTGGTTCTGAGGAACATTACCGCTATATAACGGTTGAACTATCTACATCGGATTTGGGCTATTATTCGAACTATGATATTACTTGTGCGACAATTTTGGTCAATGTTAGCCAGATAAAATCTTCTATTGCGACCTATGAATCGACAGTTGCTATTGTTATGGTATCAGCTTGGCTCATTTCTATCTTGGCTAGTATTTACCTATCAAATCTTAGTATGCGTCCGATTCTAATTAGCTATCAAAAGCAAAAAGACTTTGTTGAAAATGCTAGTCATGAGTTGCGTACGCCGTTGGCTGTTCTCCAAAATCGCTTGGAGAGCCTATTTCGCCATCCCGAAGCGACGATTTTAGAGAGTAGTGAAAGCATCGGATCTAGTTTAGAAGAAGTCCGAAATATGCGATTATTGACAACGAACCTGCTCAATTTGGCTCGTCGTGATGATGGCTTAAAAGTCGATATGATCAATGTCCAACCTAACTATTTTGATGAAATCTTTGCTAATTACCTTATGATTGCCGAAGAAAATGGAAAAACACTAACAGTTAATAATTTGATTCATCAGCCGATTCGAACAGACAAGGTCCTGATTAAACAGTTGCTTACCATTTTATTTGATAATGCAATGAAGTATACCGACGATGATGGCAGAATTCAAATTACAGCTAATATCAAGGATAAATCTGTCTACTTCACAGTTGCCGACAATGGTTTGGGAATCAGCGATGCCGATAAGAAGAAAATCTTTGATCGCTTTTATCGAGTTGATAAGGCCAGAACGCGTCAAAAAGGTGGTTTCGGTCTAGGATTATCGCTGGCTCAGCAAATTATCAAGACACTAGGTGGGAAAATCTCTGTTAGAGATAACCAACCGAAAGGAACTATTTTTGAGGTAGGATTACCTAAATAAAACAATATTATTAGGCTAGGAAAATTCTAGTCTAATTTTTTGTGTAGTTCGTCAGAAGCCTCCTAATTATGTTATACTTAAACAAGAATGGAGGTAAATATGAGGAAAGTTTCTCGTGGCGTTTTAACCATATTATTATCGGCGACAGTCCTTTCTGCTTGTTCAGGAGGAGGACAAGAGCTGAGTGAACGTTTGGAAGCAGTTAAAATTGAATTTTCTAAAGAAAAAAAGCAACTAGAAGCAGAATTAACAGCATTAAAAGAAGAGGTTCAAGGAAATTTCTACTACCAACAATTGGATACTGATAAGGAACGTCGTGTCTATCTCCAATTTGTTAATGGGCTCAGCAAGCGGATGCAAGTGATCGATATTGATTCTGTTAATGATGAAATATATTCGCGCGTCTATTTTTCTGCCGCTCATGATTATCCAGAATTTTACTGGCTAACAGATGAAGCGGCAATGAGTGGCGGAGTTGATATATTGGATTTAGAAGAGCCAGCGTATCCGACTGATTTATCTCCGACACGAAATAAAATAGAAGAGGAAGTGGATAAAATACTTGCTCAGGCACCAACAGGGTCGGACTATGAGAAGGTTAAGTATTTTTACGAGGTGATTATAAAGCAAACGGATTACGACCTTGAAGCCCTTCAGACCAACTCTGTCACGTGGAGAAGCCAAGGAATTACCAGTGTGCTATTAGATAAGAAATCCGTTTGTGCTGGCTATAGTCGCACCTTCCAATATCTATGTAAAAAAGCAGGCATTGATTGTATCTATGTCACAGGGATTGCAAAAAATGGGCAAAACGGTGAGTTTGGGCATGCTTGGAATCTAGTCAAGATAAATGGACAATACTATGGTGTCGATACGACTTGGGGAGATCCAGTTTTTGATCAAGCTATAAGTGGAGAAGCGCATACAGATATTTCATACGATTATCTATGTGTCCCTGATGAAATATTAGAGAGAAGTAGGATTGTTGATACCGACCTACTCGACTACTGGGGAGAAGAACAATATTACGAACCTAGAGCATTGACCTATCCAAAGTGTACAGATAATTCATTGAATTACTATGTTCAAAAGGGAGTTTATTTCACAAGCTGTGATGAAGCTGCAGTTTTACAGTCCATCACTGACCAGCGACTACAAGGTACGGATAAAGTAGTCTTGCAATTCGGAACAGCAGAAGCAATGCAACAAATGATTACATTGGCCTCTACTGAAAATAATGCTATTTTTCAGGCTTTGGGCGATGTAGGAGAGTATCAGTACTATTATAATGACCAAACCTATACATTTGAACTAGCAGATTGGTTTTAACGAATTAGTTTGAATCTCTAGGAGCGTGTTCTTCCCTAGTAATAAAAAATAGGGAGTGGGAAAGACATCCATGATGGCTCCGCCCTCACCCACAGAATAATGAAAACAAACATAAAGCCCTCACTAGGTGTATAATCTTAGTGAGGGCTTTGTGATTGACGAGTTAATGATGTTAGTCATCGCGGGAAAACTGTTCCACTTTGTCCCGCCTCCTTATGATGGAAAAAATAAAAAAAAGGAAACCCAAAGGTTTCTCTTTTAATTAAGCAAGTTTTGATGCAAGACGTGCTTTATCGCGGCTTGCTTTGTTTTTGTGAATCAAACCTTTAGTTTCTGCTTTATCGATTGCTGAACTAGCAGCACGGAAAAGCTCTTCAGATGGGTTAGCTTCAAATGCTTTGATTGCAGTACGCATAGCTGATTTTTGTGCTGAGTTTTTCTCGTTTTGTTTAACGTTCAATTCAGCGCGTTTGATAGCTGACTTAATGTTTGCCAATGGTTTCACCTCCACCCTTTCTTGTACTAACTATACCATTATATCTGAAAAGAGTATTTTTGACAAGTGAAATTTATTTTTTTAGATAAATTTTATCAATCTCATGGTTTTCAGCCTTATGAAGAATAATATCAGCACGGTTTCTGGTTGGTTCAATGAATTTTTCTAAGTTAGCTAGATTAATATTTTTCCAAGTATTCTGGGCAATAGATAGAATCTCAGGGTATGTCATCTGGGTAAAACGATGGTAATAGTTGTTAGGGTCGTTTTTTGCCAATGTCAATAATTTTTGGAATCGCTCCAAGTACCAGGTTTCAATATGCTCCACATCAGCGTCAACGTATATAGACAGGTCAAAATAGTCACTGACATAGAGGCGCTGGTTTTGTGGATTTTGAAATACATTGATTCCTTCAACAATCAAGAAATCTGGAGACTTAATATCCTGAGTTTTGTTGGGGACAATATCATAGATTTCATGTGAATAGACAGGAATTTGGCAGTCGTAGCCGTTTTTTATCTTATCAAGGAAATCAATCAATTTCTCCATGTCATAGGATTCAGGAAAACCTTTTTTATTTAACAGTTGCCGTTCTTCTAAGACTGCATTTGGATGGAGAAAACCATCTGTTGTCACTAATTCAACCTTGGCGTGTTTAAATGTCCGAGCAATAAGAATTTGCAGCAATCTACTAGTTGTTGATTTGCCGACAGCAACACTTCCGGAAACGCCAATGATAAATGGTTGAGGCTTGATAGTTTTCTGTAGAAATAAACTCTTCGTAAAATTGAGGTCTTTGCGTGCTTTCCGATAGATATGGATAAGATTAACCAAAGGAAGATAGATGTCAGAAACCTCATGTAATTGAATGCGGTCGTTAAAACTTTTAATAGAATTTAGTTCACTTTGACTAAGTGGAATGGTAGTCTTACGATGTAGTTGTTGCCAAGTGGCTCGGTCAATTTGTTCAAAATTTAAAAATTCATTTTTCATACATAATTCTTCCTGTAGGTAAGCGTTTCAATATCGATTTCATTTTATCATACTTTTCATGTAAGAAAAACTCTTGAAAACGTTTTTAGGAAATGTTATAATAAGTACATGTCCAATATGTATTACGAAAAAAATCCTACAGTAGCACATGATATTCATGAGATCCACGTAAACTTACTAGACACCCCAATGTCTTTCATGACAGATGCAGGTGTTTTTAGCAAGAAGATGGTTGATTATGGTAGTCAAGTGCTTTTAAAAACCCTTCATTTTGAAAAAGGGGCATCGGTGTTGGATGTTGGTTGTGGTTATGGACCAATTGGTTTGACACTTGCTAAGGTGTTCAGCACCAAGACAACACTGATTGATATTAATAGCAGAGCTTTGGATTTAGCTACAAAAAATGCTGAGAGGAATGGTGTTACCGCTAAAATTTATCAGTCCAATATCTACGAAAACGTGGACGAAACATTCAATCATATTGTTTCAAATCCACCTATTCGGGCCGGAAAATCGGTTGTACATGAAGTAATTGCTGGCGCTTTTCAACGCTTAGAGGCAAACGGAACCTTGACCATTGTCATTCAAAAGAAACAAGGTGCACCGAGTGCCAAGGCTAAGATGGAAGAGGTGTTCGGCAACTGTCAGATTATAAAGAAAGACAAGGGTTACTACATCCTTGAAAGTGTGAGAGAATGAGAGCAGTTGATTTAATTCAAAAAAAGCGTGATGGCTTAGAACTATCGTCTGAAGAAATCAAATGGTTGATTGATGGATATGTAGCTGGGACAGTACCGGATTATCAAATGTCAGCCTTGGCGATGGCGATTTATTTCAAAGGGATGTCAACATGTGAGATTTCTGATTTGACAATGTCTATGGTTGCAACGGGTGAACAGATTGATTTGTCTGCAATTCCAGGCATCAAGGTAGATAAGCATTCTACAGGTGGTGTCGGAGATAAGGTCACACTCATCTTAGCGCCATTGGTAGCAAGTTTTGATATTCCAGTTGCAAAGATGAGCGGTCGTGGACTTGGTCATACTGGCGGAACCTTGGATAAGTTAGAGTCAATCAAAGGATACCAGATTGAAGTTAGTCAAGAAGATTTTATCAAGCAAGTTCAAGATACTGGTGTTGCAGTTATTGGTCAGTCAGACAATCTTGTTAAAGCTGATAAATTGCTCTATGCCCTTCGAGATGTGACAGCAACCGTTGACATTATTCCACTGATTGCCAGCTCGGTAATGTCTAAGAAAATTGCCGCAGGTGCGGATGCGATTCTTCTAGATGTAACAGTGGGAGAAGGCGCCTTCATGAAGACCATTGAAGAAGCACGGATTCTAGCTCAAACCATGGTTGATCTTGGCAAGGCGGTTGGGCGTAAGACCGTTGCTGTTTTGACTGACATGTCTCAACCAGTTGGAACTTCGATTGGAAATCGTTTGGAAATTTTAGAGGCTATTGAAATTTTACGGGGTAAAGGTCGAGAAGATGTTACCGAATTTATCTGTGAATTAGCCCAAATTATGTTGGGGCTTGCAAATGTTGAGAAAAGCATTGAAGAAGTACGCCAACATATTGACAATGGTGCAGCTTTGAAGAAATTTGAAGAGATGGTCCTTGCTCAAGGTGGTGACTTAGAAGATTTATATCGTCCAGTTCAGGTTACACAGCAAGTTCCAGTTCTTGCGGAGGAGGATGGATACCTTGTAGGGCTTCCTGCGTTGGAATTCGGTCTCTTTGCAATGAAACTTGGTGCAGGTCGCGCAGTCAAGACAGACGATTTAGATTATGAAACAGGTATTGTCTTCCATAAGAAAGTAGGGGAAGCTGTTTCTAAGGGTGAACAAATTGCAACGATTTATGCCAATGAAAATATTTCGGAAAATATGCTTACAAATTTCCAAAAAAATGTTAAAATAGATAAAGAAAGTGTAAAAACGAAAGAAATCATAGAGATTATTTCTTAATATACGGAGAAAACTATGAAATTGAATAAATATATTGACCATACAATCTTGAAACCTGAGACAACACGAGAGCAGGTTGAAAAGATTTTGGCAGAAGCAAAAGAATATGATTTTGCAAGTGTCTGTGTTAACCCAACTTGGGTTGCTTTAGCAGCTGAAAGCTTGAAAGATAGTGATGTAAAAGTTTGTACGGTTATTGGTTTCCCTCTCGGAGCAAACACACCTGCTGTAAAAGCATTCGAAACAAAAGATGCAATTTCAAATGGAGCAGATGAGATTGACATGGTTATTAATATCGGTGCTCTGAAAACTGGAAATTACGATTTGGTTTTGGAGGATATTAAAGCTGTTGTAGCAGCAAGTGGTGATAAACTAGTCAAAGTTATCATCGAAGCATGCCTCCTTACTGATGATGAGAAAGTGAAAGCTTGTCAATTATCTCAAGAAGCTGGTGCGGACTATGTTAAAACATCTACAGGATTTTCTACAGGCGGTGCCACAGTAGCGGATGTTGCCTTAATGAGAAAAACAGTAGGTCCTGACATGGGAGTGAAGGCTTCAGGTGGTGCACGTTCGTATGAAGATGCCATTGCCTTTATCGAAGCAGGAGCGTCTCGTATTGGTGCGTCATCAGGCGTGGCAATCATGAATGGAGCACAGGCGGATGGAGACTATTGATTTAATTGAATTAGCTGTAAAAAACAGTCAAAAAGCATACGTACCGTACTCAAAGTTTCCAGTTAGTGCAGTTCTTGTAGCTAAGACAGGGGAAATATTTACGGGTGTAAATATTGAAAATGCAAGCTTTGGTTTGACCAATTGCGCTGAAAGGACAGCTATTTTCAAGGCCATTTCTGAAGGTGTGAAAGATTTTTCTGAAATCATTATTTATGGCGAAACAGAAAAGCCAATATCTCCTTGTGGAGCTTGTCGCCAAGTTATGGCAGAATTTTTTGATAAGGATTTAAAAGTGACCTTGGTCGCTAAAGATCAATCGACAGTCGAGATGACAGTCGGGGAATTACTTCCATATTCCTTTACAGACTTAACCTAGTCTGTATGACAGTCATTTGACTGTAGCAATATTACTCTGCAACAATGTAGTTGCAAAAAGATTTTTAGGAGGGTTCAGAAATGAACAAGAAACTTGTTGGACTTGGTCTAGCAGCTGTTGCGGCTGTATCTTTGGCTGCATGTGGTAACCGTGCTTCAAAAAGCAGTAGCTCAGAAGCATCTTCATCAGCAGACACATCTGTGAAAGCTGCTATCGTTACTGACATTGGTGGTGTTGATGACCGTTCATTCAACCAATCTGCATGGGAAGGTCTTCAAGAATGGGGTAATGCAGCTGGTCTTTCTAAAGGTAATGGCTACGATTACTTCCAATCAGCTAATGAATCAGAATACATTACAAACCTTGATTCAGCTGTTGCTGGTGGTTACAACCTTGTGTTCGGTATTGGTTTTGCCTTGGAGAGTGCGATTGCTGAGGTTGCACCAAATAATCCTGACACACACTATGTAATCGTGGATAGTGTTGTTCCAGATCAAGACAACGTAGTCAGCGTAGGTTTCGCAGACCATGAAGCATCATATCTTGCTGGTGTTGCTGCAGCTAAGTCAACTAAAACAAACCACGTAGGTTTCATCGGTGGTATGGAAGGTGTTATCATCGATCGCTTTGAAGCTGGTTTCGTTGCGGGTGCTAAGTCTGTAAACAAAGACATCAAGATTACAGTTGACTATGCAGGTTCATTTGGTGATGCTGCTAAAGGTCAAACTCTTGCAGCTGCTCAATATGCTGCAGGTGCAGACGTGATCTTCCACGCTTCTGGTGGTACTGGTAACGGTGTATTTGCTGCTGCTAAAGCAGAAAATGAAACTCGTAATGAAGCAGATAAAGTTTGGGTAATCGGAGTTGACCGTGACCAATCAGCAGAAGGTGAATACACTTCTAAAGATGGTAAGTCTTCTAACTTTGTATTGGCTTCAACATTGAAACAAGTTGGTACTTCAGTTAAAGATATTGCAACTAAAGCTGTTGCAGGTGAATTCCCTGGTGGTCAAGTACTTCAATTCTCATTGAAAGATAAAGGTGTTGAATTGGCAGAAACTAACCTTTCAGAAGATGCTTCTAAAGCAGTTGCAGATGCTAAGCAAGCTATCTTGGATGGTAAAGTAGAAGTTCCTGAAAAACCTTAATGAATTTCTTTTCGACAATTCCGATTCGGCGACCCGACGGGGTCGCCGTTTTCGGGCTGAGATTTTTCTCAGTAAAGCCTATCAGCTATGGTAGGTTTTACTGACAAAAATGGTATAGTTGATGAAGAATTTTCAGAAGGCTATAGTCAGAAAGGATAATAGATTATGACTAAGGATTATGTCATTGAAATGCGCAATATCACTAAGATATTTGGTGAATTTGTAGCAAATGACCACATCAATTTGAATGTCAGACGTGGTGAAATCCATGCTCTTCTTGGTGAGAATGGTGCGGGTAAATCTACTCTGATGAACATGCTTGCTGGCTTGTTGGAACCTACAAGCGGTGAAATTGTTATCAACGGTCAATCCGTGAAGATTGACTCTCCATCCAAAGCTGCTCAATTGGGTATTGGTATGGTGCACCAACATTTTATGTTGGTTGATGCTTTCACAGTTGCTGAGAACATCATTCTTGGTTCTGAAACCACCAAAGGTGGCGTGATTGACCTTAAAAAAGCTATCGCAGAAATTAAAGAACTTTCTGCTAAATATGGTCTTGAAGTTGATCCGACTGCAAAGGTTGCAGATATTTCTGTAGGTGCACAGCAACGTGTAGAAATCCTTAAAACACTTTACCGTGGAGCAGACCTTTTAATTTTTGATGAGCCGACAGCTGTATTGACCCCCGCGGAAATTGCAGAGCTCTTGAAAATTATGAAAGCCTTGGTTGAAGAAGGTAAATCTATTATTTTGATTACGCACAAATTGGATGAAATTCGTGCAGTTGCCGATACTGTAACAGTTATTCGTCGAGGTAAATCAATCGAAACAGTTGCCGTTGAAGGAGCAACAAACCAAGATTTGGCTGAGTGGATGGTTGGACGTTCCGTTTCCTTTAAAACAGAGAAAGTTGAAGCGAGTCCTAAAGAAGTCATTTTATCAATTAAGGATTTGGTTGTCAATGAAAACCGCGGTATCCCAGCAGTTAAGGGCTTATCGCTTGATGTTCGAGCAGGTGAGGTTGTTGGTATTGCCGGTATCGACGGAAACGGTCAAAGTGAGTTGATTCAGGCAATCACTGGTTTACGTAAGGTAAAATCTGGTTCAATCACTATCAAAGGTGAGGAAGTAGTTGGTAAAACTCCACGTAAAATTACAGAAATGCAAGTGAGCCACGTTCCCGAAGATCGTCATCGCGATGGACTCGTTCTTCCGATGACTGTTGCTGAGAACTTTGCGCTTCAAACTTACTATAAAGAACCGATTTCAAAAAATGGTATCTTGAACTATAATATCATTAATGAAAAAGCACGCGCGTTAATGGAAGAATTTGACGTTCGTGGGGCGAGTGAACTCGTTCCAATCAAGGCTCTTTCAGGCGGTAACCAGCAAAAAGCTATCATCGCGCGTGAAATCGATCGCAACCCAGACCTTTTCATTGTTAGCCAACCAACACGCGGTTTGGACGTTGGTGCTATTGAGTATATTCGTAAGCGTCTCATTGCAGAACGTGATAAGGGTAAGGCTGTTCTTGTTGTCAGCTTCGAATTGGATGAAATTTTGGATGTATCAGATAGAATTGCTGTTATCCATGATGGTGTCATCCATGGTATTGTTGAACCTGCTAAGACCAATAAACAAGAGTTGGGTGTCTTGATGGCAGGTGGACATATTGAGAAGGGAGAAGAACATGCTTAATAAATATAAGAATTTGGCCCTTCCATTAATGGCTGTGGTCAGTGGTATCCTACTTGGAGCGATTGTCATGCTTGTTTTTGGCTACGATCCACTTTGGGGCTATGAAGAGTTATTCTATTCAGCTTTTGGTAATATCAAATCAATTGGTGAAATTTTCCGTGCAATGGCACCACTTGTTTTCACTGCTCTCGGTTTCGCAGTAGCTAGTCGTGCAGGTTTCTTCAACGTTGGTTTGTCTGGTCAGGCCTATGTTGGTTGGGTTTTTGCTGGATGGTTTGCCTTGGCGAATCCTGACTTACCACGTCCAGTTTTGATTTTGGGAACAGTCTTGATTGCTATGTTGGCAGGCGGTATTGCTGGAGCTATTCCAGGTATTCTACGTGCCTATTTGGGAACAAGTGAAGTTATCGTTACGATTATGATGAACTACATCTTACTCTATTCATGTAACTATATCATTCGTGATGTATTTGCAGATAGTTTGATGAAGAATACAGACTCGACAGTTAACGTGTCAGCAAATGCCTCTTACCAAACAGAGTGGCTCCGTGCATTGACAGATAACTCACGTATGAATATTGGTATTTTCTTTGCCATTATTGCAGTTTTTGTGATTTGGTTCCTATTGACCAAAACGACTCTTGGTTTTGAGATTCGCTCAGTGGGTCTTAACCCAACAGCATCGGATTATGCGGGTATGTCTGCGAAACGTACAATTATTCTATCTATGATTATTTCAGGTGCTCTTGCGGGTCTTGGGGGAGCTATCCAAGGTTTGGGTACTTTCCAAAACGTTTACATCCAAAGCGGTAACTTGGATATTGGTTTTAATGGTATGTCAGTAGCGCTTTTAGCTTCTAATTCACCGTTAGGTATTCCATTGGCTGCCTTTCTATTCGGTGTTCTTTCTGTCGGTGCCCCAGGTATGGTACGTGCACAGATTCCACCTGAATTGATCAACGTTGTTACTGCATCAATCATTTTCTTTATCGGTGTGAAATTTATTTTTGAACAATTATTAAAATCTAGAAATAAAGCGAAAGGAGCGAAATAAGATGAATGTTTCAATTCTTGCCTTACTCATTTCGCAAATGTTGATTTATTCAGCACCCTTAATCTTTACCAGTCTTGGAGGAGTTTTCTCTGAACGCGGTGGTATTGTAAACGTTGGTCTAGAAGGAATCATGGTTATCGGTGCCTTTGCTGGTGTTGTTTTCAATATCGAATTTGCAGGGACATTTGGTAATGCTACTCCATTATTAGCTGTTATTGTAGGAGGTCTTGCTGGTGTTGTCTTTGCCGCTATTCATGCGATGGCGACGATTAATTTCCGTGCAGACCACGTTGTATCAGGTACGGTGTTGAACCTTTTGGCTCCAGCATTGGGAGTTTTCCTAGTCAAGGTTATCTATAATAAGGGTCAAACTGATAGTATTACTGAATCATTTGGTAAATTTTCATTCCCTATCTTGGCAGATATTCCAATCATTGGTGAAATTTTCTTCAAAAATACAAGCTTGATGGGTTATGTAGCTATTGCAACAGCATTTCTTGCTTGGTTCATCCTTTATAAAACCAAGTTCGGTTTGCGTCTTCGTTCAGTAGGTGAACATCCGCAGGCAGCGGATACTTTGGGAATCAATGTCTACGCCATGCGTTATGCAGGTGTGTTGATTGCTGGTTTCCTTGGTGGTGTTGGTGGAGCTGTAAGTGCTCAATCAGTGAATATCAACTTCTCTGCAACAACAATCGTAGGTTCGGGTTTCATCGCTCTAGCAGCTGTAATTTTTGGTAAGTGGAATCCAATTGGCGCTATGCTTGCCAGTCTATTCTTCGGTCTTTCGCAAAGTTTGGCAGTAGTGGGTGGACAATTACCAGGATTGAAAGATATTCCAACGGTTTATCTTCAAATTGCACCATATTTGATTACTGTTATTGCTCTGTCTGCTTTCTTTGGTAAAGCAGTCGCTCCTAAAGCAGACGGTATCAACTATATCAAATCAAAATAAAAAGGGCTCTTTGTCAACTGTAGTGGGTAGATGAAAAGCTAACACCTAGAGAGGACGAACTTCGTTCTCTCTTTCTTTATG
>NZ_JARQPJ010000001.1:0-235094 GCF_046032515.1 Streptococcus suis | reverse complement strand
CAAATCTGCCAATCAACCACTGCGCTGAGATGTTGACACGAACTCTGAAAAGTGGTGCTAGGCTTTTTGCCCAGCCTCTCATGTATTACTTAATGAGTTCATAAATAGCTTCTGCATAAATGGCAGCGGCGCGGTAGAGTTGCTCAACTTCGATAAATTCGTTGGCTTGGTGCATAGTGTTGATATCGCCTGGGAACATGGCTCCGTAGGCAACGCCACGTTTGAGCAAGCGTCCAAATGTTCCTCCACCGATTACTTGTTCGTGACCTTTCAAGCCTGTGTGTTTTTCATAAACAGACAGGAGGGTTGCGACCATTGGGTCATCGATTGGGCAATAGTGTGGGGTATGGCCATGCTCAGACAGGCTAACAGCTTCCACGCCCAGTTTTTCCAAACCAGCCTTGATGGTTTCAGGGTTGGTATTTTTTGGATAACGGAAGTTGAGGGCAATGGTGTTATCAGATGAGGTTTCATCAAACTTAAAGACACCTGCGTTCATAGAAAGAGCTCCCATTTGCTCATCGTAGATGGCTACGCCGAGTTTTTTAGCATCATGGTCTTCTAGAAGGACTTGTCCTGCTAAGTCAAGATAGGCTTTGGCTGCTCCGTCAAAGGCGAATTGGTTGAGGAATTTAGCCAAGTAGGTTGCTCCGTTGACACCTTCTTCTGGGGTTGAACCGTGGGCTGATTTTCCGATGACGGTCACTTGTACCTGTCCGTTTTCAAGGGTTTCCGCGTCAGCTTTTAGGCCATAGGCTGCTGTAAAATCTGCCAACTTGTTGTCCAGGTCTGCTAGGTCGCCAGAAATAATAGCTGTCGCAGACTCCGGCACCATGTTCTCACGCAAACCGCCTGTGAAGGAATGCAGTTTAGCAGCTCCGCTATTTTCCCCCGCAAAATGCAAGTAAGCTGTGATATTGCCCTTTTCGCCGTTGATAATCGGGAACTCGGCATCTGGAGAAAATCCGAAGTCTGGCAATGGGAGCCCAACGTGCTCGAAGTAGTAATCCATATCCGCCCAGCCTGATTCTTCGTCGGTACCGACGATGAAACGGACTTTTTTAGAGGTCGGAAGGCCCAACTCCTTGATGATTTTCAAGCCGTAGTAGCAAGCCATAGTCGGTCCCTTGTCATCAGAAGATCCGCGGGCAAAGAGCTTGCCGTCAATGATTTGCGGCTCGTAAGGGTCGGTGTTCCAACCGCTTCCTGCTGGCACCACGTCCAAGTGACCGAAGATACCGAGGACTTCTTCGCCCTCTCCGAATTCAAAGTGACCTGCGTAGTTGTCAACGTTTTTCGTCGGATAGCCGTCACGCTGAGCAATTTCCAGGAACTTGTCCAAGGCATGCACTGGTCCGGGTCCAAATGGGTGCTGGGCATCTGCCTGGCTATCGTCACGCTCAGAATTGATGCGGAGGAGGTCAAAGAGGTCCGTTAGAAACTCATCTTTGCGTTTGTCAAACTCTGCTCTAAAATCTACTGTCATATGTTCTCCTTTTCAGTATCAAAGTAAGTCTATTTTATCACAAAATGAAAGAGATTTCAGAAGTAAAGCTAAGAAAAAAAGTTGGTCTCCCAACTTCTTTCTATTTTTTCCAGGCAGAGCGTTCTGCTACAACTGTAAACAAAACATCGGTCGATGAATTGAGGGCTGTTTCACAAGAGTCCTGAATCACTCCGACCACAAATCCGACTCCAACAACCTGCATGGCGATTTCATTTGGAATACCAAATAGGCTACATGCTACTGGAATGAGGAGAAGCGAACCTCCTGCTACACCTGATGCACCTGCAGCTGATAGAGATGCGACAACAGATAAAAGAAGGGCCGAACTGAAATCAACACTAATGCCAAGTGTATGAACAGCTGCCATTGTTAAAATATTAATCGTAATAGCTGCGCCAGCCATATTAATTGTGGCACCGAGCGGAATGGATACTGAGTATGTATCTGGATCCACTCCTAAACGTTTGCAGAGCTGCATATTGACAGGAATATTAGCTGCTGAACTTCTTGTGAAAAAGGCAGTTACACCGCTAACTCGAAGACATTCAAATACCAGCGGGTAAGGATTTTTCTTCATAACAAGAAAGGCAATCAATGGATTGACAACAAGCGCGACAAAAATCATACTTCCAACCAAGAGTAAGAGCAGTAAACCATAGTCTTTTAAAGCTGTCAGACCATTATTTGCAATGGTATCGAAAACCAATCCCATGATACCAAATGGTGCCAGACCAATAATCCAGCCTACAACTTTAGAAGTCACTTCTGCCGCAGATTGCAATAAATCTTTGGTTGTCTTGCTTGCATGACGAAAGGCCAAGCCAAACACTGCCGCCCATGTCAAAACACCAATATAATTAGCTGTTGCAAGAGCATTGATCGGATTGTCGACTATTTTCAATAACAAATCTTGGAATACTTCAGCAATCCCTTGTGGAGGAGTAATGTCCGTAGTCGTTGTAGTAGAAAGAACCAGTTTAATAGGGAATAGATAGCTTGCTCCTACAGCAATGAAGGCCGCCGCAAAAGTACCAAATAGATACAAGCAGATAACTGTCCTCATATTCGATTTTTGACCAGCAGGAGCTTGTGATAGAGCATGTGCAACTAGTGTCAGAACCAAAAGAGGGGCTATAGCTTTCAATGCTCCTACAAATAGACTACCAAAAAGAGCAATGACCGCTATTTTTGGAGCAATTAAGCCTAGTAACACTCCCAAAACAACACCAATTCCGATTTTTCGTATTAAATTCATTTTTTTCCATACAGATATTATACTATTCACTCATTTACCTCCAAACAAACATTTTTCCATATTAGCAGAAAAACGAGGCTTGGTCAATAGAATAAAAAATGAGTATCAGGTAGTGAAAATTTGAAATGCATGCAATAACATTTTCGTCTTTACAAACTGAACCAAAAAGCTACCTTTCGATAGCTTGTTTCTTAAGTCAATTCATTAAAATCCCAGACATCGTCCACCCAGCCTTCATAGAAATCAGGTTCGTGACAGACCATGAGAATTGAGCCCTTATAGGCTTGAAGGGCACGTTTGAGTTCATCCTTGGCATCCACATCCAAGTGGTTGGTCGGCTCGTCAAGGACCAAGACATTGTTTTCACGGTTCATAAGCAGACAGAAGCGAACTTTGGCCTGCTCACCACCTGAAAGAACTTGGATTTGGCTTTCGATATGCTTGGAAGTCAGACCACAGCGAGCCAAGGCTGCCCGTACTTCTGCCTGGTTCAGGGCAGGAAAGGCATCCCACACCGCTTCCAGCGGGGTCTGACGATTGCCGCCAGCCACTTCTTGCTCGAAGTAGCCTAGTTCCAAATACTCCCCACGCTCTACAGAACCACCCAGCGGTGGAATAATCCCCAGCAAACTTTTAAGAAGAGTAGATTTACCGATACCGTTGGCACCGACAATGGCAATCTTCTGGTTGCGTTCAAAGGTCAAATTGAGCGGTTTACGTGTCAATACACGGTCATAACCAATTTCCAAATCAGTCGTTTGGAAGATAAAGCGACTTGGAGTTCGAGCCATTTTGAAATCAAAGGATGGCTTTGGTTTCTCTGCTTGAAGCTCAATAATCTCCATCTTGTCCAATTTCTTCTGACGAGACATAGCCATGTTTCGAGTGGCAACTCGGGCCTTGTTACGGTTAACGAAGTCCTGCAAGTCTGCGATTTCCTTCTGCTGGCGCTCATAGGCAGCCTCCAACTGAGCCCGCTTCATAGCATGGACTTCTTGGAATTGGTAGTAATCACCTGTGAAGCGAGTCAAAAGCTGATTTTCCACATGGTAGACAATGTTAATCACATCATTCAAGAAAGGAATATCGTGCGAAATCAAGACAAAGGCATTTTCATAGTTCTGCAAGTAGCGTTTGAGCCAGTCAATATGCTCGGCATCCAAGTAGTTGGTCGGCTCATCCAGAAGCAGGATATCAGGCTTCTCCAAGAGCAATTTTGCCAAAAGAACCTTAGTCCGTTGTCCACCCGATAACTCCGTCACATCCTTGTCCATACCATAGTCCATGACACCAAGCGCACGCGCTACTTCGTCAATCTTGGCATCAAGCGTATAGAAATCACGGCTTTCCAGACGGTCTTGCAGCTCACCAACCTCTTCCATGAGGGCATCCATATCGGCACCCTCTTCTGCCATAGACATGTAAATGTCATTGATCCGAGCTTCTGTCTTGAAGAGTTCATCGAATGCTGTCCGCAAGACATCACGGACTGATTGACCCTTTTCTAATTTAGCATGCTGGTCTAAATAACCTGCCGTTACATAACGTGACCATTCAACCTTACCTTCATCTGGCTGCAATTGACCTGTCACGATGGACATGAAGGTCGATTTCCCTTCACCATTGGCACCGACAAGTCCGATATGCTCCCCCTTCAGCAAACGGAAGGAGACATTCTCAAAAATGGCACGGTCACCAAAACCATGACTTAAATTTTTTACTTCTAAAATACTCATATTTCCTCACAACATCAAAGAACTGGAGTAACCAAACTCCAGTTTTTACTTTTATTCTCGCAGTCTTGAGTGGAACTTCTTCGCCTATCAGCTGTGAAATTCCTACTCAACCTTGCGGGGGTTAGACAACGAAATCAAACTCTACGAGTTACTGATTTCTGTCTAACTCCCAATCTCTGCACGGACCACATCAGCAATGGTGTCCACAAAGTAATCGACTTCAGTATCCGTTGGCGCTTCTGCCATGACACGCAAGAGGGGCTCAGTGCCACTTGGGCGAACCAAGATACGACCGTTGCCAGCCATTTCTGCTTCCATTTTTTCAATGATAGCTGCAATAGCAGGCACTTCCATTGCCTTGTCCTTCATGCTGTTTTCCACACGGATATTGACCAATTTTTGTGGGTAAATGGTCACTTCTGCTGCCAATTCTGACAACTGCTTACCAGTTTCTTTCATGATTTTGGTCAATTGCACAGCGGTCAACTGGCCGTCGCCTGTGGTGTTATAATCCATCAGAATCACATGTCCTGACTGCTCACCACCGACATTGTAGCCTTCCTTGCGCATTTCTTCCACCACATAACGGTCACCAACTGCGGTCACAGCTTTTTCAATACCTTCACGATCCAAAGCCTTATGGAAACCAAGGTTAGACATAACAGTTGTCACAATTGTATTTTTGGCCAATAGACCTCGATCAGCGAGGTATTTACCAACGATGTACATGATACGGTCACCGTCTACTAAATCACCATTTTCATCGACAGCAATCAAGCGGTCACTGTCACCATCAAAGGCAAGACCGATTTGACTACCTGTTTCCTTGACCAGTTCTTGCAATTTTTCAGGATGAGTTGAACCAACACCCTCATTGATATTCAAACCGTCTGGCTTTTCAGCCATAACGGTCAAATCAGCTCCCAAATCCGCAAAAATTTGACGAGCAGAGGTTGAGGCAGCGCCATTGGCTGTATCGAGTGCAACTTTCATACCGTCCAAATCTGTACCAGTTGACACCAAGAATTGCTGGTACTTACGTAGACCTTCTGGATATTCTACCACATCTCCTAGACCTTTAGCAGATGGGCGTGGCAATGTGTCTTCCTCAGCGTCAAGAAGAGCCTCAATTTCCGCTTCCAATGCATCATCCAATTTGAAACCATCACCAGCAAAGAATTTGATACCGTTATCTTGCGCTGGGTTATGACTTGCAGAAATCATGACACCTGCACTTGCTTTTTCAGTTTTGACTAGGTGGGCAACACCCGGTGTCGCCAAAACTCCCAATTTATACACATGAATCCCTACTGATAGAAGTCCTGCAATCAAGGCAGCCTCTAACATTTGACCTGAGATACGTGTGTCACGCGCCACAAAGACACGAGGAACATCCGTCTCATGCTGGCTAAGGACATAACCACCAAAACGACCCAATTTGAATGCTAATTCTGGCGTTAATTCTACGTTTGCTTCCCCACGGACACCATCTGTCCCAAAATATTTACCCATTTTCATAACCTCTTATTTTGTTTTTGTAAGTATAATTTGCATATTTGCTTCCGTCTGAGACAGTACAACTGGCAAGACATTGCCGTCGCTATCTACAGCCTGTAATTTAGCTGTACCACTATAATTCTCAGACAGATTGCTCACATCCATCGCAACAGCTTCGACCTGATCAATCTTAGCCATGGTTTCTTCATCTGTCGTTACTTTTACGGTATCGACATTGACCGAAACCTTAGAAAGGCTGTAGCCTTCTGCCAATTGATTACTATAAACCTTAGCCTCAACAGGCAGAGCTTTACTCATGCGTTTACCAATTTTAACCGTAATGGCATCTGGTGCCAGGGTCGCAGTCACTCCTGCTGGTAGATTGGTCAATTGTAGCTTGACAGTTTGTGTCCCATCACTCAACTCTCTCAAATCCGCAGTCACTTGAAAAGTCCGAGTTGACTCATCTGATTCTCTCTGTAGGAGAACACGATTGGAGCCCCTTAATTCAACTGCCACCGTCGAAGAAAATCCGGAAATAAAATACTTGTTTGTATCATATTCAATCTCAATCGGTACATTGTTAAGTGTGTGAACATAGGTTTCTGACTCCGTGTTCTGTGCAGCTGATTCTGAATTTTTATAGTTGGTGGTTGTTGCATAGAAAAAGAGCAACAATGCTAGAAAAATAGATAGGGCTAAGTGACCTACAGCTTTAAACTTATCGTTCATGTTTGCCACCTCCTAATCGCTTCCAGATGGACTTTTTCTCTACATTTTCAGAAATAAAAGTCGCTCGCAACTCTGCTTCAAACTCATCCAAAGTCAAGTCATGTTTGAATATCCCGTTTCGTGCAATAGAGATACTGCCAGTTTCTTCAGAAACAATAAACACAAACGCATCAGATACCTCCGATAAGCCAATGGCTGCACGGTGTCGTGTTCCAAATTCCTTTGAAATTCCTGCGCTCTCTGACAGGGGCAAATAAGCACAAGCAACCGCTACTTTGTCTTCCTTGACAATTACGGCCCCATCGTGTAACGGTGTATTCGGGATGAAAATATTTATTAATAATTCCTGAGATATATCCGCATTAAGAGGAATCCCCGTTGCTCTATATTCTTGTAATGTTTGGGCTTGTTCTACTGCCACAAGTGCACCAATTTTACGCGGAGACATATAAGCAACAGATTTGAGAAAAGCAACAATTAACTTTTCTTCTGCACTCACAGTATTTGCCCCAAAAATCTGAGTTGTCCTGCCAAGTTTTTCAAGCATGGCACGCAACTCTGGTGCAAAAATAACTACTGCTGCAATAACTCCATACGTGATTACTTGATTAATCAGCCAAGCAATCGTCTGCAGACCGAATAAACTAGCTATAATCTGGACAATAATGAAGAGAAAAACCCCTCGAATCAATGTCATAATTTTAGTACCTGCAATAGCCTTACTAAAATTATAAATCAAATAAACAACTATACTAATATCAATTAGGTGCAACAGTGCGGTCCAAGGACTGGCTATCAAACTCGACCAATACCCTGTATCCAGTAACTGGTTTAGGTTTAACATATCATTCTCATACTTTCTAACTCATACATAGTAATGTACTCATTATACCATATTTTTTCCCCTTTTCTTTAGAAAATAGTGACCTTCCTGTTAAAAATATTACAGATTTACTGCAGGAATATATCACGTTCCAACATACTCCATTCTAGAAAATCAGTGACCTTTGTGATAAAATAGTCCCATGAAAATAAATACAGCTTTGGGTATTCTAGCAGGAAAAAGTTCCCAGTTCATTTTGAAAAAACTAGGACGTGGTACTACCCTGCCTGGAAAAATTGCCCTCAAATTCGATAAACATATTTTAGATAGTTTGGCTAAGGATTATGAAGTCGTTGTTGTGACAGGTACTAACGGTAAGACTCTGACCACCGCCCTGACAGTTGGTATCCTTCAGGAAGCTTTTGGCGAAATCACGACCAACACCAGCGGTGCCAATATGATTACAGGGATTACGGCCACCTTTTTATCTGCCAAGAAAAATAAAAATGGCAAGAAGATTGCCGTCTTGGAGATTGACGAAGCCAGCCTGGCCCGTGTGACCGACTTTATCAAGCCTAGCCTGATTGTCTTCACCAATATCTTCCGCGACCAAATGGACCGTTACGGCGAGATTTATACCACCTACCAGATGATTTTAGATGGGGCTGCCAAGGCACCTCAGGCGACCATTTTGGCTAACGGTGACAGCCCACTTTTCAACTCGACGAGCATTATCAATCCAGTTAAATACTACGGTTTTGCGACGGAAGAGCATGAGCCACGTCTGGCCCATTACAATACCGAAGGCGTTCTCTGCCCGCATTGCCACCAGATTCTCCAGTACAAGCTCAATACCTACGCTAACTTGGGCAGCTACATCTGTAACAACTGTGGCTTTAGCCGACCTGAGCTGGATTACAAGTTGACAGAGTTGAAAGAAATTACCAATACTTCTTCTACCTTTGCCATTGACGGTCAGGATTACAAAATCAACATCGGTGGGCTTTACAATATCTACAATGCCCTAGCAGCTGTCAGCGTGGCAGAATTTTTCGGCGTATCTCCTGAGAAAATCAAGGCTGGTTTTGACAAGTCCAAGGCAGTTTTCGGTCGCCAAGAAACCTTTAAGTTGGGCGACAAGGATTGTACCTTGGTCTTGATTAAAAACCCGGTCGGTGCAACCCAGGCCATTGAAATGATGAAACTAGCTCCTTACGATTTTAGCCTGTCAGTCCTTCTCAATGCCAACTACGCTGACGGAATTGATACCAGCTGGATTTGGGACGCCGACTTTGAGCAAATCACTCAAATGGACATTCCACAAGTCTTTGCGGGCGGTGTTCGCTCGTCTGAAATTGCCCGTCGCCTCCGTGTGACTGGCTATCCAGAGGACCAGATTACTGAAACACCAAAACTGGAAGACATCATGACCTTGATTGAGCAGTCCAGCAGTCAGCATGCCTATATCCTCGCAACCTATACGGCTATGCTAGAATTTCGTGATTTGCTGGCTCAACGCCAAGCTGTTGGAAAGGAGATGAAATAATGGTCTATACGTCATTAAAAAGTCCTGAAAAAGACTACACTTATGATCTCCACATCGCCCACCTCTACGGCGATTTGATGAACACCTACGGTGACAATGGCAATATCCTCATGCTCAAGTATGTGGCTGAAAAGCTGGATGCTCGTGTTCAGGTGGACATCGTTTCCCTGACAGATGAATTTGACAAGGATTTCTACGACATCGCCTTTTTCGGCGGTGGACAGGACTATGAACAATCCATTCTAGCTAAGGATTTACCAACTAAAAAAGACAGCCTAGCAGACTTCATCGAAAATGACGGTGTCATGCTGGCTATCTGCGGTGGTTTCCAATTGCTCGGTCAATACTACATCGAAGCTGGCGGCCGCAAGATTGACGGACTGGGTATCATGGGCCACTACACCCTCAACCAGACCAATAACCGCTACATCGGTGACATCAAGATTCACAATGATGAATTCAACGAAACCTACTATGGTTTTGAAAATCACCAAGGCCGTACCTTCCTAGCTGACAACCAAAAACCGCTGGGCAAGGTTGTCTATGGCAATGGCAACAACAAGGAAGACGGCGGCGAAGGCCTGCACTACAAAAACACCTTCGGCAGCTACTTCCACGGACCAATCCTGTCCCGCAATGCCAACCTAGCCTACCGGCTGGTCACAACTGCCCTCCGTAAAAAATACGGACAAGACATCCAACTTGCCAGCTACGCTGACATCCTCAGCAAAGAAGTCGCTGAAGAATACGGCGATGTGAAAAGCAAGGCAGAGTTTGAGAAATAAAGCAAAACCGCTTCTGAATCCAGAGGCGGTTTCATTTTTTATATCGTTCCTACCAAAAGCACTCCATCCACCGTAATCTCGGTCAACTGGATCAAATCCAACTTAGACTGGTCCACTTGGAAAAAGAGGGGCGTCATGTCTGCCAAGACTTGAGCATGGTCGGCTGTAATTGGCAAGGTACGGCTGACCAGCACTTGCTCCACCTGCCCCAAGTAAGACCTGAAATGGTCCACAATCTCACTGTTGTCATAGGCTTCCTTGCGGAGTTGGTCTTTGGCTAAATGGCGGAGCTCCTTGAGGTGATTGGGTCCTGGGACCAGTTTGAGAATAGCCCCACCAGCTTTCAACACTCTGGCAAACTCCTGATAATTAGCTGGGGAAAAGATGTCCAAGATGCCGTCAATGGTCTTGTCTTGAATGGGCAACTTGGTCAAGTCACCGACAAACCATTTGACCGACTTGGTGCTGTCTGTTTTGGCTGCTAGGAGTATGGAAGCCTTGGAAATATCAAAAGCAAGAATGTCCAAGTCCATTTTCTCGGCTAATTTGCGGGAATAAAAGCCCTCCCCACAGCCGATGTCCAAGACCGACTGCAAGCCCAGCTCTGCTATTTTCCCCTCCAAAGCCTCATAAAGATGATTGTAATAACCTGCCTCTAAAAAGGCCTGGCGGTTTTCAAAGCTAGACTTGTGGTAGTTGGCGGACTGCTTGACCTGGGGTGCCAGATTGACATAGCCCTGCTTGGCGATGTCGAAGGTGTGGCGGTTGGGACAGCGGAGGCTGTTGAGGTCAAGACCAAGAGCCTGCCCACAATGTGGACAGGCGAAAAATTGGTCGCTATTAAGGAAACGTGGGTGTTTGGTCATCTTACTTATTTTCTTTTCTAAAGCGGTGCAGGGCTAGTCCTGATAGGAGCGTGGCAATGGCTCCTGTAAAGACCAGCAGGTAGCCGACTGGGAGCAGGTAGAAGTTTTCATGCAAGATGCCGTTGGCATCGACATATTCGACGGAATTGGCCTTGATGAAAAAGCAGACTAGGCCTAAGACCATGAGAAAGCTTCCGATAATGGTAATGGTCAGGTGCATCTGGGTACGACGGCCTTCATGACCGTCCTTGACAGGTTTTTCTGTCATGTTGTTCATGTCAGTTCCTCCTAAGACAAGTTGATCTAAAGAGATTGAAAAGACAGAGGACATGAGAATCAAGAGTTCCAAGTCGGGTAGGTTTTTGTCATTTTCCCAGTTGGAAACAACCTGCCGTGTCACATTGAGTTTGAGGGCAAACTGTTCCTGGGTCAAGCCTTCCTTCTTACGTAAATCTTTGATTTGTTGTCCAAAGTTCATTTCGTTCTCCTCACTAGGTCCTGTCTGGCAGGTCCTAACTTTATCTTAGCTCGTCGGTCGATGTTTGCCAAGAAAGTCTAACTTGCAATAGAACTTTTGACCGCAAGAGAATGTTGCGGCAGAGTTTTTTCATCGCAATACCTGCTTGCAGGCTTGATTTGATAGGCTTTCTGACAGCTTGTCAACCTAGCCCATCTGCTCGGATAAGGCTTCCCATTCTTCCATGAGGCTTTCTTGTTGGGCTGTCAGTTGGTCGATTTCTTTCTGGTAATCGGTCAGCTGGCCGATGTCGTTGGTTTCTAGCATGGCTTGGTTGAGCTCGCTCAGGCGGTTTTCGATACTGTCGATTTCTGCCTCGATTTGCTCGATGCGGCGGGCCAGTTTGCGTTGCTCTTTTTGGTTTTCCTTTTGGGCTTGGTAGTCCATGGCTCCGGCTGATTGGCTAGTGCTTTCTTGCTGGTCAGGCTGGGCTTCTACTTCCAGCTCTGCCTTTTTCTCCAGATAATAATCATAGTCGCCCAAGTAGAGCGTGGAGCCAGTTTCCGAGATTTCGAGGACCTTGGTGGCGACGCGGTTGATGAAATAGCGGTCGTGGCTGACAAAGAGCAGGGTGCCGTCAAAGTCGATGAGGGCATTTTCCAGGACCTCCTTGCTGTCGATATCCAAGTGGTTGGTCGGCTCATCAAGGATGAGGAAGTTGTTGTTTTCCATGGACAGCTTGGCGAGGAGCAGGCGGGCTTTTTCCCCACCAGACAGCATGGAGACGGACTTTTTGACATCATCGCCTGAGAAGAGAAAGGCTCCTAGGCGGTTGCGGATTTCCACTTCAGGCGTGGTCGGAAAGGCTGACCAGAGCTCCTCCAAGACGGTGTTGGAAGGCGTTAGGGCAGACTGGGTCTGGTCGTAGTAGCCCACTTCCACATTGGCACCTAGTTTGGCTTCCCCTTTGATAAATGGCAGAGCTCCGATGATTGATTTGAGCAGGGTTGTTTTTCCGATACCATTTGGTCCGACAATGGCAATGGCATCCAGCTTTCTTTGGTCAATGGAAATAGGCTGGGAAAGTATTTCTCCATCGTAGCCCACCGCAGCATTTTCCACTGTCAAAACGATATTGCCAGAAGTCTTGTCCGACTGGAAGGTCATATTGGCAGACTTCTGACCAGTTGTTGGCTTGTCCAGTCGCTCCATCTTTTCCAACTGCTTGCGTCTAGCCTGAGCACGCTTGGTGGTCGAAGCACGGACAATATTTTTCTGAACAAAGTCTTCTAACTTGGCAATTTCCTTCTGTTGCTTCTCATAATTTTGCAATTCCGTTTGCAACTTCTGCTCTTTGAGCTCGACAAACTGAGAATAATTGCCCACATAGCGATCCAAGGAATGCTTGGTCAAGTCCAGTGTCAGTGTCGCTACCTTGTCCAAGAAATAGCGGTCGTGACTGACGATAATCAAGGCTCCCTTGTAATGCACTAGGTAGTTTTCCAGCCAGGCAATCGTGTCAATATCCAGGTGGTTGGTCGGCTCGTCCAGCACCAATAACTCTGGGCTTTCAAGAAGCATTTTTGCCAAAGCCAAACGGGTATTTTGCCCGCCAGAGAGTTCGGAAATTTTCATATCCCACATGGTTTGGTCAAACTTAAAACCATTCAAAATAGCAAGGATATCCGCCTCATAGTTAAAGCCACCTGCCAGACGAAATTCCTCTGACAAACTATCATAGGTTTTCATCAGCTGGTCAAGTTCACTACCAGACAAACTGCCCATTTGCTCTTCCATAGACCGCAGGCGTTTCTCCGTCATTCGCAGGTCATCAAAGACATGGAGCATCTCATCGTAGATAGTATTTTCCGACTCAAAACGGCTATCCTGTGCCAGATAAGAAAGCGATAAATCTCGCTTGGTAGAAATCTCGCCGCTAGTCGCTGCTTCTTCTCCGACAAGGATTTTAAGAAGAGTTGACTTGCCAGCCCCATTTTTTCCGACAAGGGCAATCCGATCCCGCTCATCCACTTGAATGTTGATATTGTTAAATAAAACTTCGCCCGCAAATGAGCGTTCAATCTTGTTTCCACTTAGAATAATCATAGCAATATTGTACCATAATTTAGGGTAACAGTGCGGAATCCTTTTTCTGATTTCAGCAAAAAACAGCGACTTTTCAGCCACTGTCCTTCTCAAAAAATATTTAGACCAAACCGCTAAGCAATTCCTTATTCTGCCAGAGCAGATAAAGACCACCACCGATAATAATCAGCATGATGACAAACTTGATCAAGCCCTTAACAAATCGGATGACCAACATCAATATCATAGATACAATCAGCCATCCCCAAGCGGAAGAATTGAGTAAGGTCTGCATACTCTCTAGACTGGCACCTGTCCAGGCCTTGATAGGTTCGAGGATTTTATCAAACCAGCTGCTATCTATACCGATTTGTTCCATAATCGAATGACTGGTAGACTGCATCCATGCAAAAATCCCAGCATTATAGAGAAAGAGCAGAGCTTGCTCAGGATAACGTTTTATTGTGTTTGTAATTGTTCGAAACATATTTTCCCTTCTATTCTGAATACAAGGCAAGGACCGCATCAATATCTGCTTGCTGGATACCATGATTAGAACCTGCCGATTCCATAACAGAGGTCTGACTATCTTCATGATCTAGGCCAATAGCATGGCCCAATTCATGCTCAGCTGTATGGATAATTCTATCCATATCATAACCATATGGGTCGTTTAATAAATAAAAACTATTCAGACGCACCGTTACCGAGCTATAATAATTCGTCAATAAATTAGTCGTTGAATTGGCCTCACCTGCTGCCTGGGTATTTCCATCATTCATCTCAGTTGCGATAATATCAGCCTGATTTGGATCACTTGTCATCACAAAAGTGAAGGCCCCTGTCGCATTCCAATTTGCAATGGCTGTTTCATAGGCAGCTACAAATGTTGGATTCTGGGTTTCAATGTAAACAGTCGCAGTATTGCTTTCCCATCGACCATGATCAGCTGTATTGACCGTATCAGTCGTCAGGTGCTTAATGGTATTAACACCTTCTTCAATCGTCACTTCAGACTGTCCTTTGACCATCAATTGCACTTCTTGAGCTAAAGTTTGTAGCATCTGAGGCGCTGCTTCCTGTTGAAAATAGAATAACAGACCTAGACCACAAGCCAATAACACCATTGATAACCAAATCAGACCCCAAAATGTCCGCCAAATCCGCCGCAGAATATTTCCAATAAGTTTCATAGACTATACCTCTTTCTAGAAATAGGTTTTAGTATAGCCATAATTTCTGAAACTTTTCTTAAAAACTAGGACAGTCTTTCTTCCAATTTGAAATCAATTGGCAACCAAGCCAATACCTTCTCAATCTGCTGATTCCAGTAGTACCACTCATGTTTACCAGGTCCGAAACTCGCCTCTATATCAAATCCCAGCTCTTTCAACTCCTCAACTGCCTTTTGATGCCCTTCAAAGAGAAAATCTTCCTCACCACACCAGGCATAAAATTTGGTCTTTTTATCGGATTGTTTAGCAATTTCTAACAAATTATTTGGATTCTGTTTATCAGAAATGTCACCAAATACTCCTCGCCAATACGAAAGACTTCCCAATTCTGCTGCCGCTGGATTATCAAAATCAAAATACAATGCGCCTGAAAGCGAAGCGGCGTAAGAAAAGCGATTGGTCATCATGGCAATCTTGAAAGTCCCATAACCACCCATAGACAAACCAGCGATAAAATTCTTCTCTCGCTTGTCAGACATATTTGGGAAAAATCGTTTGAGAATTTGAGGCAACTCTACTGCAATGGCATCGAAGTAATTCATACCGTAAGTGGTATTGGTATACCAAGCCTTGTCAGTATTAACCATAACAACAATCAGATTGGTATAACGAACCAATCGTTCCACTGTAGAACGATTCAGCCAGGAATCCTGATTGCCTCCCATACCGTGCAAAAGATATAGGACAGGAATGTCGTTGTCATCAGGATTTTCCACACGATTGCGATCTGGATATAAAACCGTAATCTGTCTAGACATATCTAGAGCTTCTGAGTGGTATTCAATTTTCATTATTGCCATAAATCTTCTCCTTATGGTAAAGAGCCTGAGTTTCCCTCGGCTCTTTGCATTTATAAAACTCTATTTCACTTCCATAATCACCGGTAAAATAGCTGGGCGACGTTTGGTTTGGTCAAAGAGGAATTTTGCTAAATCATCGCGAACAGCACTCTTAAGCTCTGCCCAGTCAAAGCTATCCTTTGTAAAGTAATTTTCCACCGTTGTATTCACCAATTCTGATGCCTCACGCAAGATGTCCTTGCTCTTTTTCACGTAGACAAAACCACGAGTATTGACCTTGGCTTTAGAAATGATTTTTTTCTCACGGCGGTTGACAGTGATAGCCACGATAAAGATACCGTCTTCTGAGAGGATCTTACGGTCACGAAGGACGATATTTCCAACATCGCCTATGGCATTTCCGTCAATCATGATATCACCAGCAGGAACCGCTCCGCTATGGACAAAATCCCCCTCTTCAAAAGCCATGACATCCCCACGCTTAACGATGATAATGTTTTCTGGATACATACCGATTTCGAGCGCAGCCTTAGCGTGAGCATCCAATTGACGATACTCCCCTTGAACTGGGAAAAGATATTTAGGCTTCATGATGTTGAGCATAAGCTGCAAATCACGCGCATTGCCATGCCCAGAGACGCGCAGTTTTTTTGTAATGGATTTGACCGTTCCACCAGCCTTGTAAATCAAGTTTTCCACACGAGCAACAACCGCTTCTTTTGAAATACTTGGAGTGGTAACAATATAAACTAGATCACCTTCTTTGATTTCAACATAGCGATGTCTACCGATAGACATTTTACGCAATCCATTTAACGGCTCGCCCATACGACCAGTTTCTAAAATAATCAATTCATGGTCTTCATACTTGTTCATATCCTTTGGTTTTACCAACAAGCGTTCGCTGACCAAACGAAGTTTTTTCAATTGAATCGCTGTTCGGACAATGTTTTCCACATCATGTCCTGTCAATACGACACGACGACCAGTTGCTTCTGCCGCGTCAAAAATCTGTTGAATACGTACAATATTGCTGGCAACTGCTGCCACAATAACTCGCCCGTCACAGTCAGCAATCGTATTGAGAATTTCCTCCCCAGCCTCATGCATGCTCGCTACTTGAACATTGCTATCTGCATTTGCTGAGTCTGACAAGAGGGCCAACACACCTTCGTTACCGATTTCAGCCAATCGCCCAAAATCCGTACGATAAAACTTATCTGCCGCCTGGTCAAACTTAAAGTCACCTGTGTAAACGATGTTCCCCTGGTCTGTCTTGACTACAATTCCTAAACTCTCAGGAATTGAGTGAGTCGTTTTAAAGAAAGAAACGACTGAATCTCCAAAGTCAATCTCCGTTTCGGCATTGATGATATGAAAATCCTTGAATTTCTTGGTTGCATTATTGTTCTTGACTATCAATTTTGCCAATTCAATGGTCAAGTGTGAGCCAAAAACAGGAACTTTCACTTTTTCCAATAGGTAAGGCAAAGCTCCAATCGAATCCGCGTGACCATGTGTCAGAAAGATTCCAGCTACACGGTGCTTGTTTTCTTCCAAATAGTCAAAGTTGGGAACAACAACATCAACACCCAACTGTTCATTTTCCGGATACTTGGCACCCGCATCCAAGACAAAAATCTGTTCATTGACTTCAGCAATATAGAGGTTTTTTCCGTTTTCACGTACACCACCGAGAGCCATGATTTTTATGCTACTCATTTTTTCTCCTTTTTGGACATCCCACAGGTGTCCAGTTTATTTTTCTTACCAACGGTCCTTGGGAGTTCCAAGTCGAATTACAGTCTGCTATGTCGGAGTTCTATTTGCAAAAGACACACGTTGGTTCAAAATTATATTCAACCATCAACGCAACTTTTAAATAGAAATACCTAAATAGCTATCGCTTCTATTATACATTTTTTCAAGAAAATTTACAAAAAACTCTGCTGAAATTCAACAGAGTTCTCTCATTTAATCAATAACCATGTCCCCTATGTTCCCACTTTCCACCAAGATTACGCACTAAAATCCATTTCCAATCCCGATGAATACTATTTGGTTCCAAGGTTGGTTCTGCCCCTTCAGCGGCTACCTTGAAAGAAGAGGTTAACACTATAGCCTCCTCTGCACCATAGTTTTCAGCCCAGTCGTCAAATAACTTTTCATCATCGCCACCGTATCCAATGGTCAACAATTGGCAATCAGTAAAATGCTTATCAAAGTAATCTTGAACGACAACTACAGCATCCTGAATTTCTTTTTCCGTGTATAATTCCGACGCTTCCATCGGCTCAATCTTTGCCTGATAAGCTGCTCCTGTCCGACATCCTACCAAAAATAGACAACACAACAGACTAAAAATAGCTAAACATTTTCTCATCTTTGTTACCCCAAGTCAACAATCGTTGCTGAAAAGCCAATCTCTTCGACAAAACGTAAAACATCCTCTGTCTTTACAAAAATCGTTTTCGTATTAACATTGGGGTGGAAGGTTAGAATGGGTTCAGAAAGGATTTCTTTATCAAAAAAGACTTGAATATCCTTATCAACATTATGTAACAAGCCAAAAACAGATACCGCACCCGCAGGCAAGTGCATTTTTTCCATCAAGCTATCACTCGAAGCCATCCGAATGCGGTTGGCTCCCACCAAATCACGAAACTGGTCCATATCCAGCTGCTTCTGGTCATCCATGATCAGTAAATAAAATGCAGTCTTTTTCTTATTAGTCAGAAACATGGACTTGGTCCGTACTCCTTCTAACCCTTCAATGTAACGGTCTGCTTCCTCAGTTGTCCGAGCTGGTGGATGCTCTACAATGGTGTAGTCCATTCCCAAGTCAGCTAAGCTTTCAAAAACTAATTTATCCATGACAGCACCTCTTGATATATTTAGTATATTATACTGCTTTTTAACTAAAAATTCAAAGGATAATAAAAGCCTGGATTACTCCAGACTTTAGACCTGTATTCACAAGTGATCTGTTTGATATAAGATTCAGTTTTAGCCAAAACCAAACTTGGTTGGAAGTTGCGAACTATCCACACAGGTTCTTAATCAAACAACTTATAATAATCTTCCAGTTTCATCTGGGACTTCTCTTCGCTAGTCTGATCTTGAATAATCTGACCATTCTTCATGACAATCAAGCGATTACCGTGACGCAGCGCATCTTCCATCTGGTGAGTGACCATGAGGGCCGTCATTCCCTTGGTCTCAATCAACTCGTCCGTTAATTGCATCAAGGATTGGCTGGTCTTAGGGTCAAGGGCTGCAGTATGCTCATCCAAGAGTAAAAGTTCAGGCTGTTTCAAACTCGCCATCAACAAACTCAATGCCTGGCGTTGACCACCTGAGAGGAGCCCCGCTGGCGTATCCAGATGTTTTTCTAGACCATTTCCCACTCTCGGCAAAAGCTGGGCAAATTCTTCCGTCTGTTGGGCCAATCTGCGTGGCACTAAGCCCCGTCCTTCGCCACGGTACTTAGCTATAAGTAGATTTTCTGCCACCGTCATCCGTGGCGCTGTACCCATTTTAGGATCTTGGAAAACTCGTGCCAGATACTTAGCACGTTTTTCAGCAGGCCAATTGGTCACGTCTTCACCAAGTATGTGGACCGAACCACTTGTCAAGGGCAGGGTACCAGCAATGACATTGAAGAGGGTTGATTTCCCAGCACCATTGCCACCTAAAATAGTAATAAAATCCCCTTGGTAGATGGTCAGATTGACATTGTCCAAAATCACGCGCTCTTCATCAAAACCGTTGGTCACCACCTTGGTGGCATTTTTTAATTCAACAATTGCTTTCATCGTGACAGGCTGGCTCCTTTCAAGATTTTATTTTTCAACTCAGGAACCATGAGGCAGACTGCCAAAATCATGGCTGAGAAGATACGGAGGTAGCTGGTATTGATACCAAGGGAAATAACCACCAAAATTAAGAACTGATAGAAAATCGCTCCGACAACAATGGCCAAGAACCGTTCTAACATAGTAAGGTTACCATAAATTACCTCACCGATAATCAGACTAGCCATACCGACCACAATGACACCAATACCACGCGACACATCCGCATAGCCTTCTTGTTGTGCAATCAAGGCACCTGCAAGAGCGATGATCCCATTTGAAAGAACAAGGCCTAGCAACTCCATTCGACTTGTATTGATACCAAAACTGCGTGCCATATCTGGATTATCCCCTGTTGCAATAAAGGCTTGACCAAGGCGAGTATAGAGGAAGAACATCAAGGCACCAATCACCACCGCTAGGCTACCTAGACCTAGCAAGAGACCATTAATTTGCTCAGAAAAAGGAAGGAAATCTTGTAAACGTTTGGTATTCAGTAAGCCTAGATTTGCCCTACCCATGATAAATAGAATGACAGAGTGACAGGAAGACATGACCAAGATACCAGCTAGGAGAGTGGGAATTTTCCCCTTGGTATAAAGCAAGCCTGTGACAAAGCCCGCCAAACAGCCAACAAGAACTGCTGCTAGAGTAGCCAAGATAGGATGAACTCCTTGCGTCAATAAGGTAACAGCAACCGCTCCTCCAAGCGGGAAAGAACCCTCTGTCGTCATATCAGGAAAATTCAGAATCCGAAAGGTAACGAATATTCCCAAACCTAGTACAGCCCATAAAAGAGCCTGTGAAACTGTTGATACAATCATATTTTTCCTTTTCTCTATCTCTTATTCGATAACCTTGCTTGCTTTACTAATCACATCATCTGACAAGGTAATTCCTAATTCTTTAGCAACTTTTTGGTTGACTACGACAGTACCTTCATTAAAAATTTGCACTGGTGTATCTCCAGGATTTGCACCGTCCAAGATTTTCGCAGCCATCTTACCAGTTGCCACACCCAAGTCATATTGGCTAAGGGTAACAGATGCGATACCTCCGCCTTCTACCATATCTTCTACGCTGGTGAATATCGGAGTTTTGGTTTTATTTGCCACAGATACGACAGTTGAAAATGCTGAGGCAACTGTGTTGTCTACTGGTGTAAAGAGAACATCTGCTTTACTACTTGCGACCTCTACTGTTGCTGCAATTTCATTACTAGAAACAACTGCATATTCAAGAACAGTATAGCCAGCCTCTTCTGCTGCTGCCTTAAATTCCGCTACTTGAATTTTTGAATTATCTTCATTTGAAGAGTAGAGAATACCGATTGTTTTAGCGTCTGGTATAATTTCTTTAATGAGAGAAACTGCGTCTGCTACTGGTGTTTGGTCAGAAACACCAGTGATATTTCCACCAGGATTTTTCAAGTCAGTTACCAAGTTGGCTCCGACTGGATCTGTCACAGCTCCCATGATAATGGGTAATTCTGTGGTTGCATTGGCAAGACCTTGTGCAGCTGGTGTCGCGATACCGATCAAGAGTTCATTACCATTGTCCACCAATTTTTTACTCATGGTTTGAACTTGGGATTGATCACCCTCAGCATTCATAAAATCAATTTCTAAATTATCCGTTGTGGTATAACCACCTTCTTTAAGGCCTGCCTTGATTCCCTTATAAATCTCATCTAATGAATCATGGGTCACAAATTGCAGAACTCCAATTTTGACTTTCTCTGTGCTATTGGATGAATTGCTCTGTTCTTTTTGCGTCATAAACAAAGCAGCAGCTACCATAACAGTAAGGGCAACAATTGTAGCAAGTAAATTTTTATTTTTCAACATATTCATTCTCCTCGTAAAATACACAATATACAATTTCTACGTCATCAATATATTATCCCACCATCGCCATCGTTTCATCATGATTACCTCTTAATTTCTATCATTGTCAAAGTAGAATGTCATTATCTGTATTTCATTTTTTCAATTGAACGACAATCTACCAAGACAAGGAAAAAGCCCCCGCATACTGAAAAACAGTATGCGAGGGCGTCAATGACACGGTGCCACCTCACTTATGGGAATTGTCTAGAATTCTCCCATATCTCATCTCCTCCAACAAGGAGTTGCACTGTAAGGTGTGCGGACCGAACTATCATTGTTTTAAGTTCATTTGAGTGACTGTTTTGGCTGAAACCTTCGTTAGCTCTCGACATAAACAATCCACATCAGCCCATTTCATAAAACTCCGCCACCCGTTCCCAGTACCACAGGCTCCCTGAAGACTTCTGCTTTACTACTTCTTCTGATTACAGATGATTATACGGTATCAAAATCACTTTGTCAATACTTTTGATTAAATTTTCTGAAAACTTTTTATGTTAGTAGGGACTACCAGTCTCATCAAAAAACATCAAAATATGATATACTAGACTGAGTTATAGCGATTAGAAAGAGGAACACCATGTCTTTTGACGGATTTTTTTTACATCACATGACGGCTGAGTTAAGGGCCAATTTAGAAGGGGGGCGGATTCAGAAAATCAACCAGCCCTTTGAGCAAGAAATTGTGCTCAATATCCGCAGCAACCGTCAGAGCCATAAGTTGCTCCTGTCCGCCCATTCGGTTTTCGGGCGGGTTCAGCTGACCCGGTCGGACTTTACCAATCCCAAGGTGCCCAATACCTTTACCATGATTCTACGAAAATACTTGCAGGGCGCCATTATTGAGGAAATTCGTCAGTTGGACAATGACCGCATCTTAGAATTTTCGGTGTCCAACAAGGACGAGATTGGCGACCATATCCAAGCAACCTTGATTGTGGAAATCATGGGCAAGCACAGTAATATCATCTTGGTGGATAAATCTGAACAGAAGATTATCGAGGCTATCAAGCACGTTGGTTTCTCGCAAAATTCCTACCGAACTATTTTGCCAGGCTCAACCTACATTCGTCCACCGGAGACACATTCTCTCAATCCTTATACGGTGTCTGACGAGAAATTGTTTGAAATCTTATCCACACAAGACTTATCAGCCAAAAATCTCCAACAGGTCTTTCAAGGTTTGGGACGGGATACAGCTACTGAACTGGCTAGTCACTTGCAGACGGACCGCCTCAAGAACTTCCGTGCCTTTTTTGACCAGGCAACTCAGCCTAGCCTGACAGACAAATCCTATGCTGCTCTGCCATTTGCCAATAGCCTTGAAAACCAGCCTCACTTTGAGAGCCTGAGCAGTCTGCTGGACTTCTACTATCAGGACAAGGCGGAGCGGGACCGGGTGGCCCAGCAGGCTAATGAGCTGATCAAGCGGGTGGCCAGTAAGCTGGAGAAAAATCGCAAAAAGTTGGTCAAGCAGGAGCAGGAATTGGCGGATACGGAAGGTGCAGAGTTGGTGCGGCAAAAGGGCGAGCTCCTGACCACCTATCTGCATCAAGTGCCAAATGACCAGTCGAGTGTGCGGTTAGACAACTACTATACAGGCCAGGAACTGGAGATTGAGTTGGACGTAGCTCTTACTCCTAGCCAAAATGCCCAGCGTTACTTCAAGAAGTACCAGAAACTCAAGGAGGCGGTCAAGCACCTGACCAACTTGATTGAGGAAACCAAGGCAACCATTGTCTATCTGGAGTCCGTTGATACCATGCTGGGACAGGCTAGTCTGGCAGAAATCGATGAAATCCGTGAGGAATTGATTGAAACAGGCTACCTCAAACGTCGCCACCGTGAGAAAATCCATAAACGTCAGAAACCTGAACGTTACTTGGCAACAGACGGGAAAACCATCATTCTGGTTGGGAAAAATAACCTGCAAAATGACGAATTGACCTTCAAAATGGCCAAGAAAGGCGAACTCTGGTTCCATGCCAAAGACATTCCAGGCAGTCACGTGGTCATCACTGATAACTTGGACCCAAGCGACGAGGTCAAGACCGATGCGGCGGAGTTAGCCGCCTATTTCTCTAAGGCCAGACATTCCAATCTGGTCCAAGTCGATATGATTGAAGCCAAGAAACTTCACAAACCAACAGGTGGCAAGCCAGGTTTTGTGACCTACCGCGGTCAGAAAACGCTCCGTGTCACCCCAACTGAAGACAAAATAAAATCCATGAAAATCTAGTTCATGGATTTTTCTGTATTGAAACCTACTCCGCCTTATCAATATCTTCTCTAACTTCCTTAGCGTTGAACTTAGCAAAAAGATACTGGCGGTCTTGAACAGGAAAACGTTGGTCTAGTTGATCTACTGGCCCCACTTCCACCATTCCTTCTGAGATAACATAGTCCATGACATGACCACCAAAGGTCAAATCATCCGAAATAAAATGCAAATGATAGCCAGCCACACTGACACCATGGAAAATCTCTGGCGTCCAAATACCAACAATGGTTCCAGAAATGTTCTCAGCGGTATATTCGGGCTGACGGCTAGCCACCTCCGCAAAACGGACATCCGAAGCCGATTTAGGAATCATGCGCACGTGCATATGCGAAAATGTCCCTTTGATTTTGATGGAACGGAAGAGATTTTCCCCATCATAATAGGATTCAATCCGCTGGTGCAATTCATCGCTAGTCATTTCAAAGCGTTGTTTGAAAATGACTTCTGCCTCATGGAAAATGACCGCCGCATAGGGAACCTTCATATCAGCTGGAACTTCAACCACTTCTGGTTTCTCCCCTGCTCCCTTGGCCTGATAAGCCCTTCCATCCAAGACAATCAGCTCACCGTCAATAGAATCCAGGGTTCCCAAACCCAAATCACCATGTTCCAACAATTCACCTACCGTCAAAGAACCATCATATAAACCCGCCATTAAGGCACCTAAGGTATTGTATTGAAATAATCGATTTACTTGCATAACCTACTCTTCATTCAAAAATTCTTGCATGGCTAAATCGTCTGGCACCAATTGGATATAATGACTAGCTTGCTCTTTTGCCTCATCCAAACGACCAAGTTGACGTAAAACCGCTACGTAATCAGCCAAAAATTCAGGATTCTCAGCCAATTCTCCAGCCAATTCATCGTAAAGCTCAATAGCTTTATCATCTCTTTCTAGAGCTTGATAGGCTTTGGCCATATTCCAGCGAGCTAGAACGTTATCGACCTCTTCATCAAATAAAGCCACAACCTCTTCAAATCGTTCCTGCTCAAGATACAGATTGGACAAGCGCAGAGCTAGTTCGTTACTATCATCTGCCACCTCTTTTGCCCGTAGAAGATAATCTTCTGCCCCCGCCTCGTCATGCAATTCATAGGCATACTGTGAAGCCTGAAGCAAGAGATTGGCATCAAAGTCATTTTTAGCCAGGCCTTTTTGAGTCATAGCCAAGGCTTCATCAATTTTATGCTCGGCATGAAGCGACTGAGCATAGGCATATTCATAGCCCTCAAAATCAGGATTGATGGTATCCAACTGCTTGAAATAGAGATTGGCCTTTTGGTATTCATCTCTTTCAAATAGCAGAGCTGCTAACTCAAAAACTGTCTGGTCATCGTATTCCAACTCAACAGCTTTTTCCAAAAATTCAATGGCCGCTTCAAATTTCCCCAAACTTGCATAGGCAATACCAATTCGCTGATAGGTAGAAACTCCCGTTAATTCGTAGATTTCACGATTATCCAGCTGGGCATAGTAGGAAATAGCCTCATTAAAAAGCTCCAGTTCCATATCCAATTCTGCTAAGCCAAAGAGGATGATGGATTCATCTGATAAGTGACTTGCTTCTAACAATTTTTCACGCGCCACATCCGACAAGCCTTCTGCCTGATACAAGTCCGCCTTGACCAACAAGGTTTCTACATAGGCAGAACTGTCTTCCGAAATTTCCTCCAAATAAGCAAAAGCTTCTTCGACCATGCCGTCTTCAAATGCTATTTGGGCAAGATTGATCAGTACTTCGGGAAATTCTTCTTTGACCTGTTCATAGATTTGTCTAGCCTGTGGAAAAAAACCAATGCCTTCTAAGTAGGCTGCCAAGGACAAAAGCGTTTCGCTATCATCTTGCACCAAGGCGCGCTTGAAATACTTATCCGCCTTGTCTAAATCCTGTTGGTCCAAACAAACCAACATTTTTTCACTATTGTTCATTCACAACCTCATTTTCTTCATCTTCATACAAACTACTGTGTGCCTTGTACCATTCAAATGCCGCTTTCACTAAAACCTTAATAGAGGCATATATTGGAATTCCCAGAAGAACTCCTAGGACACCGTACATCTGACCAGCTGTCAATAATACAAATAAAATGGTAATCGGATGAATACTTAGGGAGCTTCCGATAATCAATGGTGTCACAAAACGACCTTCTATAGTTTGCTCAATCATAAAGACTACTAAAACCTTTATCAGCATGATTGGACCAGCAATCAATCCTAAAATAACAGCTGGAATCATGGCCAAGAAAGAACCCAAATACGGAATTAGATTGAGGAAACCAGCCATCACCCCCAAAGTTATTGGATAGCTAAGACCAATGATTGAGAACATCACTGAAAACATCAGAGCAACAATAATCGCAACGGTCACCTGACCACGAACATAGTTTGATAATTGCCCATTCACATCTGATAGTACTGTTCCAATCGGTTCTCTCCACTTGGTTGGTAGATATTGGGTAATGTGTTTATTCAAATACTGACCATCCCGTAACAGATAAAAGAGAATAAAAGGCATAATCAAAATAGCAACAATAATCTGTGAAGCGGTTGAAATCAAATTACTTGCCCAGTTCACAGCGCTTGAAGAAAACTTCTGAGCATAGGCAACGATCTGATCATTGACCTTATTTAACATCTCCAGAGCTGTTGGTCTAAATTGTTCAAAGCGCTGATCCTGTAGGAGCCCAGTTACCTGTCCTTCGATTTTCTGGATATTCGAAGGAAGATTTTGCGCAAAAGATGTCACTTGCTCTTGAATACTCGGAATTGCCACCGCCAGTCCCCAGATAATGAGAAGACTGATTAAAACAAAGAGAATGGAAATACCAACTGTACGAGAAATTTTATGCTTTTCCATCCAGTCAACCATCGGATTTAATAGGTAATACAAAAGACCTGTCAAAATCATCGGTAACAATACAATTTCTAAAAAGCTTCCTATTGGTCTGAATAAAAAACTAATTTTACTAAAAATAAATATGGTCAAAAAAGTCAGTAAGGTTACCAATAAAAATGTCACCGCTTGGCTATTTAAAAACAAGCGGAAAAACCAAGTCAGACTAAATTTTTGATGCTTATCCTCCATCTAATACACTCCTAGTCTTTTTTTCTATTGTAACATGGAGAAAGGATTTTTGTAAAAATCAACTACAGAATTTATACGACTTTCTCAGAAAAACATGGTATAATTTTATCAATCATTTCCAAAAAGGAGAATCCTATGACTATCTATTTCGGTACCTACACAAAACGTGAATCCAAAGGAATTTATAAAGCAAATTTTGACTCTGAAACAGGACAACTTAGCAATCTAGAATTGGTCACTGAAGAACCTAACCCTACCTACCTTGCCTTTGATAAGGCCGGACATCTATACTCCGTCGGCGCTGAAAATGGTCTAGGAGGTATCGCTGCCTTTAATGCTGACTATACTCTACTCAACCATGTTGTATCAGAGGGCGCACCACTTTGCTATGTCGCTGTAGATGAAGCAAGAGATTTAGTTTATGGCTCCAATTACCACAAAGGGCAACTACTTGTTTATAAACGTTTGGCGGATGGTTCGCTAGAATTAGCTGATGTCGCTCAACACGAAGGATCTGGACCGCACGAAAACCAAGCTTCCGCCCATGTTCACTTTTCTGATTTGACGCCCGATAAATTTTTAGTAACCTGTGATTTAGGGTCTGACCAAGTGGTAACCTATAAGGTATCTGACCAAGGAAAAGTAGAGAAAATCGCAACCTATCAGGCTGCGCCAGGAAGTGGTCCACGTCACATTGTCTTCCATCCTGTCGCAAAAATTGCCTATCTCATCTGTGAACTCAATTCAACTATTGAGGTGCTTATCTATGACGGCTGGGGACAATTTGAACACCTACAAACTGTCTCTACTCTCCCAGAAGACCATACTGGTTTCAACGGTACTGCCGCTATTCGCATCACAAAGGATGGTAAATTTATTTATGGCTCCAACCGCGGAAACGACTCTATCGCAGTCTACAAAACGCTTGCTGATGCCAGCTTAGAATTAGTTGAAATCGTCCCAACAAATGGAAAAACTCCTCGCGATTTCACGCTTAGTCCTGATGAAAAGCATTTGATTGTTGTCCATCAAGATTCTGACAATGCAACTGTATTTGAGAGAGATGCCGAAAATGGCTGTTTGACTGAGCTTTCACACGATTTCTATGTTCCAGAAGCAGTTTGCATTACATTTTTATAAGTCGTTTCAGTTGTGAAATCCGTCCAGTTTTGGTTTAATAGTTTCATAGGAGGTGATTCCAACGTGAATCCAGTAGATCTTTTTAACCAAGTAAAAGAATTGATTGCAAACAAAGACTTTGATGGTGCAAAACAATTTATCGAAGAAAACAAGGACCAATTCGGTGAATACTTGGAACAGGCAAAAGGCTTGTTATCAGGTTCTGAAGGTGTTAACGGTCTTTTAGATAAAGTTAAAGGCTTGTTCTAATACATGTAAAAACTAGGCTGAGAATGTTCAGTCTAGTTTTTTGTTTGTTCAAAAATATTTGTTATCTCTTGCAATGAAGGAACTACCCAATCGCTCTTCAATTTTTCATTTTCACGGGCATGCTTCCCAAAACCTGTCAGTATCCGTACAGTCCACATTCCCAAAGATTTAGCAGGTAGAATATCATTATCATACCTATCCCCGACATAGACAACTCTATCTGCAGGGATGTTTGCTTTTTGCAAGGCAAGTGTGAAAATAGTTGTATCTGGTTTAGATAAACCAACCTCTTCAGAGAGACAAACTATAAGAATTGTCAATAGTTTGTCTCTTTTAGCATCTTCTTATCTTTTATATACTTCTCTTCCTTTTCATGATTTACCCATAATTGATTCTGCCACAAAAGTTCTGCTATCTTTTTTTGAATACTTTTTAACGGTTCTTTAGGGGCACAAATTTGTCTATCAGAACCATCCTTTTTAGGAATATAATAGGTTTCATAAAGTTTTTCACGATATTTTTGGTTCAACAAATTATTTAACGTATTTCTGTTACTTCCCAATATACTAGATAGATGATTCAAATCTTTTATTTCTCTTAAAAACAAAATAATCTCCTGAGAGTATAATAAAAAACATATAACTACTCACTATGCGAGACTTGTCGAGCCTTTGCAAACACAAGTAACTTTTCAGTTGCAATAAACAAAACTAGTTGCCCAGTTCGCTTTATCACTGTTTGCGGATACACAAACAATAAATTCTAGTTATATGTCAGCATAATTATAGGGGACCTCTAAAAACTAATTTTCTAAAATTTAAAATGTTGATTTAACAAGGCTTTCGTAACTCCAAATTCGCAATTTTGGGAGTTTATAGAGGTGTCCTTATAGCATATTTTTAATTTAAAAAGAAGCCCTTTCGGACTTCTCCTTATAATTATTATTCAGCTGTTTCAGCTGGACGTGACTTCCGGTCAATATCTGCTAAGATATGGTCCACAAATTCTGATACAGACTGAGTTTGTGTTGCCTTACTTCCGTAGCGACGAACGTTGACTGCATTGTCTTCCATCTCCTTGTCACCGACGATGAGTTGGTATGGAATCTTGCTGGTCTGGCTCTGACGGATCTTGTATTGCATCTTCTCGTTCCGCTCATCTACGTGTACGCGAACGCCACGGTCTTGCAATTCTTTGGCAACCTTCCAAGCGTAGTCCAAATGAGCTTCCACAGAGATTGGAATCATAGTCACTTGGGTTGGAGCCAACCAAGTTGGGAAGGCACCCTTGTAGGTTTCAATCAAGATGGCTGTGAAGCGTTCCATAGTCGAGATAACACCACGGTGAATCATAACTGGGCGGTGCTCCTCACCATCAGCACCGATATAAGTCAAGCCAAAGCGTTCTGGCAAGAGGAAGTCCAACTGAATGGTTGACAGGGTTTCCTCGTTACCAAGGGCAGTTTTCACCTGAATATCCAATTTCGGACCGTAGAAGGCAGCTTCACCCTCAGCCTCAAAGTAGTCCACGCCCATTTCATCCATGGCACCTTTCAGCATACGTTGGGCATTTTCCCACATCTCATCGTTGTCATAGTACTTCTCTTTGTCCTCTGGGTCACGATAAGACAGACGGAAACGGTAGTCGTTTAGGTTGAAATCTGCGTACACATCGATAATCAACTGGAGAGCTTTTTTGAACTCTTCTTGGATTTGTTCAGGTGTCACAAAGATATGACCGTCGTTGAGGGTCATCTCACGCACACGTTGCAAACCAGTCAATGCACCTGATTTCTCATAGCGGTGCATCATACCAAGCTCAGCAATACGCACAGGCAATTCGCGGTAAGAACGCACATGATTTTTGTAAACTTGAATGTGGTGCGGACAGTTCATCGGACGAAGAACAAACTCTTCACCGTCACCCATGTCCATAGTTGGGAACATATCTTCTGAATAATGCTCCCAGTGACCTGAAGTCTTATAGAGCTCAACAGAAGCCAATGGTGGTGTGTAAACGTGCTGGTAACCAGAAGCCAATTCCTTGTCTGTGATGTAACGCTCCAAGGTACGACGGATAGTTGCACCATTTGGCAACCAGAATGGCAAACCTTGACCAACTTCTTGGCTGATCATGAAGAGATCCAATTCCTTACCAAGTTTACGGTGGTCACGCTCTTTGGCTTCCTCACGCATTTGAAGGTAAGCCTTGAGGTCTTTCTTGTCAAACCAAGCTGTACCATAAACACGTTGCATCATTGGATTTTCGCTCTTACCACGCCAGTAAGCACCAGCCACATTGAGCAATTCAAAAATCTGGATACGGCCTGTTGACGGAACGTGTGGGCCACGGCAGAGGTCAACGTATTCACCCTGGGTATAAATGGTCAAACCACCCTCGTCATCCGAGTGTTCTTGAATCAATTCCAACTTGTATGGATCATTTTTGAAAATCTCAAGAGCTTCTTCCTTAGTTACCTCACGGCGTTCAGAAGGGAAGTTTTCCTTGACAATCTTCATCATTTCTTCCTGAATACGTGGCAAATCTTCATTTGAAATCTGACCTGCTGCATTGTCCGTATCATAGTAGAAACCATCCTGAATAGCAGGACCAACGCCCAACTTGATGTCTGGGAAAAGGCGACGAGCCGCTTGGGCAAACAAGTGAGCTACTGAGTGACGCAAGATGTCCAAGGCATCCTCATGGTCAGGTGTTACGATTTCAAGCGTGCCATCCTCTTCAATGGCACGAGTGGTGTCAATCAATTTACCATTGAACTTACCAGCAAGCGCCTTTTTCGCCAAAGACTTGCTGATACTCTCCGCAATTTCAAAAGTCGTCACACCAGCTTGGTACTCACGAACAGCACCATCTGGGAAAGTAATTTTAAGCATAATATAAGATATAAAGGGCGTTAAGCGGACACAGACAAAATAGGAAACAGAACGACGACGCAAGCGTCCAGTTCTCGTTTATCTTTTTGGCCCAGTCCGTAGCCCGTATTCAGTTCAACCAAATACGGAGACCCTAGTCCTTTCTATTTTTTATTTTTTAATCCCCAATAACTCTTCTTTTTGAGCTAAAAAGGTTTCCATTTCTTTTTGAATATCAATATCCAGTCGGTCAGCCAGTTCAATCAACCACCAGATATTTTCAGCCATTTTATGCTCCAAGGTATAAGGCGTTTCATCATAGTAACGCCCCTGCTTGGTCATAATCAGACGGTTCATGTTGCCAATATCATTAGTCAAAGCCAAGAGGTCTTCCTCAATGGACCACTCTTTGTCGTGGTACTTGAGTTCCAACTCTCTGTAAGCCTTGCGAACGGCTAGGCAACGGTCAATCGTTTCTTGTGGAATAGCAGGCATCTGTGCCTCCTTAAAGTATTAATTTTTTGAAGGGTGAAGTTGATAACAATAAAACCGATTGTCAACATCCAGTTTTGGAAAATCAGCAGGTAACTCATTCTGCGTAATCTCACAAAAGCCTAATTTCTTATAAAAAAACTGTGCAGCTTGAAAGGTATCTGTCGTCCCAAGATAAACTTCATTTACTGCATGTTTTCTACAATAGTCAAAAAACTGACTGACTAATTGTTTCCCGACCCCATAGCGTCTATATTTGGGATGAACAAACATCTTTTTCAACGCAACATTTTGATGATGTAATCTAACCAGTCCAATACATCCTACAAGTTTTCCGTCAGAAAATGCTAACCAAAATGTATTAGGATAATAGGAAGCTATATCCAATAAATCAGGTTGATCTTTAAGAGTAATGGATAAACCAAATTCATCTTGTTGGATTGTTAATATAAACTCAATCACCACTTTCTTATAAGATGGATTAAACGGAATAATCTTTATCACCTTTGCCTCCTCCAAAAGAAAATACGACGCCCTCTCAAAAGGACGTCGCAACGTGGTTCCACCTTGGTTCGCAGTCACGCCAAAAAAGCTCGACTACCTCGATTGGCGATAAGGGAACCACCCTTTTATGTTTGCATAAAATCATACCGAGTAGTGTCAATCCTATCCTCTATGTGCTTACACCAACCGCACACTCTCTCAAAGATTTCCTAGAATTGATAAGTCTCTAAAAGCTATTATAACAGGATTTCCTGATTTTTCAAGGATTTTTCCTCATTTTCTTTCTTAAAGAAAATAGCAGAGCTCCTATCCCATTTCCAATCAGAGCACATAAGGTGTAGACAATCTGATAGAGAATAATCCATTCCTTAAAGAAAAAGATGGTTACAGGATAAAGCAATAAAACTAAGGCAAGAAGGCTAGGAGAAAAGCCGTGAAAAAATCCATAAAGAAGACCTGTTAGGAATAGTACAATGGGAGTATAGAGCAATATATTCCCGACCACCAGCACCTTAGAAAGCATGGTGTCACTAATCAGATGAAAGGCAATCAGATAAATACCTGCATACATGGATAGAATAATAAGAGTTGCCAAAACCAGACTCTTCCAACTCTCTTTCCGAAGCTTTTCCATTTGAAACCTCCAAATTAATCAAAGAAATTTCGAATTGATTTTACTTGTTCGACTGATTTTTTCAATATTTTTGCTGTCGTGTCTGTTGATTTAACTACTACTTTTTGCGGTAGGTAAATAGCCTCTTTTATCAAAGCTTCTGCTACGCTATCTTGATTAGTATGTTCTTTTCTAAAATCATACGAAATCTTCAAATCTAGATAATATTCAAAAACCTTGCGCCCAAAATTCGTAGAAGAAATCTCATAGAGCTTCTTATCAAGCACATACGGATTCATTGGTGGCGTAGCAACAATCGCCTCAACGACGGCATCTGCCAACTCCTGTTCTCGAATGAAGAGCGTCCCAAACATCTTATCTGTTATAACGTTTTTTAAGTAGGGATTGCTATGTGCCAAAATAGGAGTTCCAGAAGCTAAGCTTTCTAAGAAAGTTAGTCCCTGTGTTTCACTGGTCGAAGCCGAAATAAAGAAATCCGCAGCTTTATAATAAAGTGCTGTATCACTTGGTGCAATCATTCCCGTCAACTGGACGTGTTCATCTAGATTAAGCTCCGCTATCATTTCCTGAAGATCATCTGTATAAGGTCCACCTCCGACAATGACCAGCTTCACCTTGGGATTTTCCTGCAAAATTTTTGGTATTGCCTGAACGATTGCTTGGATATTCTTCTCGTGAGAAATCCTAGACAGACTTAACAACATCGTTTCATCACTAGCAATTCCTAGTTGTTCCCGCAACTCATCTGTTTCATCCTTGCCAATTTCTGGTCTATCAAACTTTGCCAAATCAATTCCTGTCGGAATGACTCGTTTAGAAATCGGAACGTTGTAACTCATTAAAAGATCTTCAACAATCTCACTGGGGCAAATTACCCCATCCAGATCTTTTAAAAACGCCCGTACTAAATATTTAACCATCCCGGGACGAATAATCCTCCCCTTGGCAATATAGTGTACGTAGTCTTCATACTGGGTGTGATAAGTATGTACCACCGGAATATCAAGTTCCTTGGCAATCATTTTCCCCAAAATCCCCAAAGAAAATTCTGTATGAGTATGAATAATATCTAGTTTATAGCGACTTGCAATTTTTAAGGCATCTGTAAAACCCGCGTAGGCCACTCGACGATCTTTAAAGGCAAAAAAAGGTACGCTAGGAATTCGGATAATGTCCCAATCTTCGTAGCGATTCACATCCTCATCTGTCGTCGTAAAAATAAATACCGTATGTCCCAATTTCTCCAACTCTGTCTTAAGAGTCCGAATCGAAGTCGCGACTCCTGAAACCTGTGGAAAATAGGTATCCGTAAACAATCCAATCCGCATTTACATCTCCAATACTTGTCGATAGGCATCCACCAATTGGTGGGAAACATTGTCAATCGAGCGACTAACCGCAACCTGATAGCCCGCCTCACGTTTATCAACCTGCTTGTCTAAGATTTTCTGAATAGAATCGACAAAATCATCCACTGTATGTCCCAATTCGGCAACGTTTTCGTCAATCCAACCATCGTAAACTGGAATATCTCTTAGAACAACATGCTGATGACTAGCAAGAGCTTCCAGAACAACAATCCCTTCTGTTTCCTCATACGATGGGAAGAAAAAGGCATCCGCTCCGCTCATTGCTCCCTGAAAAACAGCCCCCTTAAAATAACCGGGAAACTCCACATTGTCTGGATGGTCTCCCTCTACAATCTTACGAATATAGGAAGGAATCAACCACTTATTGATGGAACCGAGCCAAATGAAGCGGACATGTGGCATCTTTTCGGCTACCTTGACAAAGTCTTCAATTCCTTTACGTCGGAAGTAAAGTCCTGCACAGACAACAACTGGCTGACCTTCTTCAATTTTAAAATACTCTCGAAAGATCGCTTCCTTACGTTCATCCTTCTTATATTTATCTAAATCAATACCATTCGAAACGGCTATAATCGGCGTTGTCACACCGTAAGACTGGATAAGTTTTTTTGAATACTCTGAAGGAGTGATGACAAAGTCTGCCTTTTGGTACATGCTTGCTAGATATTTCCCTACAAAAGGAGCTAGGGTATTCGAACCGATAAAGGAATTTTGAAAATCTTCCTTCGTGGAATGTCCATGCATGATTACCTTTTTTCCATTCCGTTTGGCTACATGTAGCAATAACCAGGAGCGTGGACCATAGGTATTGATATGAATGACATCATAATCTCCCAGCAGGTCTGTTGTATAAGGAATGCCTGCCATATCTAGCGCTTCCATCTGGTGATGAAGGGCCCGACCAATTCCTGATTTTTCTAAAACTGTTTTTCCTTCTAAATACAATAGTACTTTCATAATACCATTATAGCCCTTTTTTACATTTTTTGATATTTTAAACTGTATTCTACACGAATTTTGTATCAATTAAAGCCAATACTAAAGAATATAATCCTAAATATATGATTACATACAATAATCACCTAACTGACACAGTTCTAAAGGATAAGAACAAGCCCAGTACTGCTTCTCTAGATTCGCACCAACATCTCGCACAACTTACAGAGTGTGACAGGCTTAAACTAAACCACAAAGCCCTCGCTAAACTTAATCTAGCGAGGGCTTATATTTATTTCTTATAATCTTTTAGTTTTCGGTTAGTATAGCCGTTTAGTTTGCTTTTAGTACTCGCTTCAAAGGTTCGGGGAACCTTTGAAGGCTGGAGATAAGTCGAAGCAAGTTTGCCTCAATAGCTACAGGTTGCTAGAACAGCCTAAAGGCTGTTCTAGGTTGGAAATGTTTCCTCGCTCGTCGAAGCAATAAAAGATAAACTAAATGATTATAATGTTTGATAGTGTGAGGGTGCGGAGTAACAAGATATCTTATCAAGCTACTTCTATACTCATCACTTAGTTGATTTCCGTACTTTGATTCCGTGGTTAAGAACTACCTCACGGTTTTCCAACTCTTCCTTGTGCATGATTTTGGTGAGCATGCGCATAGCAATTGCACCAATATCGTAAAGTGGTTGATTGATAGAGGTCAGGTTTGGACGGGTAAACTTGGTCACTAGGGAATCATCACTTGTAATGATTTCAAAGTCTTCTGGAACCTTGATGCCCATATCACTGACACCATTCAATAGACCAGCAGCAATCTCATCTTCTGCAACATAAGCTGCAGTTGCTCCTGCATTCAAAATACGTTCTGCTAGAGCGTATCCTTCCTCATATTTATACTTAGATTCAAAAACCAATCCTTCGTTAAACTCTATTCCGTTGTCCTTCAAGCCTTGTTTGTAGCCTGCAAAACGAACTTTACCATTGATGTCATCTACAAGCGGCCCTGATACAAAGGCAATTTTCTTGTTGTTCTTAGCTAACAGATTGACTGCATCAACACTAGCGGCAGCATAGTCAATATTGACACTAGGTAATTGGTGCTCCAAGTCCACGGTACCAGCTAAAACAATCGGTGTACGTGAGCGCGAAAACTCCGCACGAATCTTGTCTGTCAAATGATAGCCCATGAAAATGATTCCGTCCACCTGTTTTGAGAATAGGGTATTTACTACATTGATTTCTTTCTCATCATTTTCATCACTGTTTGCTAAGACGATATTGTATTTGTACATATCGGCAATATCATCGATACCTTTGGCCAAGGTTGCAAAATAAGCATTAGCAATATTTGGAATCACAACCCCCACAGTGGTAGTCTTCTTGCTGGCCAAGCCACGTGCAACAGCATTCGGACGATAATCCAAACGGTCGATGACTTCTAATACTTTTTTACGAGTATTTTCCTTTACGTTTTTATTCCCATTTACCACGCGCGATACTGTCGCCATGGATACACCTGCTTCGCGGGCAACGTCATAAATCGTTACCGTATCGTCAGTGTTTAACATACGTTATGTACTCCCTTTCAATAGTTCTAGTTCTATGAAAATTACGCTTTCACTCAAGTATAGTGTATCACTTTTTGAAACCACTTTCAAGAGAAAAACGCCATTTTTTTGATAATACTTGCAATTTTTTTCATTTTTTGGAACAATAGTCTATATAATAAACGAAACTTTCACTTTTTTTACCACTACATGCTAGAAAGGTCTCCACTATGTCAAAATTACATCATGTTAAATCCTACTTAGAAGCCAACAAAATGGACTTGGCCATCTTCTCTGATCCAGTTAGCATCTATTATCTGACTGGCTATCATAGCGATCCTCATGAGCGCCACATGATGCTCTTTGTTATGCCTGACCACGACTCACTACTCTTTCTCCCTGCCTTGGATGTAGAACGTGCGGTTGCGACGGTTGACTTTCCTGTAGCCGGCTATATGGACTCAGAAAATCCATGGCAGATTATCAAGAGCAAATTGCCACAAAAATCTTTCTCAGCAATCGGTGCAGAATTTGATAATTTGAATTTAACCCGCTACCATGGTCTTCAGTCTATCTTTAGCCAACCATTTTCAGACATTACACCTCTGATTAATACTATGAAATTGATCAAGTCTCGTGATGAAATTGAAAAAATGCTGGTTGCTGGAGAGTTTGCGGATAAGGCTATGCAGGTTGGGTTTAACAATATCTCACTCAACGTAACCGAAACGGATATTATTGCTCAGATTGAATTTGAAATGAAGAAGCAAGGCATCTCAAAAATGAGTTTTGAGACCATGGTCTTAACAGGCGACAATGCCGCAAATCCACACGGTATTCCCTCAACAAACAAAATCGAGAATAACGCTCTGCTATTGTTCGACCTAGGCGTGGAAACTTTGGGCTATACGTCTGATATGACACGGACTGTCGCTGTCGGTAAACCTGATCAGTTTAAAAAAGATATTTACAACTTGACTCTGGAGGCTCACATGGCCGCTGTCAATATGATTAAGCCTGGTGTGACTGCTGGTGAGATTGACTATGCCGCTCGCTCTGTGATTGAAAAAGCAGGTTATGGCGAGTACTTCAACCACCGACTCGGTCACGGTTTGGGAATGAGTGTCCATGAATTCCCATCGATTATGGAAGGCAATGATTTGGTCATCGAAGAAGGTATGTGTTTCTCTGTCGAGCCTGGTATTTACATCCCTGGAAAAGTTGGTGTTCGTATCGAGGATTGTGGTTACGTTACCAAAAATGGCTTTGAAGTCTTTACAAAAACACCAAAAGAATTACTGTATTTTGAAGGGTAATGGGGACCAATCGTTTTTTCACTCCTCAAAACTCATTGACAACAGGGAGTGGGAAAGAACTCGACTAGTCTAAAAGAGAGTTCGTTTTCCCACCCCCGCACAGTTGATTAGGTCAGATTTGGAGTGTGAAACACGAACAAATCTGCCAATCAACCACTGCGCTGAGATGTTGACACGAACTCTGAGTAGTGGAGCTGGGCTTTTTGCCCAGCCTCTTCAAAAAATTAAATAGAAGTGCTGTGGAGCCAAGCATCAAAATAAAAGCATACGATCATGTTACCGAGGAGTTTCATAATCGTATGCTTTATTTATTTGTATCTAACCAAATCTTGAGAAGCTGTAACTGATACTCTTCGAAAATCAAAATCAGACGTTGTTGACTTGATTTGATGAGTGAAAGGCTCCAGTGGAGCCTTTCAGCCTGTTACCTTTAAACAAAATAGTAACAGGGTTCTATCTACGTAAGTAGAAACGAACTACGTTCGCTCTCTCTCCAACCTCCAAAGGTTCCTCAAACCTTTGGAGCTAGTCTGATTTTGATTTTCATTGAGTATGAGAACAAGGATAAGTCCACAAAGAAGGCTGTTTTATCTAAAAATTACGTCCATTTTTACCGTAACCGTATTTTTCCATAAAGTCTTGACGGAATTCCAAAAGGTTGTCATCCATGATTGCTTGACGGACATTTTTCATCAAATTAATCAAGAAGTAGAGGTTGTGATAACTTGTCAAACGAATACCAAATGTCTCGTCGGCCTTAAGTAAATGGCGGAGATACGCACGTGTATAGTTTTTACATGTGTAGCAATCACAGTTTGGATCAAGTGGCGTGAAGTCTTCTGCAAACTGGGCATTTTTCACTACCAAGCGCCCTTGGCTAGTCATGCAGGTGCCGTTACGTGCGATGCGGGTTGGCAAAACACAGTCAAACATATCAACCCCACGAATTACGCCATCAATCAAGCTATCTGGTGCTCCAACACCCATAAGATAGCGTGGTTTATTCTCCGGTAAAAGAGGGGTCGTAAAGTCCAGTACAGCATTCATTTCATCGTGTGTCTCACCAACAGCCAATCCTCCAATAGAATATCCTGGAAAATCCATGCTAACCAAATCATGGGCTGATTGGCGACGAAGATCTTCAAAACCAGCACCCTGTACAATACCAAATAAGCCTTGGTCATGCGGACGACGGTGAGCCTTGAGACCACGTTCTGCCCAACGACTTGTTCTTTCGATGGATTTTTTTACATAATCATAAGGCTGGTAGAACTGCGGACACTCATCAAAGCTCATCATAATGTCAGAGCCAAGATTGTTCTGAATAGAGATAGCTTTTTCAGGTGACAGGAACATCTTACTACCATTGAGATGGTTTTTGAAGGTCACACCTTCTTCTGAGATATTGCGACTATCCGCCAAAGAATAAACCTGGAAACCACCAGAGTCAGTCAGAATCGGTTGATCCCAATTCATAAACTTGTGCAAACCACCTGCACGCGCCACCAATTCGTCACCTGGACGAAGCCACAAATGATAGGTATTCGATAGAATAATTCCTGAACCCATCACCTTCAATTCTTCAGGCGACATGGTTTTTACCGTTGCCTGAGTTCCAACTGGCATAAACATGGGGGTTGGAAAGGTCCCGTGTGGGGTAATAATTTCACCCAAACGTGCACCTGTGTGCTTTTCTTTCTTAATCAAGCGATACTTGATTGGAACATCTGTCATGTTTTATTTACCTCCCGCTAGGAAAAACAGTCCTAGGATATTAGTTCTGGATTCACAGTTCAGCTCCTTCATATCATACATAAAAGCACTTTACCTGGAAATACAGTTTCTCAATCTTGCATGGTCTAATCCATCAGAATGTCTTTAATGTTCTCGCTTATTTCAGCGATATTTACCTTATCTTCTACTTATTTAATAGTAAATAGATAGGCGCATCACAACAAACTGACAAATTACCACAGCACCTTCCAGTCTATCAAAAAAAGCCTAGCTTGTCATCTAGAATTATGTTACAATATTCAGCAAGGAGGTTATGTAGATGTTTACAATTTATAATATACGTGAGCGGGCTCGCCAAACACTAAACGAGACACCTGGTATCTATCAAGTGGCCGTCATCCCCGTCACTATTTCTGTTATCGTTCAGTTAATTTCTTTCTCTCGCAATAGCCTTGCTGGAGTAACAGCTGAGGAACTTGCTAGTCCTAGCTACTTTATTTCTACCTCCTTGTTTCCAATATTTTACGGATTGCTATTAGGACTACTGCACTTATCCATTATATGCACTATATTTCATCTTATCAAAGGGGTAAAAACTTCCACATCATTTAAAGATGCGCTGATGATTTTCAATCATAAAGATTTCTGGAAAATCTTTCGAACCTACATTTTAAAAAGTTTCTTGCTCTTCCTTTGGGGACTCCTGTTTTACCTTGGTATCGGTCTACTTATCGGTGCTGGAACGATGATTACGATTATAGCTGCATCCAGTCAAACCTTGGATCCTAATGCGCTTCCTATGGAAATCCTTGCCATACTGGGGCTAATGGCCATGGGAGGTATCCTACTTATGCTTTTAGGGTTGGCTCTTTATATTCCACAAATCTATGCTTACTCACAGATAGAATATATCTTGTTTGAACAATTGGAACGCGAAGAATATACAAGTGCCTTTTCAATCATTCGGTCTAGTCGAAAGTTGATGAAAGGTTACAAGTTTAAACGCTTTACACTTGATTTATCCTTCATTGGCTGGTTCCTTCTTGTCATTATTACATTTGGATTGGCAGGTTTATATGTATGGCCGTATCACTATGCTGCCCAAATGCACTTTCATGAAGAAATTTTAGATGATCAGGCTAAGAAAATGAGTTACGTATAAAAGTAAGAGCGATATATGCTCTTATTTTTATACACGACTTTTATGTTGATATTTAAGAAAAAAATATAGTAATAATTGGTACAAACAGTTGGATTGTGTTATACTATGACTGAGGAGCGACAAAGGACTATTTTAGCCTGCTTAGCATTAGAGCAGATTTCTTCCTTTCTATTTTTACGCCATGTGTAGTAATTTGTTCCAATTCTAAGCGTTCCTCACTTAGAGTCATCCAGCAGTTCAATGGTTCATTGAGCTGCTTTTTCGATAAAAAAAAGTCGGATAAATATAACCCGACTTATTAGTATTGTTCTTTCATTTCAAGATATTCAATCTTGATACATTTATTCATGACAATATCGTTACGACCTGCCTGACGCAACAGTTTTTCTGCTTCTTGACTTTCTAAACCAAGTTGAGCCCAGAAAACTTTGGCGTTTGACTGGATAAATTCCTGTGCTACCTCTGGTAAAAATTCACTTCTACGGAAAACATCTACAATATCAATAGGCTGGTCAATCTCTGCTAGACTACTATAGACCAACTCGCCTAAAATCGTCCCACCAGCAGCCTTGGGATTAACTGGAATAATTTTATAGCCCACTTCCTGCATGAGCTTGGAAACGCGGTAGGCTGCTGTCTCTTCTCGACTAGACAAACCGACCACCGCAATAGTCTTAGCATTTTTCAAATAGTCGAAGATAATGTCCTGACTAGGATTTTGGAAGGAATAAGACATAGAGACCTCCTTTAATGTATATTAAATGTTAGAATCAATAAAAGTTTAATGAATAAAGGTGCTATAACACAATCTTGTCAGTTTTATCGTCATTTAGTTTTTCTTTTATTACTTCGTTAACTCGCTTTGCCGTACTCCAGTACAGCCTGCAGCTCGTTGCCTACTACTAAAAGTAAACTAAAAGACTATACTAACTTAGCTTGTTTATCCTGATTATTTTTTAGCAATTTGGTACACAACATCCTTAACTTGGCCGATAACCTTTTTAAGATTGGTCCGATCTTTATCGGTTCCTGGTTCTAAGGAATAATAGATTGAACCAACAACCACGGAGTCATCATAAGCAGCTGTCGATTCCATCCGATAAAAAGTCAGACGAGCTAATTTTTGATCTGTTAATAACTGTCGCCCAACCTGCCATTCCTGACCATTGATTGTGACAACCGTCTTTTCACTGAAAGAATGATTTGTTTCAACCATCCGTGCTTCTAATTCCTCCGGCGTCATATTGCGACCGTCTTCCAATGGAGACTGATTAAAAGCATTGATATTATAGAGTTGGACCATGTAATTGCTGGAACCTTCTTTAACATCATAGACTGCAGCGACTGTCTCATCCTGAGTATTTTCTGCATTAATTGTCCAAGTAGATGGCACATCATAATAACGGAAATATTCCTTGATATTCCCATTTTCATCTTTTTCAGCAACACCATTATTGGCCGCATAAATCTTGTGGCCTTTTTGTGTTTCGTCAGCAGGTGGTGTACTATTAACAGCTACAAGCTCTGCATTTGCTAAAACATTGAACTGTTCGTTCGTAGTATCCTGCTTTTCTTGCAAAATCGGTAAAGTGGTTGAAAACTCTTCCCCTGAAGAAGCTGGTGTTTTCTCTGCCTTCTGCGATGTTTTTCCGCAACCTGCGAGCAGAAGACTACATAGACCAATACAAAGAACTATTTTTTTCATACTCTTCCTTTCTTACTTAGCTTCATACCATGTCGGTCCCTCATTTTCATCCGCAATCAATGGTACAGACAGGCTAATCGCCGATTCCATGGTCTCTTTTACCATAGCTTTTACCGTTTCTAGCTCTGCCACTGGGACTTCCAAAACAATCTCATCGTGTACTTGCAATAACATACGTGTCGCAAGACCTGCTTCAGTCAAAGCCTTGTCAAGATTAATCATGGCTACTTTGAGAATATCTGCAGCCGAACCCTGAATTGGTGAGTTGATGGCTGTTCGTTCCGCAAAATTACGGACATTGAAATTGCGAGAGTTTATATCTGGTAATTCACGACGGCGTTTGTAAATCGTCTCTACATAACCCTTATCACGTGCCTCACGAACAATGGTTTCCATGTAATTCTTAATTCCTGGGAAGCGTTCAAAATAGGTATCGATATAGGCTTTAGCTTCCTTACGTGTAATCCCCAAGTTATTGGATAGACCGAAATCTGAAATACCATAGACGACACCGAAGTTTACAGCCTTGGCATTCCGACGATCATTTGGTGTCACATCCTCAGCTTTTTCGATACCGAAGACCCGCATAGCTGTCGAAGTATGAATATCTGCACCTTGCTGGAAGGCCTCAATCAAATGCTGGTCCTGAGAAATATGAGCCAAGACGCGCAATTCAATCTGTGAATAGTCCGATGCTAAAAGGACACTATTTTCAAGCGATGGCACAAATGCCTTACGAATCAAGCGCCCTTGTTCTAGACGAACAGGAATATTTTGCAAGTTAGGGTCGGTCGAAGATAGGCGACCTGTCTGGGTCAAATCCTGTACATAGCGGGTATGAATCTTACCATCTTCTAAAATGGCATCCTGCAAGCCGACTACATAAGTTGATTGAAGCTTGGTAATCTGACGGTATTCCAAGATTTTTGAAACAACTGGTGCAATTGGTGCTAATCGTTCTAAGACATCTACTGCTGTTGAATAGCCTGTCTTGGTTTTCTTGGTATATTCCAATGGTAGTCCCATATCTTCAAAGAGAATGGTCCCAAGCTGCTTAGGCGAATTGATATTAAATTCCTGACCAGCTAGTTCATAGATTTCCTTGGTCAACTGGTCAATCAAAACTTCGTTTTCAGATTGCATAGCTTTGAGAGTCTCAGCTTCCACTTTAATACCAGCAATTTCCATCTTAGCTAAAACATTTGCCAGTGGCAACTCCATGTCAAACAAAAGATCTAATTGCTGATTTTCTTCTAATTTGGTCAACATCGGCTCTTCTGTCTCAATCAAAACCTGAACCTTACGTGCCAAGTGTGGGAAAAAGACCTCGCGTTCAGGCAAGTCTAACTTAGCACCCTTGCCATAAACTGCCTCATCTGGAACAAGACTGGTCTGACCATAGAGGTTGGCAATGGTTGTTAGGGAGTTGTCCTCAACGGTGGAAAGCAAGTATTTGGCTAGACGGCTATCGAAAGTAGCTGGGGGTAGCGTAATCTCTTTTCGGTCGAGAAGAACTTTTCCACGCTTAAAGTCATAGGTTTTTATGGTTTGGTTTTCTAAAAAGTCACGCAAGACTGGACTATCAAGTAGCTCAGGCCCTCCGACATAGATTTTCTCCTTATCCCCCCAAGCTAAACCAACCAAATCCTCTCGGTGATAATTTTCACCCAAGATTTCAAAATAGAAAAACTGGTCTTGTTTGAGCATAGCGGGGCTGATTTCCGTTACGATTTGGAAATCGAGTACCGCTTCCTCTTGCGAGCTGGTCGTACCTAACTGAGCCCTTAATTGCTTGAAGCCCATGTCATCATAAAATTGTCCCAGTTCATCCACCTTAGGACCTTGATAAACAATGTCATCCAGACCAATTTCGATTGGTGCCTGAGTATCAATGGTAGCAAGTGTACGAGATAGGAAGGCCTTCTTCTTATCAGCAATCAGGTTTTCTTTCATCTTAGAGGCCTTCATGCTGTCAATGTTTTCGTAGATACCATCCAAAGAACCAAATTCTGTCAGGAGTTTTAGACCTGTTTTTTCACCGATTTTGGTCACCCCAGGGATGTTATCGGACTTATCTCCCATTAGAGCCTTGAGGTCAATAAACTGAGTAGGGGTAATCCCCATTTTTTCCATGAGGTAGGCTGGGGTAAATTCTTCGAATTCGGCTACGCCTTTCTTGGAAATTTCGACTACGGTGTTCTCATCAGTCAGCTGGATCAAGTCCTTGTCACCGCTGACAATGGTCACATCGAAAGGAATGTCTGTCCGCTCTGCCATTTTGTCCAAGGTACCGATAATATCGTCTGCCTCGTACTGAGCTAGCTCATAGTGCTTGACCCCCATGGCATCCAACATCTGACGGATAAAAGGAAACTGCTCACGGAATTCGTCTGGAGTCTTGGCACGACCTGCCTTATAGTCTGCATACATCTCCGTACGGAAAGTGGTCTTCCCAGCATCAAAAGCCACGAGAATATGGGTCGGTTCAATCCGCTTCATCATGTGGTCTAGCATGAGATTGAAGCCGTAGATAGCATTGGTGTGAAGACCTGTCGGACTCTTAAAACGATCAATTTGATTATAAAGTGCAAAGAAAGCACGGAAGGCTACCGAAGAGCCATCGATTAATAATAATTTATTTTTTTTCATGTCTCTATTATAGCATGAAACGTATGTTTTAGTGGACTAGGGAGGGCTGAAATAATAGAAAATCCCAGTCAGTGACTAGGATTTCTCTTTTCGATAATAAATGTTCTTTGCGACTACTAAACTATGTGGTTTTTCATATTCTTGATCTAGGTAAGATTGGTAGGTTCCTGGAGCAATGAAACCGCGCAAGCCTAGGACATCTGTTCCTGCTTGACCGATTACTGAATCAGCCAAAAGGACGCAGTTGGTTGAGAGGACAAAGTAGGTTTTGAATTTTGATTTTTTAAATTTGAAAAGAGCTGCCCCAATTGCCTCTTTCATGCGGTAGGCATACATTTCGATAGGCTGGCCGTCTGGCCTTCTAGAGACCTTTTCCGCACTTGGTTGCCATGGAAGCAGTAAACCTTCTATTTCAGCTAGTCGCGTTTCTACCGCTTTTTCCTGCTCAGAACTCAATGCCAATTGATAGCCCAACATAGTCATTCCTTCTTGGTTACAAAAATCAATGTAGGCCTGACGCTCAGCTTTAAACAAAACTCCGTCACCAATCGCACCACCCAAACGCTCTGACAGGACATCGTATGAACCAAAACCGTAGACCTGCCCTTTGTAACTCAAATCAACATGGCCAACTGCTCCGAACCCTTCTTCCCCAACGTGTACAAAGACTTCTAATGCTGGAAGCTCCGCAATTTCTTTGTGGCGGTTGTAGATAGACTGAGCCGTTTGTCCCTTATTATCCGCCAAGTAATCATTGACTTTTTGCAGGGTCATACGAGGAATCAAAGCTGCTAAAAATAAAGGTAGGGGCAAACGGACATGGCGCTTAAGATTTTGTTGCTCAATAGCCTCCTCAAACAAGAAGCCATCACGCAGATTAGTTAGTCCGTACAAGACCAGATAACCTCCGATGACAATTGTTTGAACAACTAGCTGTGTGCCTGATACGAAGAGAGAGGCGATGCCTAACAGGGATAGCCAAACTCCGTCAATCAAAAAACGAATCCGTGGCTGCACCCCATCTTTTCTATATAGATAGAAAGTAATGAAATTAATGACTGCCGTAAAAAGCTGGTAAATCCCTATAAAAATAGCTGCAAAATAGAGAGGAATTTGAATAGCCAAATCAATACTTGCCAAAATACCAAATAATACTGCTTTTCCCACTAGGGCAAGCACACTTTCACTCGATTTCTTCTTTCTGAAAAATATCATGCTTAATTCATATAAAGCCAAAAAGAATAAACCTGCGTGAACAAATCGAAGAATCAGTCCTGGAAAGTGCCAACCAGCAATTAAAAATCCAAGACCGATGAAGACTAAAATCAGACCTTCTCCAACTAATTTTCGACCTGTTAATCCTAATTCACTTATTTTTTTCATGAGATGATTATAGCATACTTCTAGACTTGTGTTTACAGAAAAATCCTAGATACACTAGGATTTTTGAATCGCAAGACTGTCATTCTCTTTTTAAAATTCCTTCCAAACCAAGACTGTGCCTCGCTCTCCCATTTCATGGCTCGGGTTAAAACAGTCTATTCCCAGACTGTGCCTCGCTCTCCCATTTCAAGGCTCAGGTTAAAACAGTCTATTCCCAGACTGTTTTAATCAACCGACTTCAAGGCCTCCAGCATATCCACCTTTCTCAGGTGATGATTTACATAGATACCAAGGGCGGCTAGAATACCGATAATGGCTAGAATTGGAATGGCATAAACTTCCAGACCGACTGCTGGATTGAAACGAATGCTATCCGAACCAATCATGACAAGAAGAATCTTGTGAAGGTAGATTCCACCAATCAGCCCAACCCCCATACCAATCAAGGAAAGAACAATAGTTTCCCGATAAATATAGAGGGTCACTTCCTTATTATGAAAGCCCAGAACTTTTATGGTCGAAAGTTCTCGAATCCGCTCAGACATATTGATAATGGTCAGGTTGTAGAGGATAACCAGACCAAGCAGAATAGACAAGACCACCAAGATAGTCATAATGGTCTGTAGTGAGCCTGCAATAGTTGTGAGCATGGACATGAGGGAGGTATTTTGCACCAGACTTCTGACCGCTGGCATGGCTATCAGCTGGCTAGAAATCGTTTGAACATGGCTGGTCTGATCATCTTTCAGCTCTATTAGATAGGCATTAGCAGTCTTTTGCTTGCCCGTCACTTGCTCATAATAACCTCTGGTCATATAGATAAAGTGTCCTGCATACATATCCGCCACAGCAGCGACCCTGACCGGCACTTCCTTATCCTCCAAGGTCAGCGATAGCTTGTCTCCAACTGTCACACCGTAGATAGCTGCGAGTTTTTCCGTGAGGACAATACCCCTGCCACTCAGCTGAATGTTCTGACCAGATGACGTTTCAAGACTGACCAGATTTCCTAAATCCTGACGGTCTGAAATAAAGAGGTTGATCGATACATTCTTTCTTTGGCCATTTGTCTCCACTGTTTGACGGAGTTGCTCAAAAGCCACTGGCAAGGATTGACCAACTTGATTTGACTGGAGAAAGTCTGTTAATTTGTCTAAGTCCTGCTCCTCTGCTCTGCTATTTTCCACTACCAACATATCATAATGGATCAGCTCCCCAAACTGCCGTTGGACAACCCCTGAGATAGAGGAACGAATGCCCAGACCGCCAAAGAGGAGGGCGACTGTCCCTGCCACACCAAAGATGGTCATGAGCATGCGGAGCTTGTAGCGGAAGATATTGCGGGCAGTCACCTTGTGGGTAAAGCTCAAGCGGGACCAGATGGCTGGCCATTTTTCTAGCCAAATGCTGGAGCCAGCAGCGGGAGGTTTTGGAAGCAGGAGCTGGGCTGGCTTCTCTGTCAATTCTCTGCGAGCTACCAGATAGGCAGGGAGGACGGATGAAATCAGAGAAAGCAAGAGGGCCAGACCTGTCCAAAGTGGATAAAAGTGGAGCTTGGCAGACCCGATCACTGTCGTCTGGGTGATAATGCTTGAAATAATAGGCGATAGGACAAAATTCCCCATCAGTATGCCGACAAGAGTGCCAAGGAGACCGGCTGCTAGTCCATAAAGGATAAACTTGGCCATAATCTGACCATTTGTATAGCCAAGTGCCTTGAAGAGTCCTGACTGGGTTCTCTCTTCATCGACAAATCGGGCCATAGTGGTAAAGGTAACTAGAGCTGCGACCAGATAGAGAACTACTGGAAAGACATTGCCTACTGCCGCAATGGACTTGGTCGCATTGCTATAGGTGGTGTAGCCATCTCCACCAGGAAGGCTGGTCCGACTGTAAATCTGATAAGGAGATTTTTCTAATTTGCTCAAGTCGGACTTGGCCTGGGCAATATCTGTTTGGGCTTGGCTGATTTCTTGGTTGGCTTCCGCCTGTTTTTCTGTCAATTGACTTTGAGCCTGAGCTAATTCCTTGTCTGCTTCTTCCAATCGCAATTCTTCTTGACGCAGTTTCAAGTCAGAAGATGCCAACTGACTGACGCCCCATTCATAATCTGAAACACCCTTATGATAGGCCGCAAGCCCTTGCTCATACTGACCCAGACCTGATTGGTAGCGGGCCAAAGCTGATTGGTATTCCTGATCCCAGGTCTGATAATCCGCTAGACTTGTTTCATATTCTGCAACCTTGGATTGGTAGTAGTCATAGTGAGTGATATAGGCTTGGTTGGCTTGGTCATAGTCAGCTTCCAGTTGATCTAAGCGAGCTTTTTCTGCATCCAAGGCTTCCTGTCTAGCTAATAAGTCAGGATGGTCAGATAGAGTCTGTCCAGCTTGAACTTGATTGGCAATCAGCTGATTTAAACCTTGTTGGTTTTGGTACCAGTCGGCACGACCAGTTGAAATTTGTGAAGCTGTCTGACTGAGTTGAACATTCTGTGCATCCAGTTCCTGCTTGGCATTTTCCAAGCGCTGAGCAGTTTCAAGTAGACCCTCGTGGCTTCCATCCAAAAAAGATTTAGTTTGGTCTAATTTAGCCTTCTGGCTGTCCAGCTCTTTCTTGCTTTCTTCTAGCTGAAACTTGGTTTGTAATAATTGGGCAAGAGTTGCTCGCAATTCCATTTCCGACTGAACAAGCTTGGCCCGTCCACGCGCAAATTCACTGCGACCGCTTGCGACTTGCTCCTGACCAGTTGCCAAGTCTTCTGCCGCTTGATTCAGCTGAGATTGAGCTTGGGCAATTTCTTTTTCTCCTTGGAAAATTTCCGTCTGCCCTTCTGCTTGGATGGCTTCCAACCGCTGTTCATCATTATCTGCCAATAACTTTTCTAGGTCTTCTTGGTGTTGGTCCAGTTTCTCCTGATAGGCCTGACTGTAGTAAGGCAAATTTGCCAAATCATCATAGATAATTCTAGCTATGGTAAAAACTTCCGATTGAAAAACATCCTCTGCAACAACTCCATAGCCTGTCAATTGACCATCTCCACTTGCGGCCAGGCCCATGGTTTCATTATCCCAAATTTCCGCCGAAGCTACGAAACCGACAACGGTAAAGGTCGTTTGGGTCAGGATGGTGCCATCCTTATCAGGCTCGGTTACTTGAAATGTATCCCCCAATTTATAGCTTGCTTGTAAGGAAGGAGACAGGGCAATTTCCCCCTTTTGACTGGGTAATTTCCCTTCTAACAATTTATAGGTGGAAATAGACTTTGGAGCTGAAAAAAGCCGAACCGCAGTCTGATTTTTCTTAGCAACCACATCCTTAAAATAGCCAACCTCTACTGTCGCACCTTTAATGGATGCCAATTCATCCATGTCAGCCTGACTGATACCCAGACCAGAGATGACTGCCAAATCCATGGTTTTCTGGTCAGTAATATAGGCTTGGGCTGTTTGTTCCATATTGGGAGCTGTTACTTTCAGACCTGTCAAAGCTAGGGCTCCCAGCATCATTAGGCTAAATAGGGACAGAAAACGCCCCTTAGAAGAAAGGAGGGATTGCCTCATATCCTTCCAGTAGATTTTCTTTTTCATAGGCTCCCCCCACTAATATTCCAAACTAGCGATGTCCTGCGGATTTGCATTCAGCTCTAAAGAATACACACGGGCATCCCGCATCCAAATCACTCGGTCAGCAATGGGAGCCAGTGAACTATTGTGGGTCACGATAATCACCGTAGCACCTTGCTTGCGGGACATATCCTGCAGGATTTGCAAGACCTGCTTACCAGTTTGGTAGTCCAAAGCCCCTGTCGGTTCATCACAGAGAAGAATTTTAGGTTTTTTAGCAACGGCACGGGCAATGGCCACACGTTGTTGTTCGCCGCCTGAAAGCTGAGCGGGGAAATTATTGATACGGTGACCGAGTCCGACCTGTTCCAAGACCTCCTCAGCATCCAAGGCATCCTTGACGATTTCTGCTGCCAACTCCACATTTTCCTTTGCGGTCAGGTTGGCGACTAAATTATAAAACTGGAAGACAAAGCCAACGTCATCTCGGCGGTAGTTGGTCAATTCATGACTGGACAGCTTGGCAATATCCACACCGTCAATCCAAACCTCTCCCTCATCATTGCTGTCCATGCCACCTAATATATTGAGAAGTGTGGACTTACCCGCACCAGACGAGCCGAGAATGATGACTAGCTCACCCTGCTCAATTTCAAAGGACACATGCTCATTGGCCACAATTGTCGCATCCCCCATTTGATAGTATTTTGACGAATTCTTTACTTGGATGTAGGACATAGCACACCTCTCTTCTTCTCTTTCTATCGACTAAATTCTTATACTTTATTATAGCACAAAAGAGGGATTCTCACCCTCTTCTATCATCTATTATACTTGGGCAATAGCAGAGCCACCATAGAGTTTCAATTCTTCTCTGATCGTTTGGTAGTAGTAGCGATCAAAGGCCTTCCAAGCCTGCCTGCTGGTCTCACTCAACCGCAGATCGCCCAGTCCAACCAAAAAACTGGTCGAACGATAAAACTTCTCAATCGCAATCAATTCTGAATTGGTGACCGACTTGGCCTCCGACAATAGGCGTATCGTCTCAGTCAAATTATGTTGGAACCGTTGCTCATCAGCTGTTCCTACTTTGTCTGCTTGAAAGGCCTGATTCAAGTTTTGAATGAGGGCCAAAACGTCTTGAATAATCTGTGTCTTTTCCATAAAAGACCCTCCTTGTTTTTGATAAATTTAGTATATCAAATTAGACAAAAATATTCAAGTCCTTTGTAGAATTCCTTGATTTATATTTGTGTTGATATTATAATTATAGAAAACAACACATTTATACATCTATCCGTCGCCATTTCTCCCCTGGAGGTATCTATGTTTCAAATTGAAGGAAAGCTATTTTTCCGTAGCAAGAAAAACTTGGTCGCTATCTTGGTCATGCTGATTGCAATCCTAGCTAGTTCCTTTCTAGCAGGCTACCACAATCGGCAAGCTAAATTAGGGGTCATCCAGAACTATGAACAATACATTCAAAAATTTGAAAATATCATTCAAGATTTAGAAACACAGTATCAGAATCAAGCCCTCAGCCAAGAGGATTACCAGGCTGAAAAGGACTTCTTTACAGACTATATCGCCAACTACCAAAAGGAGATTGAGGCGGTCAAGAAGGAGGACTGGACCTATTTTTATGAGAAAAATATCCAGCACTATCAGCAGGATGGCCGATACATCAGCCATTCCTACCGAAACTATGAATTTACCCCTCAAACCATCGAAAATACCTTCTTGATTTCCAAATATCTGTTAGAAAAGGAGATACCCTCTGCCTTTCCAACTGAGCTTTACCTGACAGCCTTTGAGAATCCCAAAACACCAACAGACAGAGAAATTGTCAAGAGCCGGGGCCAGCAGGCCTTAAAGGGAACCAGTCATGAAATCTGGCAAGGGCAAAAACAGCTGGGTCTGGTCATCACCCTTCCTCTCTTTCTCTTAACTTTCACCAACTTTTTCATCAAAGACCAGCAGGGAACTAGCCGGCAGATTCGCCTTTTACAGACCCTAGGGCTGACTAGAATCCGAATTACAACCAATAAATACCTAGCCTTCCTAACACTCTATACTGCCCTCTTTCTAACCCTCTATCTGAGCCATTTGCTCATCGCTTTTTTACTAAATGGAAATAGTAGCTGGATCTATCCCGTCACCACCTATATCAGTAAGGGAATTGATTTCAGCCTGATCCAAACAGCTATCAAACCTATTTACCAAGTCATCTTGCTGGCCTGTGGCATGCACTATCTCTACCTTCTATTTTTGCTGGGAGTGGCACAGACCTTGGCTAGAGTCTTAAAAAATGGACTGGCTGGACTGGTTGTCACACTAGGACTTGTCATCTCTGCCAACTTCTTTCCCCATATCTTCAATCCATTTAGCCTATGGAATGCAGGCAATCTGGCGGACGGAAGTGCTATCATCTACCATCAATTAACAGGATATAGCATTCCAAAAGTCTTTACGGTTCTTCTCATCAGTAACCTGCTCATCTATTGCCTGCAATTCTATCTCCTGACAAGAAAAAGTGAGGTCTAACCATGCGACTATCCATTCACAATTTGTGCAAATCCTACGGGAAAAAGAACATACTAGACCAGCTAAACCTAGAACTGGTGGAACCTGGAATCTGGGCCTTGATTGGACCAAACGGTTCTGGAAAGACAACCCTTCTAGACTGCATTGCCAATCTGCAATCCTTTGATTCGGGAGAGATTTCTATAAACGGCAAGAAGCACGATAATCCAACTGTCTACCAAACCTTTGCCTACCTGCAGGACAACCGTGTCCTCTACCCTGAATTGACGGGGCTGGAACACTTGCGATTGGTCCAAACTATCCAAGGTTTACCAAAAGAGCGGATTGAGGAAGTCATCCAAGAAATCGGCATCCGTGATTATGTGAAGATCCCTGTCAAAAATTATTCCCTGGGAATGAAACAACATCTCCTGCTGGCTATCGGTATTATGAACAAGCCCCAGGTCATGCTCTTGGATGAACCCTTGAACGGCTTGGACCCGACCAGCTACATTCAAACCCGAAAATTGCTCCAGAAACTAGCCAAAAATGGTTCAACCATTATCGTGTCTTCCCACCAATTAAACGAAGTAGACCAACTAACCGACCAACTGCTCTTTCTTAAACAGGGAAAAATCATTGAGTGGAAACTGGAACAGGTTGGGCGACAATATGCCATTCAGACTAGTGACAATCAGACAGTGTATCAGAAACTTGGGCAAGTGAAGGGACTGACTTTGGCCAATGATAGCATTCAGGTGGACACCAGTGTTCACAGTCTGCATTTCTACCTTGACCAAGTCATGTCTTGTCAGGTGGAAATTTTGGATATTAGCATTCAGGAGCACCAGTCCGAAGAAATCTATAAAGAACTATTTGAATAGGGAGGTCTAACTATGAACACCCTAACTCTTTTCATTCTACGACTGAAACGCAATGCTCTTTTTCTAGCCCTCATGACCGCTGTGGCTCTTATCCCACTTGCTCTGTCCTATCGGAATGTCCTAGAAGCCGAAAACCTGCGCTTTGAGGATCGAACCCGTATCATACAAGTCAAAAAAGAAGCTGAAATTGTCTTGTATGCTGACGATAAGGAAGCTCAAGCCTTAGACCAGGAAAGCATGGATTATTATAAAAAACTCTTGGAACTGACGACCACCTACTTAGAAAAGGAACATATCCAAGGAAAAAGTCAGGAGGTCTTGGAAACGGAGTTAGAACTCTACCAGACCATGCAAAACTGGGAGGCAAACGGGCACAATATCAATCATTTTACAAACAGCGAACTGGCAGAACGTATCACAGTCTATAAAAAAGTTCTAGAGCAAACTCTTTCCTTTCACTACCCTACTGCTCCCAAGGATGTTTATCTGACCTTGTTACAAGTTCTTCCAGCTAGTAACTATATGATTCCTCTCGTCATCTGCTGTCTCTTAGCCTGGCTTCTGATGTCTGACCTTTCTAAACATCGTGGTCTCCTCTTTATCAACGGACTATCCCCTGGTCAATATGCCACTAGCCTGACCCAACTTGCTCTTCTCCTACAAGTTGCTATCTATGCCCTCATCCTGTTCATGCTACTTCTATTGGCCCATCAGTTCCAATTTACCTTCCAAGAACATTATCCCATTCTGATTGGCACAAATCTTCAGTCTACCATAACAGTAGGGAAGCAGTTGCAGAAACTCCTGTTGGAAATGGCTGGTGTGACAGGTTTCTATCTGGTCTTTATCCGATTAGCAACTGCTAAACTCCTAGAAAAGTATAAACGAAAATAGGCCGAAAGCAAGCCAGTCACTAGACTTCAAACTGAACATATGTTACAATGCCTTGGTGTGCAAACGTTGGCATAAGAAAGGCATGAAAAAGTGAAAAAATTATCCCTATCTCCATTTGTTTGGAGTTCCATCTATCTGACTCTGTCTTAGTTGATTTTCTTCTTCCAAGTACCATTTTTTAACAAAATAATCCAAGGCCTCTTCCAACTGGACATGGAAAACATCAGTAATCTGATTCAAGACCAGCTGGTTCAGGGCTGGTTGCGTCGGGCAATCCTGCTCCTACTTGTCATGGTCCTCATCTGCCTAGTAGAAATCATTCTCTTCTATTTCCTAACTGGCAAGCTCATCAAGGCTTTCAAACTCATGGATGGCAAGGTTAACAAGCTTCTTATTTGGAGCTACCGCCTCTTGTTCTGGGGCTCAATCGGCTTGCTTGTCTTTGGTTTGGTGACTAGTCTCTCGGCTGGACTGGACTTATGGAAAAATGTCCAAGCCCTACAAGAACTGGATGTTCAGGCGATTGGGACGGAAATCCAAGCCATCGTAGCTGAAGCTCCTCTGACCAAAATCGGTGATGTGCAAGCCTTGTTTGATAGCATCCAAGACTACATTCGTGATAAGAGCATGCTTTTGGCAACCAAGGAATCACTGATACTTCAAGTCTCAAAACTCCACTCACTCATCAGTGTCTGGTCAACTGCCTACCCTATCCTACTTGCCCTGCTCAGCTATTTCCACATAAAAGACTGGTGAACTAAGCGGACGCCAGGCAAACCAAGCGTCAAAATCAGCCTGACCATCGAGCGTCAGTAAGCAGAAATCCCACTTCGATTGAAGCGGGATTTTTTATTCTGTCGAATGACCAAGGTTCATACCAACAAAACCAATCATCATCAAACTAGTCACAATCAAGCTGGTCACCATCAACCAACTCCATGACTGAGTAAAGACTAGTAGGCTAATTCCAAAGCCGATACTGATGAGCAGAAGCTGGGTAATATGAAACTGCTTGGATAGGATTCTGCCTTGCTTGTTGTAGGCATTGTGCTGAAGAAGTCCGAGCATAAAGAGGACTAGACCACCGTAAAAATAAAAGACGGTGTATTGGGCATTCATGTCACCATTTCCAAAAAATGAGAGGGCAATGGTTATCAAGCTGAGCCCAAAGAGTATGGGATAGTGGCTATAAATGGCACGAATCCCAGTTTCTTCCCGTTCTACATCAAGCAGGTGGTCCACTTCTACAATATAGACCATGAAAAGATTTGTCAGAGTAATGAAAATCGCAATGGATTCCCAAGAAAAATTCTCTGGACTGAAATGCTCTGAAATACCAATCAAGGACTCGCCAAAGGTAATAATCACTAAGAGTGACAAGCGTTCTATCAAATGCGGAAAATTAATCGGACTCAAGTCAGCCGAAACAAAGCCACGGTTGGGATCGCTGAGCAATCCAGGTAGCAACCAGGTCGTGAGAATACCGACCAAGGCAATCCACATACCTATCTCATAAGGGAAAAATAAGGAAAGAAAGAGCATGACAGACCGCAAACCGAGGATATAGAAAAACTGCTTCATCAGACTCCGATCCGCATCATTTGAAGTCTGGAAATATTCTAAAATGTACTGGACCAGAAGCAGCAAGGAAATAATGGCCATGGGGAGAAAAATCCATACAAAACTAGTCTGCCAATCTCCTGCAACTGCACTTGATGCCACCAAAAGACAAATCATCTGCAAAAACATAAAAATGATATTTCTCAAGCTGTTACTTCCAAAACGGTTTGTAAAGACAGTCTGCACCATCCAAGAATTGATAAAAATAATCAGTCCAACAGAGAAGTTAAAAAAGGATTGAAGACTAACAACTCCCTGATGGGCATGGTGGATAATCGACGTCAGCTGACTGATAGTATAGACATAAACTAAATCATAAAATAATTCGGTCAACTCGACCTTCTTATGCTTGATAAATGGCATAGAATCTCCTATCTGTTAAATTTCTTGATTTTATCAGTATAGCATAGAAGGATAAGTGATACAAATTAGCTAGAAAAAGCCAACTGCCCTTTCGAGATAGCCATACTGTTTTCTAAGTACTGTAAGATCTTTTCTTCCACCATATCCTGTGTTTCTGAAATATAGCGTTGAAAATGCGGAGTCAATCGGTGGTCTTCGTAGGCTTTCGCACTCGCATACACTTCGTAGAAGTAATAACAATTTGATTGCTGGCTGTCCTTGACGGCATACATGGCTAAAACACCCGCTTCTTCTTTTATAGAAGTTTGCATATTCAGCAGGACACTTCTTTCAAAAGATTTTTCACTCCCCGCTTCCACTTGAAGCTGGGCAAATTTTAGGAAATGGTCTTCTGCTACCAACGAGATACCCGACGGCAGCTTTTCCTCCAAAAACAAGGCTTCTACTTCATAGACCTCCCGCTTGGTGAGTTTGGATCCCACCTGCTCTACATAGGATTTAAAGTGCGGAGAATTCCGATGCTTTTGGTAGGCCTCCTCATCTGCATAGACCTCAAAAACCTTGTACTCCAACGAATTTCCCTTTAAAGAACTGGCGTACATGGCAAGAGTACCTGCTTCCTCTTCATAAGAGGTCTGGAAATTCTTCACACCAACTTGAAAAAAACTATCACGATTTTTCTCATCAATTCCCAGATGAAATAAATGAATAACTGGCTTACTCATCTATTTTGCCTCCTTCAGTAATAGTCTGATATTTTCAGAGTAAATGGCCTGCTTGTCCTCTTGAGATAAGGGCAGGGAGTCAATAGCGTCTGAGATGACTTGCGTAGCCCCTGCAGGTGCAATACCCAAAGGAGCATCTGTTCCAAAGAGAACACGGTCCAGTCCGAAATAGTCGATGGTTAATTCTAGAGCTTTTGGATTACCTAAGATAGCGGTATCCACATAGAACTTGTGGAAGTCCTCCACCTGTTTTTCTGGCAAAATGTACTGGATCCGTCCACTAAAGAAAGGCGCCAAAGCTCCTGCATGGTGAACGATGATTTTCAGATTAGGATAATCTTGGAAGATACCAGACTCCACCAATTGTAGCATAGCCTGACTCTGCTCGTACTCCCATGAAAAGACAATGTTGTTATCTGGTTTGCGATTATCAAATACAGGGTGCAACCAGATAGGAATATCTAATTCGTCACATTTAGCGAAAATTGGTCTGAAACTCTGGTCCGCAACGGACAGGCCAAGGTGTCTTGAGAATAGCTGTACACCAACAATTTCAGGATTTTTAGCGACAAAGTCTTCCAAAATTTCCAGACTTCCCTCAATATTGTTCAGGGCCAGCATGGCCACACCAGCAAAAAATTGATTTGGATAGGCCTGAACAGTTTCCATGAGTTCTTGATTGGCTTCTTGAACCAAAGCCAAAGCTGGCTCTGCTTCAAGATAATCTTCTGGATTGACATTGACAAATGAAATAATCTGTTTGACAGCTCGTTCTTGCAGAGCCTGCCTTTTTTCCATATCCATTAAAACAGGATTTTGTAGAAAAGGCATTTTTTGAGGCAAGGTTGGATCAAGGGCCGACATTTTTTGGTAAAACTGGGGCAACAATACATGGGCAAATACATCTATTTTCATACATCTATCTCCTTCCAACTGTCCTTTTCATCGGATAAAATCGCATAGTCTTCAAAGTAGGAAAGGTCTTGTTCAATCTCACCTGATTCATATAAGGCTATTTTTTTCTCCAAGCGGTCAATAGAGCGTTGGAGGTTGGCCTGCTTTTGATAGAGAGTCGTCAACTGCTCCCGCAACAAGTTTTCCCGTTCCTTAACGGTACTATTTCCCTCCTTCAACAAGGAAGCATACTCTGTCAGCGTTTCAATACTGACACCTGAGTGACGCAAACAGATAATCATCTCCAGCCAAGCCAGGATTTCCTTTGTAAAATAGCGATGTCCATTGCTTGCTCTTGGAACATCTGGCAGTAAGCCAATTCGTTCATAATAACGTAGAGTATTACTATTGATCTGGTATCTTTGACTAACTTCCGCAATCGTGTAGCCGAGTTTGTCCATGGTCTGCACCTCCTGTATGCCATTATAACACTTGTAGTTCACTATAAGTCAATATAAAAAACAAAAAAACGATGCCTGCTCAGACACCGTTTTGTATTCTTTTAATTGACAGCTTCCAAAGCTGCTTCATAGTCGGGATGTTCGTTGACATTGTCCAGGTATTCTACGTAGGTGATTTCATTGTCGGCATTGAGGACAAAGACCGCACGCGCTAGCAAATTCCACTCTCGCATGAGTAGACCGTAGGATTTACCAAAGGCATGGTCATAGTAATCAGACAGGGTGATGGCATCCTCCAAACCTGCAGCCCCACACCAGCGTTTTTGGGCAAAAGGTAGGTCTGCTGAAATCGTCACGACAACCGTATTGTCACGGTCAGCCAGTTCCTGATTGAAGCGACGGGTCTGGGTATCGCAAATCCCTGTGTCAATAGAAGGCACCACACTGATGACCTTGGTCTGCTTGCCAAAGTCCTTCAAACTTTTCAAGCTCAAGTCATTGGCCATGAGGACAAAATCAGGGGCGGTATCTCCCACCTGCAATCGTGGACCTACCAAAGTCACCGGTTTTCCAATAAAGGTTGTCATAAACATCTCCCTTGCACTTAATATATCTATTGTAAGCGTTTATGACGAAAATTACCAGTTTTTTGACTGGTATTTCATACAAGCTATCTATCTGAATCTGTACTCTCTAGATTTTCTGCAAGAATTTCAATAAATCGCTTGGCAATTGGACTCAGCACTGCTCCTTTTTTCCAAAGAAGCTGCAAACTATCCGTTGATAAATCTAGTGGGCGAAATACTAGTTCACTTTCCTCATAGCTTGTGTCAATAATTCCATCCAAGCAAAGGGCGATCCCAACCCCTGCTTTTACCAATAAAGAAGCATTATAGAGAAGATTATAAGTCGCTACTATTCGATAATCGCCTAATCCAGCAAAGATAGACTTGTCAACATTGCTTTGGGAGGAAACAATCAAAGGATAGGCTAGAACATCGCTCAGCACTAGCTCTTCTTTAGAGGCTAAAGGATGAAAACGAGGAACTAGAATCCCCCATCTATCGCGGTTTACCAAAGGAAGACTATCAAATTTTTTTGTAGAATAGCGTCCGAAGGTAATCCCAACATCTTGAATACCATCTTGCAATTGTTCTAAAATATGATCTGCATTTCCGCTTTGGACATGAACTCTCGTATTCGGATATTGACTGGTCAAAGTAGCAATCGCTCTTGCGACAGGCTCTAAAGACTGACTTTCTGCCGCACCAATGTAAAGGTCACCAGAAATCATCTCCGTTGGGCGAAGAGTATCTTCTGTTTTTTTGACCAAACTAGTAATTTCCAAGGCACGATTGTAGAGATATTGCCCTGCTTCTGTCAGCTGAATTTCTCTACTCCCACGATAAAACAAAACGGTGTCTAACTCTTGCTCCAATTCTTTTATTTGCCGTGATAAGGTGGGCTGAGTAATGTGTAAGCTCTGAGCCGCATTTGATATGGATCCTGTTTGTACTATAGCAATAAAATAGGTCAATACACGAATATCCATCTACTACCTCCAACTTTTTTCTCTATTATATCATGCTCACAAGGCATATAAATCATATAAAATAGGTATTTGTAATATCTTTATTTCCCTGATATGATAAGAATCAAGAAAAGGAGATATATACTATGATTGAAATAATTTTTAAAGACTATATCGATTCAGACCGCTTGGTGCCAGAAAAAGATGGTCTACGTCAGCTCATATCCAACATTCAAAGAGAGAATCAACCTCTTGTTCAAGAATTAAATACTTCCATTCAAACAGTTGAAAGTACAAGGAAAATTATCGAAAAGCTGACATTGGAAAAGATTGACAAATCTGTGGTTATCAATACACCATTCCAAACAGATTTTGGCCGTCACATTCATTTCGGAAAAGACATCTATATCAACAAGGATGTTTTTATGGTGGACTTGGGTGGGATTTATATCGAAGATAAAGTACTAATTGGACCCCGTGCTAAACTGATTTCTGTCAACCATCCCTTAAAAGCGGAGGATCGTCACAAGCTAGAACTTAAGTCCGTCCGTATCCAAGAAAATGCCTGGATAGGTGCAGATGCGACGATTTTACCTGGTGTTACAATTGGTAAAAATGCCGTCGTAGCTGCTGGTGCGATTGTCACAAAAGATGTGCCCGACAATTCGCTCGTTGCAGGAGTTCCTGCGAAAATCATTAAAAATCTATCCTAAAGCAAACACCCCACAGACGAGAAAATCATCTACGGGGTGTTTTCATATGTATAACATCATTACCGTCAATCCATTAAAGGCTATCAATTCGGGTGTTTTTCAACCGAAGAGCGTTCAAAACAACTGAAACTGAGCTGAGAGCCATCGCTGCTCCTGCCAACATGGGGTTGAGCAGAGGTCCACCAAATACATGTAAGAGCCCCATGGCGATTGGAATGCCAATCACATTGTAGGCAAAGGCCCAGAAGAGATTTTGCTTAATGGTCCGCATGGTTGCCTGGCTGAGTTTAACAGCCTTAACCACATCCAAAATGTCGCTATGCATGAGAACAACATCGGCAGACTCAATGGCAATATCAGTCCCAGAACCAATGGCCAGACCCACATGGGCTTGAGCTAGAGCCGGAGCATCATTGATGCCATCACCTACCATGGCGACTGTTTTGCCCTGTTCTTGTAAGAGCTTGACTTGGTTGGCCTTGTCATCTGGCAGGACCTGACTGACCACCTGCTCAATGCCGACTTCCTTGGAAATGGCCTGGGCAGTTTTTTCATTGTCCCCTGTCAGCATGACCACTTCTAATCCCATAGCTTGCAGAGCCTGGACAGCCTGACGGCTGGTCTCTTTTACTTTATCAGCAATGGCAATGACTGCTAGTAATTCTTGCTGGGTTACTAGCAAAACAGGCGTCTTGGCTTGATGGGCAAATGCCTCCGCAACTGCACGCCCTTTGGAAACATCAATTCCTTGTTCCTGCATCAACCGTTCATTTCCCAGATAGACAGTCTGCTCTGCTATTGTCACCGAAAGACCACGACCTGAAAGAGCCTGAAAATCGGTGGCGGGCAAGAGAGTAATCTTTTCTGTCTGAGCTGCTTGCAGGAGAGCTTGAGCCAGAGGATGCTCGGAAAATTGCTCGCTACTTGCGGCCAGTTGGAGGACCTGCTCACGATTTTTCGTAGACAAGAGATGAATGTCTGTCACCTGAGGTTTGCCTTCTGTAATAGTCCCTGTTTTGTCGAAGACAATGGTATTCACAGCTTGTAGGGTTTCAATAGCTTGACCAGACTTGAACAGAAGACCGTTTTCTGCCCCTTTTCCAGTCCCAACCATGATAGCCGTAGGAGTTGCCAGACCCAAAGCACAAGGGCAGGCGATAACCAAGACTGCGATGATAATACTAAGGGAAAAAATCCATGATTCTTGACCGAGGAAGTACCAAGCAAGACCCGACAAGAAAGCCAAGCCCATGACAACTGGCACAAAGACGGCAGATACTTGGTCAGCCATTTTGGCAATGGGGGCCTTAGACCCTTGAGCCTCTTCTACCAAGCGAATAATCTGTGCCAGAGTCGTATCACGGCCAACCTTGGTAGCCTGCATGGTAATGGCACCTTGTTGGTTAAGGGTACCGCCAAAAACAGTATCGCCTAGAGCCTTCTTCACTGGCAGGCTCTCACCCGTCAGCATGGATTCGTCCACACGTGTCTGGCCATCTAGAACTTGACCGTCAACAGGAATCTGCTGACCTGGGCGAACAATGACCTGGTCACCGACCACCACATCTTCAATCGGTACTTGCATTTCCTGCCCATTTCGTAGGACCTGGGCAGTCTTGGGAGCCAGATTCATCAACTTCTTAATGGCCTCAGAAGTCTGACCGTTGGACCTAGCTTCAAAATATTTTCCAAGGGTAATCAAGGTCAAGATAACGGCAGCTGATTCAAAATACAGTTCTGGATGGTGACCGTGCATGGCTACTTCTTTCCCCATCAGAAGAAAAGCAATCATCAAAAGACCTTGAACCAAGGCTGCCCCTGTCCCAACAGCAATCAAGGAATCCATATTGGGATGGCCTTGCAAGAGAGTTTTAAAGCCTTTTTGGAAAAAACTGCGTCCGATATAAAGGACAGGGATGAGCAAGATGACTTGGCTGACCGCATAGACTAGCGGTTGATGGAGCAAGGCTGGTAATGGAAGCCCACCCCAGGGAAACATAGGCCCCATAGCAATATAGAGCAAGGGAAGGGTAAAGATAGCTGACCAGACAAATCGTTGCCAAAGACTGTCTTCCTTGCTTGGTCCCTTGTCCACCGTCTCTTCTACATCTTCTGGTCTGATTAGCTGATAGCCTGCCTGCTCAACTGCTTTTTCAAGACTAGCTGGACTTTGCCTATCACGGCTATAACGGATGGTCGCCTTTTCTGTTGCCAGATTGACACTGACTTCTTCTACGCCCTCTAGTTTGCCCAGAGCTTTTTCAACCGTCATGGCACAGGAAGCACAGGTCATGCCTGAAATGTCATAAGACTCGGTCACCAAGTTATCGACTAGCTGATAACCCGCCTTTTCAACTGCCTGACGAATATCTTCTAGTCCCAAAAGCTTTTCATCGTAGATAACACTCAATTTTTCATTCGCTAGGTTGACACTAGCTTCTTCTACTCCTGCTAATTTACCAACAGCCTTTTCAACTGTCATGGCACAGGAAGCACAGGTCATGCCTTGAATGGGATAGCTTGCTTGTTTCATAGGTTACTCCTTTTCCGACTACATCTGTAAACAAATTATACAACATACGACTACATTTGTAAACAAAATTGTTTCAAAAAAGTAGATTGAAATCAATCCAACCTACTTTTACATATTCATTTATTCTTTACTGGATTTTTTCCGATGAAGAAAAATTGCTGTTAAAATTCCTGCAACACCTAGCGCCACCAATAAGATGCTGACTTGCTCACCTGTACTAGGAAGACTTGATTTACCTTTTTTATTGGTAGGTGTTACTTTCTTATCAGAAGACACTACTGTTCCGCTTGATGAGGAAGTATCCGTAGCTCCTCCTGTGTCAGAAGCACTTGTAGACTGACTTGTACTGCTTGAAGTACTTGTAGAAGTTTCGGTGCTACTGAATTCTGCTGTGCTGGTTGAGGTTTCGGTGCTGCTTGATTCCTCTGTACTAGTTGAAGTTTCGGTGCTACTAGCACTTGTTGTAGTTGCTTCAATTTTAGCAATCATTTCTGCTTCAACAGCTTTTAGTTGGGCAAAAATCTCTGCTGAACGAGCCAAGGTTTCCTCGGTTACAGTTGGAGCCAGAGCTACGGCTGCATCTTCTGAAAGTCCAGCATATTGAGCATCAAGAGCTGCCTGCGCAGCAATCCATTCACTTTCAAGAGCAATCCATTTTTCTTGAATCGATGTACCAAATAACTCTGGGTGTGAGATGGCCATCTTATCAATATTTTGTACTGTCCAATACCATGAATTGGTATCATAAGAAGCTGAGCGATTTTTAAATGCTTCATAAGTATCTGTTACAAGTCCATAGAATGGTACATATGGTGTATTTCTAGTCTGACCAAGTCCCAACCAAACAATCCCTCCAAAGGCAGACGGCAAACTTTCTTTTATTTGATAAACGTGAGCATCAATGACATTTTCATTACCAAGAGCGTATTTATACGTTGCATCTGTTGCTTGGTCATTCGCACCGTTATCCCCTTGTTTTACCTTGCCCGCTTCATCGTCTGGACGAAATTCTGGAAGATGTTCAAAACGGTTACGTTGTAAGGCAAAGGTGTCTTGTAAACTAAAGCGACGACTTGAATCTGTTGGCTGACGTAGCAAATCATACACAGCATCTTCATAGGTTACAGGCGATGCTGGATCCATCAATTTAATACCTGCATACACACGGGAACGGTCTGCTTCAGCATAAGTTGCAGGACCGTATGATTTAGCGATATGGAACTGCCCATCAACTGTCACATAATTATCTGCTTGTTTGGCTACCGTTTCTACATTTGCAGAGGCAATGACATTTTCTGTGTCTGTTAAATCAACATGACCTAGATAGTAAGTATTTGCAAAAATTGCATACTTGTCTTCAGGGAACTTGATGGCTACGTATTGGTGTCCTGACAAAATTTCCATGTACCAAACTTCATTTTTGTCAGCAATAATAACAATATTCCCTTCTGCTGAGCCTTTTTCATCGATTGTCTTTGCAATCAGCTCAACACCTTCACGCGCACTAGTAACCCTAGGAAGAACATAATCAATCAAAATTGGTTCTCCCAGCCCTCCAGCTTCAACTAGAGGATCAACTGCCAAGACTTTAGCATTTGGAATAGCTGTTACAGTAGCAGTCATGGATACGCCTTTTTCGTTAAAACCGTGCGCCCCATAATTACCATTTGAACCATCCCCACGCGCCGCATCAGGCGTAGAGGTATACTTGAACTCATTTGCCAAATGTGGTGCTGTAAAACCAAATGTCTCATCCACCAACATATCTCCCTCAGCATAAGTTGCTGCTGGAACCACAATATAATTTTTATTGTGCGCTCCATTATCTGGTGGATAGGGATAATCTTCCGTTCTACCATAAAGGATAGAACCATCCGTTGTCAACCCTTTCCCAATGATAAAGCCTGAACAGGCTTGAACAATTTGGGCAGGGAGCATGCACACCAGCATGAGAAATGCTGCAATGCGAACTAAAGTCTTTTTCATAAGACTCTCTCCTTTCATATAATAAAATACCCATTTGCACATATATTGTAACGCAAAAGCACCTGCCTTGCAAGTGTTTTCAGAGCTATTTTACACATTTTTTCTAGCCAACATGGTCGCAAACCGCATCTTGAGGAAATTACCATGTTCGTCACGCTTATGGAGCTGACCAAAGTCTTCATTGTACTTGACCAATTCCCAGTCACGGTAGTATTCCTTCAACTCACCAGCTCCGAAGGTAAAGGAGAAATTCATCGGACAGGGTGCATCCTCCGTATCCATAGCCGCCACGATCAAGTTATAGCCACCCGGCCGTGTCTGCTCCTGCATATTGCGTATAATGGCTGGCACACGATCCCTCTCCAAGAACATAAATACCACAGTCGAGATAATCCAATCGTAGTCCTGCTCCAGACTGGCTGAATTGATGTCATAGGTCCCAGCTTGCAGATCCAAATCCTCCGCTTCCTTGACCTGCAAGAGCGTCTGAATGCTCGGCACGTGCTTGTCAACCGCCGTCACCTCAAATCCCTGCTGGGCTAGATAGAGACTATTGCGACCATGACCGCAACCCAAATCCAAAACCTTACAGGGCTCGATGATTTTCAAGGCCTCCAAGACTTCTGAATGTGTCCGTGTATAGTCATATTTTTTAGTAAAATAATCCTCTGGCTGACAGAAAAATTCCAAGAAAAACTCCGTATCCTCTGTCAACAGAGTCACTCGATGCCAAGCCTGTGGCTCCACAAAGGGAATATCATCTGTCGGACCATAAACATATTCTCCCAAAATCTCATTATCATCTGAAATGGGCTCAAACTTGAGCTGGCCCTTTAAAACCTTGATTTTGGCCCAAGTACCCACCTTGGTATTGTGCTTGGTCAAAAAATGTTGGGGAACTGTATCCTGATTCCAAATGGGCATGCGTTTGTAAGGAACTAAAACTGTCATTATCTCTCCTTTTCTTTCCGATACACTTAGTCTATCACAAAGGAAATATGAATTCAAACACATTTTTTTCTTGACTTGGAGTGAACTCCAAGGTGTATAATAGTTCTTATAGTCGTTCAGTTTATCTTTTATTACGTCGTTAACTCGTTTTGCCGTACTCCAGTACTGCCTTCAACTCGTTGCCTAGTACTAAAAGCAAACTGAAAGACTATTTCAATCAGAAAGGATATTTACTGACAAAGTAAAAGTGTAAAAAACATGAAAGCAGCTATTTATGAAAAAGCCGGTAAGATGACCGTTGCAGAAATCGAAAAACCAAGCCTTCAAGCTAAGGATGATGTCATTATCAAGGTCGTGCGGGCCTGTGTCTGTGGGTCAGACCTTTGGGGCTACGGTGAGGATATTCACCATGACCACGGTGACACAAACTCTGGACATGAAGCCATCGGTATCGTTGATGAGGTAGGCGAAGACATTACAACACTTGTTCCTGGTGACTTCGTTATTGTTCCATTTACACATGGTTGCGGACACTGTGATGCCTGTCGTGCTGGCTTTGACGGTACTTGTGACAACCACCCAGGCTATACCAACTGGGGCAACAACTACCAGTCTCAATACATTCGTTTCCACTATGGAAACTGGGCCTTGGTCAAAGTTCCTGGTCAGCCAAGTGACTACTCAGAAGGCATGATTAAATCCCTTTTGACATTAGCTGATGTTATGCCAACAGGCTACCACGCAGCCCGCGTAGCAGATGTCAAACCAGGTGACAAGGTTGTTGTCATCGGTGATGGTGCAGTGGGTCAATGTGCCGTCATTGCTGCAAAAATGCGCGGAGCTTCTCAGATTATCATGATGAGTCGTCACGCAGATCGCCAGCAAATGGCTTTGGAATCAGGGGCTACTGCCATCGTAGCAGAACGTGGTGAAGAAGGCATTGCCAAAGTCCGTGAAATTCTTGGTGGTGGAGCGGATGCTGCCCTCGAATGTGTTGGTACAGAAGCCTCTATTGACCAAGCCCTCGGTGTTCTTCATAATGGCGGTCGCATCGGTTTTGTTGGTGTGCCACACTACAACAACCACGCCCTTGGCTCAACTTTTGCTCAAAATATCATTATCGGTGGTGGCTCTGCTTCTGTCACAACCTATGATAAGGAAATTTTGCTCGATGCTGTTCTCAAAGGCGACATCAACCCAGGTCGCGTTTTCACCCAAACTTACAGCCTGGACAATATCGACCAAGCCTACAAGGATATGGCCAACCGCAAAACCATTAAAGCAATGGTGACGGTGGATTAATACTCTTCGAAAATCAAACTCAGCCGTTGTTGATTTGATTTGATGAGTGTAAAGCTCCTGTGGAGCTTTACAGCCTACTACTTGAAAACACGAAAGTAGTAGAGTTCTATCTGCTCTTGGAGAAACGAACTTCGTTCGCTCTATCTCCAACCTCCAAAGGTTCCCCTAACCTTTGGAGCTAGCCTGATTTTGATTTTCATTGAGTATAATACAAAAGAAAGCCCCAGATAGTCTCTGAACTGTCTGGGGGTTTTCGTATAATTTATAGAAAGATAAAAACGGAACCATCCCACTCATTAGAACTACTAATGCTCAACGGGAGTAGAAAGGTCCAGTTTCAGCATTTGCAATAACAGAAGCAAGTGTTAAGCATGAATTTTTTTATCTGCAATTGCATCCGTGAGGGTCTGTGAGAAATTCAATCCTAGTTCACGTCCTAGAGTGTCCGCCCAGCGTGGGATAGTGAGTGTTTTCTTTACTGGCTCTTGACTGCCCAAATACCTTGCAACGTCCACCATCACCATGGAGATAAAAGACTTGCTAGAATCGTAAACCATCTCAAAATCCTCATTACGGAAGGGGTTATTATCTACTAATGACAAAGTGTTTATAGAAGACGGGGTAGGAATGTCTCTTCCATTTTCGATATAATCAGCTAAGTTCATGCCTAACCAATCGCTAGCCATTGCCATAGCGTCTGCCATATCTTCGCCCTGAGTTGCTGAATGCTCAAAATCAGGGAAAGTTACAAAGTAAGGGGCGTTAGCTCCGTCTGTATCATCATAATAAAATAAAGCTGGATAAGTGACAAGCATAGTTTACCTCCAAAAGAAAACAAGCGGTAGACTGTTGTTATAACAGCCCTGCTTGCTTTTTGATACCCCTTTCGGTGTATTTGTTAATTTCACCGTGGGGAATGGTTATAGGTCGCTCGCCTGCTTTTTCAAGTTTAACGTGCGACCCCTTACCACCTTTGGTCTTTGTCCAACCATGGGCGGTAAGTAGCTTAACCATTTCTTTTTGTGTCATAGGCATAGCGCTTTTACCTCCTGACAAGATTATTATACCATACGTATTACACGTGTTCAACCATAAAAATCAGAAAATGTCTGAAATTTGTGACTGATACTCAATGAAAATCAAAAAAGACCAGGATTTCTCCCGGTCTTAGCGACTATTGATCGCCTTCATGGTCCGCTTAATATCACGGTCTTGCTCACGGCGTTTGATGGACTCTCGCTTGTCGTAATCGTGCTTACCTTTGGCAAGCCCAATCAGGACCTTGGCAAAGCCGTCCTTGATATAGACCTTGAGCGGCACCAGGGTCATCCCCGTTCCCTTGACCTCATTGCCCAAGGACTCGATTTGCTTCTTCCGCAAGAGAAGTTTGCGGGTCCGCGTTGGCTCCTGGTTCCAGATATTGCCCTCATCATAGGGAGCGATATGGACATTGACCAACCAAGCCTCACCCTGCTTGATCTGGGCAAAGCCGTCCTTGAGGTTAATCCTCCCCGCACGAATCGACTTAATCTCCGTCCCCGTCAGGACCATCCCCGCCTCCACTGTATCAACAATGGTATAGTCGTGGCGGGCTTTTTTATTCTGTGCAATCACATTGCCCTCACCCTTGGCCATGCCTATCTCCTTTTCTTCTTGTTCTTTTTAGCCACTTCTTTGTAAAATGGTTTCTTTTTCTTGTCTGACTTTCCAGCCTTAGACTTGTGGTCTTTCCCAGACTTGTGACGTCCGCTATCGCGACCAGCAGCTTCTTGTTTGTGGTGCTTGCCCCGTCCTCGCCCTGACCGATCATCACGGTCACGGTTGGAGTGACTAGCCGTTCTCCGCTTGGCTTTCAAAGCTTTTTCTACGATATCCAGCTCGGACGGCACGTGGGCAAAATCGATTTCCCCTGTCATCTTGTCCGCCCGCGTTAGCTTGATACGAATTGGCTGACCGACACGGAAGACCCGACCGGATTTCTCACCCTGCAAGGTCAGAGTCCGCTCGTGGAACTGATAGTACTCGTTGAGGTTAGTGACATGAATCAAGCCTTCAACCGTATTTGGCAACTCGACAAAGAGCCCAAACTTGACTACGCTAGACACGACACCATCAAACTCTTGCCCGACAAATTCTTGCATGAACTCTGCCTTCTTCATAGCTTCGACTTCCCGCTCTGCCTCAATAGCACGGCGTTCTAAACTGGACGAAGACTTGGCAAGCTCAGGAATAACTTGCTCAAAATGCTCTGCTTTTTCCGCAGGATTGTGACCATACTCCCGCACCATACGGTGAACCAGCAGGTCAGGATAGCGGCGAATAGGACTGGTGAAGTGGGTGTAAAACTCCGCACCCAGTCCGTAGTGGCCGTGGTTGTGCTCCGAGTAGCGCGCCTGTTGCATGGAGCGAAGCAACATCATGTTGAGGACATCCGCATAAGGTTCATCCTTGACCCGCTCCATGAGATCCTGAAGGGCGTCCTGGCTGATAGAGCTGGCCGTACCATAGACCGTCAGACCGAAGCTGGTCGCATAGTCGATGAACTTCTGCAGCTTGTCTGACTTCGGCTCCTCGTGGATACGATAGATGAAAGGCAGGTCCAGCTTGGCAAAATGCTCAGCAACGCACTCATTGGCCGCCAGCATGAAGGACTCAATCATCCGCTCGGCAATCCCCCGCTGACGCAGTTGGATATCGACTGGCAGACCGTCCTTGTTGACGATGATTTTGGCTTCTGTCGTGTCAAAGTTGAGAGCTCCACGCTTGTACCGCATGGTTTCCAGGGTTTCGTGGAGTTTGACCATGAGGTCTACACTCGGCACGATTGCCTTGTATTTAGTAAGCTTTTCCTGATTGCCCGCAATCATGTCATTGACATCGGAATAGGTCATGCGGAAGGTGGTTTTGATGACCGTCTGGCCAATCCAGTGCTTGACCACCTTGCCCTTGCGGTCAATTTCCATAATAGCCGACTGGGTCAGACGATCCACATTTGGATTAAGGGAACAAATGCCATTTGACAAACGTTCTGGCAACATCGGCACCACACGGTCGGTCACATAGACAGAAGTCCCACGCTTGACAGCTTCCTGGTCCAAGGCAGAACCTTCGGTCACATAGTAACTGACATCAGCGATATGGACACCCAGCTCCAGATTGCCGTTCTTGAGCTGCTTGATGTGGACCGCATCGTCCAAGTCCTTGGCATCCGCACCGTCAATGGTGAAGATGATTTCATCTCGCAGGTCCAAGCGTCCTTCAAAGTCCTTCTCTGACGGACTTTCTGGCACCCGATTGGCCTCCGCCAAGACTTCATCAGGGAATTCCGACACGATGTCCATGGATTCCAAGACTTCCAAGACATCGATACCCACGTCATCCTTGTGACCCACTACATCCCGAATGGTCGCAACAAAGTGGTCCCGTTTCTTGTTTGGATAAGCCTCGATATCGACTTTGAGGATTTCCGTTCCGGTCAATACCAGAGGTGACTTCTTGATGTAAATCTTCTGAGCGATTTTCTGGTTTTTAGACTTGATGTAGCCTGCATATTCTGGCTTGTCTTCGTCAAAAACAATCAAGCCTACTGCAGTTTTCAGGCTATGTTCCAAAATATCAATGACTTCCGCTTCCGCAGCCGTCCCCTTGAGCCTGTCTGCTACTTTCTTGATCGCCACTTCCACTCGGTCGCCCTCAATAGCGAAGTTGACATCGTCACGACTGACAAAGAGATCATCTTCCTCCTCGTCAATGGTCACAAAGCCAAAACCTGACTTGTGGGCACGGAAAATACCCTGTAAGGTCACCTTGTTTTTGGACACTTTTGGAACTGGCAGAGCGATTCGACCCGCATTGTCAAAGACAAGCTGACGGCTACCTTCCATGCTAGAAACCAGCTTGACCAAGTCTGTAAAACTCTTGGCAGAGCTAGCTCCAAGCTGGTCTGCTAGTTGATCCATGGTCACAGGACCAACTGTTTTAATATAGTTTATAATTTCGTTTTTCATCTTGTACTTACCAAAGTGCTAGTTAAGAATCTAGCACTATTTCTCTTTCAGTCCTTTAGTTTATCTTTTATTACTGCGACGTACGAGGAAACTCCGTTTCCCTATTTCCAACTTCAAATAATTTCATCATTATTTGAACTCGCTTTGTCGTACTTCAGTACAGTCTGCAGCTCGTTGCCTAGTACTAAAAGCAAACTAAAAGACTGTATTTTGCGTTATATCCAGACGCAGTGGTTGATTGCTCCAACAATCAAATGATTGTTGGAGGTGGGAGATAGGATTTGCAAAGCAAATCTCAATAGTTCGCGAATAACGCTCCGAACCATACCTATTCAACCTATGCGGGGGTGGGCAGACGAACTCTTTATATAGTCATTTGAATTATCTTTGATACATCGTCACTTTCGCCTTGCCATACTTTAGTATAGCCTGCGCCTCAGTTCCTTGTCTGAAAGCTAATTCATTCGACTATACTTGTCGAGTTCTGGCCCACTCCCAAAAAAATAGACCAAGAACAAGTCCCAGTCCGATTTATCTACTTACTTGAAATGATAACAAGTGCCAGCGCATCCAGCATCCAAAGAAAAACAAGAATAGCTGTAATGCGTTGCATCACCGCTTCAAAACCACGGGCCTTTGTACGTTCAAATAAGGCTCCACTAGAAGAGTCAAAGACGTTGCTAGACTGGTTTTTAGCCGGTTGAATAAAAATCACTACAATCAAAATAACAGATAAAATCAACAGAATTGCTAATAATGCTTGATACATATTTTTTTCACTTTCTACAATAACTTATGACATTATACCATAAAACCTACTTAGTTTCAAGGTGGAGGGTTACTTTTCTCTCTTTTGGGCAGTATTTAAGGACTTCAATCTTATCTGGATGAGTCTTGGCGTTTTTGCTAGTCAAGTAGTTCTTACTACCACATTCTGAACATTGTAAATTGATTTTAACTCTCACTAAACATCCCTTACTTTCAAATAGTTTCTAAAATTGGTCAAAGACCAGATAAGGTTAAAGAGGACAAGTCCGCTCGACAGATAGAAAACCCAGTCATACCCCATGTGAGCAGCTACCGCAGACCCCATCATGGGACCAACTACAGAACCTAGATTATTAAAGAGTTGATTGTAGGAAAATATCCTTGAAATCCCTTCTTTGGGGGTCAACTTGGTCAAAAGAGAATTGACCGAAGGCAACAATGCTCCTGTCCCAAAACCATACATGAATCGCAACAAACCAAGCTGGAAAGGATTTTCTGCAAAAACACAGAAAACATTAATCAACAGACTATAAGTCAAAGCAATCAATAGAAGTCGATGATTGCCAATACGATCACCAATTTTCCCTAAATAACCTGATGTCACTAGCGATGCCATACCAGGCAAGGAAATGATAAAACCAGCAACAAATAACAGATTATCTGTCTGTCCCAAATGCCGCACGTAGAGGGTCAATATAGGAACAACAGCCTGAGCAGCTGCAATAATAATCATAGAAGTCACAAAAAGCCCAACCAGCATCTGCCGATCTTTCACCTGCTCAAATACCTCTTTAACCGACATCTCTTCGCCTTTTTTGATTGGAACAAAATCCTCTCGAATATAGAAAACGGTCAGTAACACAACGATAGCATAAAGAAGTCCCACCAGCAAAAATACCGTATGTACGCCAAACATCTCTGCTAAGATACCACCAAGCGTTGGTCCAATCAAGTTTCCAGCAACCGCACCCGTTGACAAGGTCCCCAGAGCATAGCCTGTCTTGTCCTTAGGTACCTGACTGGCTATCAGAGCCGTTGCATTTGGTATGTAGCCAGTGAACATCCCGTTCAAAACCCGCAGGACAATCAGCCAAAAAACATTGGGCACAAAGGCCATACCACCCATGGTAAAAATCATGGCAAAGGCTGCCCTTACCATCATGGGCTTACGTCCATAGCGGTCTGCCAGACTCCCCCAGATTGGTGCCATGACTGCTGCTGCCAAGGCATTGGCCGACACCGCCAGCCCTGCATAGTATTCCACCTGACCTGCTCCCACTCCCAACTCCTCGACAAAGACCGAGATAAAGGGCATGACCAAGGTAAAGCTGACACCCGTTAAGAAGTTCCCCAACCAAGCCACCTTCAAATTCTGCTTCCAATAACTACTACCGTCGTCCATCCTTTAATTCCTCCAAAAGCCGAGCAACCTGCACTAAGGTCGCCTCAACCGCTCCGCTATTGTCAATCACCACCTGGGCTTGCGACCGTTTTTCCTCTAAAGAAAGCTGAGCAGCCAGACGATTTTCCGCATCTTGAACAGCTAAACCATTACGTTTCATAAGCCGTTCCAACTGCTGCGCTCTATCGACATAAACTAGCCAGACTTCATTTACTTCCCCGCTATAATCTGCCTCATAAAGCAAAGGAATATCCATGAAAACAACTTGCTCCGTCTGTTTGAGAGCATCCCTTCTAGCCAACAATTCTTGCCTGATAATCTGGTCCTGCAAGACAGACAAACGAGCCCGCAACTTGCTATCCGCAAAAACAGCCTGGCCCAGCTTGAACCTATCTAGACTGCCATCAGCTGTCAGGATAGCTTCCCCAAACTCAGCCAGTAAGACCTGATAGAGCTCGCCGCCTTTAGCCTGTAATTCATGCACGACCGCATCCGCATCGATGACTGGATAACCTTGTTCTCTCAGAAAAGCTGTAACGGTTGATTTTCCAGAGGCGATGCCCCCTGTTAAACCGATAATTTTAGCCATCTTTCACCTGACACTTGGGACAGAAATGTGTCCCCCGTCCGCCCAGCTGGATTTTGACAATCTCCGTCTGGCAACGGGGACAAGCCTGTCCTGTCTTTCCGTAAACTTGTAAATAATCCTGCATAGTCCCATCCATGCCCAAGGCATTCTTATAGGTCCGAATGGTTGAGCCACCTTTTTCGATACCCAGTTGCAGAACTTCTATGGTAGCTTGGCGAAGGCTAGTTACCTGCTCTGCCGACAGCTGATTACTCGTTTGTGCAGGATGAACTTTAGCCTTGAACAAGACCTCATCGACATAAATATTGCCCAAACCAGCCACCAAAGACTGGTCCAAAAGATGCGACTTAATGGGCTTTCTCGACTTAGCTAACTTGGCTGCAAATTCTTTTAAGTCAAAATCTTCCTCCGTCGGCTCAGGACCAATTTTTCGACTGATAAAATAGGCACCCACATCTGCCTTGCCCAGCAGTTCCATTGTGCCAAACTTGCGGACATCTTGATAGACCAAGGTTGAACCGTCCGTAAAAGTAAAAAAGGCATGGAAATGCTTGTTGGCAGGCACCTGATCTGGAAAGAAATTGTACTTGCCCTCCATTCGCAAGTGAGAAATGAGGACATGGTCTGTCAGGTAAATCAAGAGATACTTGCCCCGACGAGCCACATCTAAAATCTCCTGACCAATCAAGTCCTGACAGAAGGCATCCACACCAGTCTTAATCATAGGGGCATAGGTCACCTTGACCTTTTCGATAACCTTTCCCTTAACCAACCGATTTAAACCACGACGAACCGTCTCAACCTCAGGCAATTCTGGCAATGTACGATACCAAGAGCGTAAAAAGCGACTGAAAATTAGGAGAGCGACGCTGTGTGACTTGCACACAAGAAGCTCTATCTATTTTCCGAGCTTTTAGCTCGGGTTCAAGTACGCAAACACTCGTCCTTTCTAACAAAACTACAGAGCAAATAGAAACCTGACCGACGGTGCTTCGACACCTAGGTCACGGTTGTGATTTTCAAAGAGTCGTAGGCGAGTTCAATTACATCACCTAATCGGCTTTCCTTTCTAAACTAAATTTTTGATTGATAACCTGTTAATCACTAGTCAAATCTAGAACATAGTGAACTGTTCGACTAACTTCTCGGAAGCCATATTTGATATGAAAGTTCTGGCTCAGTAGATTATCTAGTTCCGCATCAGACCCTAGTTGGCATATCCCTTGACTTTTAGCCCAACCCTCTGCAAAATTTAACAGTTCTTCCGCAATCCCTTGATTACGATAATTCGGACTAATAAAAATTCCTTCTAAATAGGCAACTGGACCCGCCTGACATCCTTCTACATAGTCGTGGCGAAGCGACAAACTAATCCACGCTATTGGCTCCTCACTTTGAGAGTAATACAAAAACTCAAAAGGAAACTCATTATTTGAAAATTTTTCTATCAAAACTTGCTCTTTTGTCTGCCAAACCTGACTTGCAAAAGTAGCCCAGATAGAAAGAGTCTGTTCATTAACTGCTCTAATCGTCATAATATCTCACCGTAACGACGGAAAACACCACAAAAGTGGTGCTTCACGCTTGAAATTAATTCATTTCTATTCTGTCGAGACAAGTCACACCAGGCTACCTCGCTCTCCAATTTCTTGGCTCGGGTTAAAAACGTTCTCCGGACGTTTTTAATACTCTTTCTCATTATAGCCAAAATCGGCGAGGTCTAGTTTTTTGTCACGCCAGTTTTTCTTGACCTTGACCCAGGTTTCTAGGAAGACCTTATCTCCTAGCATGAGTTCAATATCACGACGGGCCATGGAGCCGATTTTCTTGAGCATGGCTCCTTGCTTACCGATAATAATGCCTTTCTGGCTATCACGCTCTACCATAATCGTCGCTCGGATATGGACCTTGTCGGTAAATTCATCGCGTTTCATAGATTCGATAACAACTGCCACAGAGTGCGGAATTTCCTCACGGGTCAGGTGCAAGACCTTCTCCCGAATCATCTCAGATACCAAGAAACGTTCTGGGTGGTCAGTGATTTGGTCCGCTGGGAAATACTGGAAGCCTTCGTCCAGGTTTTCCTTGAGAATTTCCATGAGTCGGTTGACATTGTTCCCTTGGGTAGCAGAAATTGGCACAATTTCCTTGAAGTCCATCTGTTGACGGAAATCATCAATCTGTTCCAAAAGCTGGTCTGGATGAACCTTGTCAATCTTGTTAACAACGAGAATAACTGGAACCTTGACTTGTTTGAGGCGTTCCATAATCATGTCGTCACCCTTGCCTCGCTTTTCATCGGCTGGCACCATAAAGAGGACCGTATCCACTTCACGAAGGGTGCTATAGGCAGATTCTACCATAAAGTCACCCAAGGCCGTCTTAGGCTTGTGGATTCCTGGTGTGTCAATGAAGACAATCTGCTCTTCTTCAGTCGTATAAATGCCCATAATCTTATTACGGGTTGTCTGAGCCTTATCGCTCATGATAGCAATTTTTTGCCCCATTACGTAGTTGAGAAAGGTTGATTTCCCAACGTTTGGACGACCTAAAATCGCCACAAAACCTGAGTTAAATGTCATGTATTCTCCTTATATCGTCATTTAGTTTTTCTTTTATTACTTCGTTAACTCACCTTGGCTAACTCCAGTTATGCCTGCGGCTCGTTGCCTAGTACTAAAAGTAAACTAAAAGACTAAATTCTAAAAAATAAAGTCCCAAATTTTAGGCACAAAGATAATCAATCCTGTCAACAAGGCAAATCCTGAAACAAACAAGACTGCTCCTGCCGCCATGTCCTTAGCGTTTTTAGCTAGCATAGAAAAATGATAGCCTGATGCCAAATCCACCACATTTTCAATAGCTGAATTAACAATTTCAAAAGCGATAACCAGACTGATACTAAGCAAGAGGAAGAGCCATTCTGTCACAGATACTTGGAAAATAAGCCCCGCAAGCACAACAAGGATAGCTGAAGCAAGGTGCTTCCTCATATTGCGTTCTTCCTTGAATGCCGTAAACAGACCCGTTACTGCAAATTCTAGACTAGCGATCAATTCTCGGTTCTTCCAACGATTTTTTGAATTATTCTCTTGTAAGTCCATAGGCCGTCAAAATTTCTTCTTGTAAACCAAACATTTCTGCTTCTTCTTCTGGCGTATAATGATCATAGCCATTGATATGCAGAAAACCGTGTACAGCTAAAAAGCCCATTTCGCGCTCGTAGCTATGTCCATAATCTTCAGCTTGCTCACGCGCCTTATCGATAGAAATATACAATTCACCAATATAGGCATCGAAATCTTCCATCATTTCAGCCAATTCAGGATTGTCCAGTAAGTCTTCCTCAGCAAAGACAATTTCCGACTCTGGCTTATATTCTAGGCTGACAACATCTGTGGGACGGTCAATGCCTCGGTATTCCAAATTGACCTCATGGACACGAGCATTGTCCACAAAGGTCACAGCCATTTCCTTATTTTGCTTGCCAATTTTTTCGGCAGCAAACTGGAGCAATTCTGTAATCTGCTCCTGCATTTGAGCAGAAACCTGCCCCGTTTCATCAATCATTTCTATATACATAATCTTACATTCCTTTTACGATTCCATTATATCATAAAACCTATCAATGAGGGTTTTTTAATGATATAATATCCTCAGAAGCTAACAGAGGTATGCAACATGTTACAAACTCCAAAACATATAACAGCCATCATTGAGTCTCATCTGGACCAGATGACAAAATTAGAAAAACAAATTGCTAGTTATTTCACACAGTTAGACCCTGCAAGCGCTGACCTTAGCCAAGAATATACCATCTCACAACTCCACATTTCTCCATCTGCTCTGACCCGTTTTGCTAAAAAATGTGGTTTTTCCGGTTATCGAGAATTTGTCTTTGCCTTTCAGAATAACCAAGAATACCTGGACCAGCATTTTGAAAAATTGCAGCGCAGCTTAACAAAAAAGGTCTTGGTAGACTACGAAGAAATTCTAACTGCTACCAATAAACTGGTAGATGAGGAAAAATTGGAAGAAATTGCCAAACTGATTGACAGCAGCAAGCGTGTCTATTTCTACGGAATTGGCAGTTCTGGTTTGGTTGCCATGGAAATCAAGTCTCGATTTACACGACTTGGTGTGGTTTGTGATGCTATTACAGATAAAAACAACCTCATTTGGACAACCAATATCCTAGATCAGACCTGCTTGGTCATCGGGCTCTCCTTGTCCGGTCAGACAGAAGAAATCATGGAACATCTCCACCTGGCTGCTCAAAAGGGGATTCCTACTGCTCTGTTAACAACTAAGAGTTTTCCCCATCCACCTTTTGATCAAATCATTCCAGTCGCCTCTGTCCGCCATCTCAACTATGGCAACCGTATTTCACCCCAAATTCCCCTGCTCATCATGCTAGATATTATCTACGCCTATTTTTTAGCTATTGACAAGGAGAAAAAAGAGAATATTTTCAAGCAAACCATTAGAGAGTAATTCATCCGTCTTTCTACTTCACAACAATCTTAATAAAACAAAAAGCATTCAAAAATACCCGATAGGTACAGTTTGAATGCTTTTAATTCGCTTAAATATAACTCTATTCTTCAAGACCAAGAATTTGATTGATTTCTTGGCTATACAGAATAGCCTTACCTCCGAAAATAGCCTGTATTCCTCCTTTTACATCCAAAACAGCCGTTGCACCTATAGACTGAATAACTCCCTTATCCACAAGACCACTCTTTCTGAGCGATACTCTTAATCGAGTCGCACAGGCAGTTACATTCTCAATATTATCTGCTCCACCAAGAGCATCGATGATAGCAATTGCATTATCACGAAGACTAGAGCCGTTTGATAAAACTTTTTCAGAATGTGATGCTTGATCACTATTTTCCATACCAGGAACTAGCACGTGAAATTTGGTTACTAAAAATTTGAAAACTAGATAATAAACTGCTGCCCAAAGCAAGCCAACAGGAATCACATAAATCCAATTGGTTTTGTCATTTCCTTGGAAAACACCAAAAATCAAGTAATCAATAAGCCCACCAGAAAATGAGTTCCCAATACGAATTTGCAGGAGATCCGCCACTAAGAATGATAGTCCATCTAAAAATGCGTGAACAACATATAGCCATGGAGCAACAAACAAGAAAGAAAATTCGATTGGTTCAGTAATTCCTGTCAATAGGGAAGTTAATGCACTACTTGAATAAAAACTGCCAACCTTCTTACGATTTTCCTTAGGAATTGCGTGATACATAGCCAAACAAGATGCTGGTAGACCAAAAATCATCGTTGCAAATCGACCAGCAAAAAATCGAGTTCCATAAGTAAATAAGCCTGTGTGATTCGCATCTGCTAATTGAGCAAAGAAAATATTTTGCGCACCTTGGATTGTCTCACCTGCTACCACTTCACTTCCACCTAATGAGGTATACCAAAACATTGGATAGATGGTATGGTGCAAGCCAAATGCACCTGTCAAACGTAATCCAAAACCATATAAGAAAGTTCCAAAACTTCCCATCTCTGCTATTGCCTTACCAAAATCAACTAACAAATTCTGAATCGGTGGCCAAATTATATAAAAAATGGAGCCAATCGCAATTGCTGCAAATGATGAAATAATTGGAATAAAGCGAGAGCCCCCGAAGAAACCAAGAAAGGCTGGTAATTCAATTTTTCGATATTTATTGTGTAAAGTTGCAACAGTGATACCAATCGCTAAAGCGCCCAAAACTCCAGTATCAATGCTTGCTCCCTTATCTGCAAAAAGAGTTAAAAATCCACTAATAGTAGCCGTATAAACCAAGTATGCAACCCCAGCAGATAGGCCAGCAGTCCCCTTATCAGCATCTGCCAAACCTACAGCAACACCAATTGCAAAAATCAATGCTAAATTCGCAAATACCGCACTACCTGCCGTACTCATGATAGTGAATACAGCTTGCAACCACGCTTGATCCAATACAGGGAATTGTGCTACAGCATTACTATTTGATAAGGCGCCTCCAATTCCCAGTAAGAGACCAGCAACAGGCAAAATTGAGATTGGCAGCATAAAGGCCTGCCCTAGCTGAGAAAACTTCTTAAAATTCATACTCCATTCCTTTCTATAACCTATTTATTATTTATGTAAAGCACTAATAAACCGCTCTGCGATTTCCTTTGGACGTGTGATTGCACCGCCTACAACAATTCCTGCCACACCTAAATCATGAATAATTTTTACTTGGTCAGGATAGTGTATTTTTCCTTCCGCTATCACATCGATACCTGCTCGGCACAAGCGGTCAACCAATTCAATATCTGGACCCTCCTCCTGCCTACTATAGGATGTATACCCCGAAAGTGTTGTCCCAATGAAATCGATGCCTGCTTCATAAGCAGTTAATCCTTCCTCAAAGGTTGAAATATCTGCCATAAAAAGTTGTTCGGGGTATTTTTCCTTGATTTGATTAATGAAATCAACAATATCGAGTCCGTCATAACGCTCACGCTTGGTACAATCAAGAGCAATGACTTCAATATCTAGAGCTGCTAACTCGTCTACTTCTCGCATCGTAGCCGTAATAAAGGGCTCTTGTGGAGGATAGTCTCGCTTGATAATTCCGATAATTGGTAAAGTAGTTACTTCTTTTATCTCCTTAATATCTCGTACACTATTGGCCCGAATACCGACAGCACCTGCTTCTTGGGCAGCCTTGACTAGTAAAGGCATAATACCGCCTTCTTCCCGATACAGAGGTTCGCCTGGCAAAGCCTGACAGGAAATGATAATTCCATCTTTTATCTGTTCTTTTAGAACTTCCTTACTGATCTTGCCCATTAATTTCTCCTTTCTATTCCTGGATCCTGGATAGCGCTTACAATATTATTATATAGCACATTAACTTTTTTTCAATCCCAGTTCCTCATTTAAAATCTAATTTCTATTTTGAAAGAAAATAGTCTTCTTTTGAAAATAGTTTCAACATTTTATACCTCTTCTAAAACTAGTTTTAAAAAACAAAGGCCATCTCATACTCAATGAAAATCAAAAGTAGCCTAGGAAACGAAGCCGAAGATAGAACTGGAGTTCATCAAGGCAAGTTGACAACGGATAATTTTGATTTTCGAAGAGTATCAAATGTATATTAGGAAAATCACACTTGGTTAATTCAAAAAAACTAGTTAGGATAACGTAAACGTCCTAACTAGTTTTCGATACATATTCTGCTGGAACTCCTACAGAGCATAGGCCTGTAATTCTGGATTGATAGGAGTGTTGATGAGATTGTTGGCATAATTACAAAGAGTTGCAAGACTGACTCCTAACACCACATCCAAGGCATTTTCAGCCGTGTAGCCCTCTTGGAAAAATTCCTCTAGCAAGGGCTGTTCAACCTTGCCTTTTTCATGGATAACAGCCAGAGTAAATCGAGCGAGAGCATCTAATTTTGCATCCGTTTCGATGGGAGTTCCCTGGCGTAGAGCCTGTAGAATTACATCTGGCATCTTAACCTGCTTGATAGAAATAGCCGTATGACCTGCCACACAGAAGCCACATCCATTTGCTACGGCTGCTGTGATTTGCACAACTTCTCGTTCTGTTGGTGTTAGACTATTACGACGGTTGATGCCACCTACTGTCTGATAGGTTTCCAAGGCTGTCGGGGAATTGGCTAAAAGACCGATGAGATTAGGAATATAACCGCCATTATTTTTCTTGACAGTTGCAAGTTTTTCTCGTAATTCTGGACTAACAGTCTCTAGAGTATGGATAGGAAAGAAAGCTTGTGTCATAGGTAACTCCATTTCAAAAAATTTCATAGAGTAGGAATAAAAATCTGCTTGGATTCACACCTATACTTCTATGCTTACATTTTATGCTATCATAAAGACAGGTATTCTGCTAATATATTTTACCTATCACACCTATAAAAAATTGATAATCCCTTGTAGAAACCACTAGAAAGACTGGATAACTTCGACCAGTTCATCCCAATCTATCACCACTTTATCTGCCTGATACGGAGCTATTGGCTCTACTCTCTTTCTATGATTAAACCAAATTGCCTTCCAATTCGCAGCTTTCGCTCCTACCACATCATTTTCAAACGAATCCCCTAGATAACAAATATCTTCGCCTGACATCCCCAAACGTTCTTCCATTAGTTGAAAAATAGCAGGATTTGGCTTTGTGATACCAACTTGTCCAGAAATAAGGACATGTTCTAGCTCAAACCAATTAACTAACCCCATCGTGCGTATCTTTCTCAACTGATGTCTATAAGGTCCATTCGTAATAATCCCCATTACAATTCCTTGCGCCTGACACCACGAAAATATTTCTGGAAACACTGGACTGAGCTCTATCTGCCCTTGAAAATAATCATAATCTATTTGAATAGCTAAGGCTGTCGCATCAGACACCTGATACCCAAAATCTGCCAAAGCATGTTTCATCCGATAAATATGACTGTCTTTCAGACTCATCTTTCCAATTGCTGTCGCTTCAAATACTTCATCCGCATATCTGCGAAAGGAAAGGTAGAGTGGTTCAATTTGCTCCCTTGCTACTTCAATGTGTCTTTCCAAAGCACGTTCAAACGGTTGAATCTGATCATAAAGCGTATCATCTACATCAAAAATTAAGGCTTTCATGAGTCAATTATAGCAAAAAATTCCAGCCAAAGCTTGGAATTTTTAACTGTGGTATAATATCCTCAGAAGCTATCAGAGGAATGAAGATGTTAGAAACCCCAAAAAGCATAACAGCAATTATCGAAGCACATTTGGAACAGATGACAAGGCTCGAAAAACAGATTGCCAGCTACTTTACCCAACTGGACCCTGCCAGTGCTGATTTCAGCCTTGAAAACACCACCCAAACCCTGCATATTTCCCCATCTGCTCTAACTAGATTTGCTAAAAAATGTGGATTTTCTGGCTACAGAGAATTTGTTTTCGCTTATCAAAATAACCAGCAGTATTTGGATAAACATTTTGAAAAATTGCAACGGAGCCTAACAAAAAAAGTCTTGGTAGACTATGAGGAAATCTTGACTGCCACCAACAATTTAGTGGATGAAGAAAGATTGGAAGAAATTGCCAAACTCATTGACAGTAGTAAGCGTGTCTATTTTTATGGAATCGGCAGTTCTGGTTTGGTTGCAATGGAAATCAAATCCCGCTTTATGCGACTGGGAGTCGTTTGTGATGCAATTACTGATAAAAACAATCTTATTTGGACAACCAATATCCTAGATCAGACCTGCTTGGTTATCGGTCTTTCTTTGTCTGGTCAGACAGAAGAGGTCATGGAGCATCTCCAGCTGGCTGCTCAAAAGGGGATTCCTACCGCCCTGTTAACAACTAAGAGTTTTCCCCATCCAACTTTTGACCAAATCATTCCAGTCGCCTCTGTCCGCCACCTCAATTACGGCAATCGTATCTCACCCCAAATTCCCCTGCTCATCATGCTAGATATTATCTACGCCTATTTTTTAGCTATTGACAAAGAAAGAAAAGAAAGTATTTTTAAACAGACCATCAAAGAATAAACACAAAAGGCACTACTGTATTTCAAGTAGTGCCTTTATTAGTTAGCCGAAAAACGTGTCCCGATTAAATAATCATAGACATAGTCATTAACCTTTACATGCATGGCATCGTGGGCATATTCTGGTAAGATTTTCATCTCTTTTTCAACTTCCAGTCGATTGTAGATAGCAAATTGGGTTGATGGAGGACAAACTCCATCTTCTAAGCCCGTCACCATAGCTACTGGGCATGAAATCAAGTGAGCCAGATTTTTTACATCAATATAGGATAGGGTTCGAAGAACTTCCTCTTCCCTTTCATGAAACGGATCTGAAAATTTGAAATAACGAAACAATTCGTCGTAGGCTTCACTGTTGTTGCCAAGTTCCAAGACCCGTTTGAAGTCAGATAGGAAAGGATAGATGGCTACAGTTTTACTGATGTAGGGACTGAGAGCGGCTGCCACCAAGGCCAAGGCCCCTCCCTGTGAGGCACCATAAGACACCAGGCGCTTCTGATCAACAAAGTCAAACTGTGCAACAATAGCAATCAGTTGATAGACATCCAAATAGACATCCTTATAAAATAAGTGGTCTGGTCCTTGCAGCATCCCTCGAACAACCTGTCCCTTAACAGTGAGACCATCAAATTGCCCCAAATCCTGAGAACGACCGGCCTGCCCACGGACATCCATAGCTACTACCCCATAACCAGCTGCTAAAAATTTCAAGTTCTCAGACCAGTCGGGTCCTTGACCTTGGTAGCCATGGAAATAAAAGAGAACAGGAACTGGTTGGTCAGACTTGGGAAAGAGGCACTTGGCAAAAACCTTGGAGCCATTTGTACCCGTAAAGGTCAGTTCGTAGCAAGCTACATGAGGCAAGCCACATTCTTTTTCAAGTAATACATGGTCTGCTAGACCTGTCAACTGATTTTTTTCATTCTGCCAGAAGGCATCGAAATCTGCAGGGATTTCCTGCCGACCACGATAGGTCTGCATATCCTGCAAGGTCATATTATCAATCATCATTCAACCTCTCTACAACTAGAAAAAAGACGGAAAGCTTCCAAATCTAAAGGAGAAGAGAAAGGGAAGGAAGCTCTCCATCTTATCGTATATTATAGTAGCCCCTGCTTCTGTTGGAAGTGATAAAAAGCACCTAACATTCCCGCCGCATTTTCATGCTCTGCAAAGGCAAGTCTGGTCTTGTCTGCTAGGCTAGAAACCAAGTTTTCTTTAAGGGCTGCCTGGATTTTCTCAAAGAGATAATCCTTTTGCGCCATAATGCCACCACCAAGAATAACCACTTCTGGATTGGCTACATAACAGATGTTGGCAATGCCTTGGCCAAGATAGTTGACCATTCGGTCAATAGCCGCAATACAGTGGGCATCTCCAGCCTTGGCTTCTTGGAAAATCTTATAGCCGTTCCAGTCTGCCGGATCCTGACCATGCAGGCGAGCCACTTTTTGGACAAGAGCCGTCGTTGAAGCCAGGTCTTGGAAGGCGCCATCAGAAAGATGAAGGTAGCCGACCTCACAGGCCGAATTGCTAAATCCGTGGAAGATTTGACCGTCCACCAGCAAGCAGCCTCCAATGCCCGTTCCAATGGTCAAGCAAACGGAAATCCGACTACCTTGACCAGCGCCTGAAATCCCTTCTGCCAACCCTGCACAGTTGACATCATTTTCAATCTCACAAGGAAGATCAAAACTAGACTCAATTTCAGACTTGAATTGGGTTCCAGCATAATTTGGAATCTGCGGTCCCGAATAGAAAATCTCTCCCTTATCAGGATCGACCATCCCTGCTGAGGAAATGGCTACACCTGAAAGTGGGGATTGGGCATGAAAGTTTGCTACTAGATTTTTGACTGTTGCAAGGATATGCGGACCGCCCTTGTGAGCTTCCGTATCCATCTTGTAACTTTCTAAAATCTGACCTGCTGCATCTAGGCGGCCATATTTTATCTGGGTTCCGCCGATATCAATAGCAAGATAGGTTTTCATAGACACCTCCTAGGCACCAAATCTTTCCTTGGCATCCCGAATCAACTGGGCTGCTTCTTGAGCGATGGAAAGGTCCGCTTCTGTTAAGGCCGTTAGAGGTTCCCGAACAGAGCCAATGTCCAAGCCATCATTGATACGGATAACTTCCTTGATGACAGCATACATATGACCATGACCAGACACCAATTTACCAATGATGGTATTGATGGTTGCCTGTAATTGACGGGCTGTTTCCAAGTCCTTGTCAGCAATCAACTGATTGAGCCGTAGGAAGAGTTCTGGCATTGAGCCATAGGTACCACCAATTCCTCCTTTAGCCCCCATGAGGCGACCGCCGAGAAATTGCTCATCTGGACCATTGAAGACCACATAATCTTCACCGCCTAGACTAACAAAGGTATCAATATCCTGAACTGGCATAGAAGAATTCTTCACCCCTACCACTCGTGGATTTTTCAACATTTCCTTGTACAGACTAGGCGTCAAAGCCACACCTGCCAGTTGCGGAATGTTGTAGATGATGAAATCTGTATTTGGTGCAGCGGCACTAATGCCGTTCCAGTAAGCTGCGATGCTGTACTCAGGCAAACGGAAATAAATCGGTGGAATAGCTGCAATAGCATCGACACCCAATTCTTCCGAATGGCGTGCTAGTTCCACACTGTCCTTCAAATTATTGCAGGCCACATGGTTAATGATGGTCAATTTGCCCTTGGCAACCTCCATAACCGCTTCAAGAATTTGCTTGCGGTCTGCCACACTTTGGTAAATGCATTCACCAGACGAACCATTGACATAAAGCCCTTGAACTCCCTTGTCAATGAAATACTGAACCAGAGCTTTTACACGCTTTGAACTAATGTCACCAGCCTCATCATAACAGGCATAAAAGGCTGGGATAATACCATGATATTTCGATAAATCTTTCATTCTAATTCCTTTTTAACGATTGTAATCGTGAGCCAAATTCTCTAATAAATAGAAAGGATAGGCCAGCATAGGCAAAAAACAGGAAACTCACCAGACCAATCAAGAGGGTGAGGTCTGAATAGAAGAGGACAGCAACCAAGAGGAGTAAGACAAGACTGACCACAAAGGTCAGAGACAACATAGTCCCAAGGTAGAAAATCCCTTGCAAAAACAAGTCTTTCAAGCGGAGCTGAAAACGACTGGCTAGTGGGTAGACATAGACCCAGAGCAACTGGCTAAAGAGCAAGATAGCAATGCAGCTTGCACGGAAACCATCAAAAACTAGTCCAGCCTGCCCCCAGATTAGATAGAGGTCCAAAAGGCAACATGTCGTTAGCCCAATTTCTACCAGTGACAAGACTAGACCCTGTTTCCACTGGCGACGAAAATGCCCCCAGTAGGTCGACCAGACCTTGATTTTACCTTCTTCATGCATGTCCCATAAACTGGCCTGGAGGGCTAGTTTGGCAACCCCTAAGGTAAAAAGAGGGAGACTTGCCAAAACAGTTAAGCTATTTAAGAGCATAAGATCGAAGATCTTCTCTACCAGTTGCCAGGCTGGATGATGGACATCAAACAGGGACTGAACCAGTGTTCTACCACCTTTTCCTTTCATCCTCTTCTTCCCCCTTTCTATTTTATAAAGGACTTAATCATCAATTAAGACTTTAAATACACACTTGTGGACAGTCTTGGCACCACCTGCCCATTGGTTTGGCTGATGAACTTCCCCAGGTAGGAATATAGCAAAGTAATTCCCATCTAGTAGACAATCCACCCATTTTTCACTGGGAACAAAACCGATATCACCTGCCTGGTCAAATCCAGTATCCTCTCCAACCAGACGGCAACCATAGGAAATTTGTTCCTGACCACTGATGACAAAATGGATATCTGCATAAGAACGGTGGTATTCAAATTCCTCCTTAAACTCCTCAGAGAGGGTATTTTCTTGGAGGAAATAATAAACATTCTGACCTGCAACTTCATACTTGCCTAGCTCCTGCTCTCGAAAATCTCCCTTTTCCAGAACAGCCAAGGCAAGATCCAAGTTAGGATGCAGGCCCTTATAGTGCCTAACATGTTCAATATGATCGTAAATCATGCAACTTTCTCCATGAACTTATCCCTTAACAGCCCCCATAGTAATACCCTGTGTAAAGGATTTTTGGAAGACAAGGAAGACGGTAACAATTGGGACAGCAGCCATAGCAGCACCAGCCATGATAACTCCATAGTTAGTTGCCATTTCAGCCTGCATGGTCGCAACACCCAGCGAAATGGTCAAGTTCTGACGTGAAGTCAGCATAACCAATTGCATGAAGTAGTCGTTCCATGAGTTGATGAAGGTGAAAATGGCCAAGGCAGCAAAGCCAGGTTTGACAATTGGAAAGGCAACATTCCAGAAAGTGGATAGCTCGCCACAACCGTCAATCTTAGCCGATTCCAAGAGCTCTGTTGGGATATTTTCTGAGAATTGTTTCATCAAGAAAACACCGAATGGCCAACCAACAAGCGGCAGAATAACCGCAGCTAGCGTATCGTGAATCCCCATAAAGTTGATAATCCGAACAAGAGGCACAAGAACAACCTGTTTCGGCAAAGCCATAGCCGCGATGAAGATAGAGAACAAAATCCGCTGACCGTAGAAACGTTTCTTAGCCAAAACATAACCTGCTAGTGAGGAAGTTGAACACACCAAAATCATGGTTGCCAAGGAAATGAAGACGGAGTTCCATAGCCATTGCAAGGCAGGGTTTTGTACCGTCAACTTGGTAAAGTTTTCCAGTGTTGGCTGGGTTGGCCACCACTGAGGTGGAATGACAATAGTATGCGGTTGTGACTTAAAGGCCCCTGTCATAATCCAATAGAAAGGAAAGATGAAAAGGATAGTCAACAAGAGCAAAATAATGGTTGAAATAACACCAAAAGGCGTAATGGTTTTCTTTTTCATGGTCTCCTCCTTTCTAGTACTCCACATCATTACCCAAAATCTTGAATTGAGCAAAGGAAATCAAGGCAATCATGACTGCCAAGAAAACACCCATGGTATTTGCATAGCCATACTCAGACAACTTAAAGGCTTTTTCGTACAAATAGTACATGAGGGTCGAAGTCGAATAGTTTGGACCACCTGAAGTCAAGAGCTGAATGAGGGCAAAACATTGGAAAGAGTTAATGGTTGTAATAACTGCAATATAAAGAGTTGTTGGCAAGAGGCTTGGCCATTTGATTTGCCAGAAAACCTGATGCTCATTGGCACCATCCACACGCGCTGCTTCTACCAAAGAATTATCAATATTACCCAGAGCTGCAATGTAGAGGATAATAGGCTGACCAACTGAAGTTGTCAAAAGGATAATGATAATGGCTAACAAGGCCCATTGCTTATCCCCCAGCCAGCTGATGTTCTGGTCGATGATTCCACCAGATTTCAAGACAAAGTTCAAAATACCTGACAGTGGATCGTAGATCCATTTCCAAACGACCGTTACAGCAACCGAACCTGTAACAACAGGTAAGAAGAAGACCGCACGGTAGAACGAGCGAGCGATGACATTCTTTTCATAGGTCTGAGAAGCCACAAAGACTGAAAAGAAGACAACGACTGGCACTGACCCAACCACGATAATCAACGTGTTAATCAAAGATTTGATAAAAATCGGATCATTAAACATCCGTACATAGTTATCCAGCCCAACAAAGCTAAAATCTGTCATCGTATAGTTGAAGAAACTGGTGACAAATCCCATAATCATTGGAGCAAGTACAAAAATAGTGAAGAAAATGAGAATAGGAGCTAAGAATGTATAGGATACAATGGTCTCCCGCATTCTAATCTTATTTATCTGCACCGAGAACACCTCAATTCTATTCGGAATCATTCTCAATGAAAATCAAAATACCTACTGAAAAATAGTTGTTGATTTTCATAAAGCATGAAAGGAATGGCTCCCTTTCTTTATCTTTGTAGGAAACTGACAGAGAAAAGGAGCCTCATTCAATTCATTTATTTAATCGTTGCGTTTGCTTGCTCAGTGAATTCTTTCAAAGCTGGTTCTGCTTCTTTTTCGCCATTTGATACAGCTTGAAGCATTGGGAACCAAAGAGTTCTCATTTCAGCAAAACCGTCAATGGTGTTGTAATATGGAGAGTAGTATTGAGTCCACTTATCAATCATAGCCATACGTTCATCATCATAAAGGGCACCAAATGATGTACGAACTGGGAATGCTCCTGTACGAACAACGTTCTTAGGACCCCATTCTTTATCATCTGCGATGAACTGGATGAATTTCTTAGCTGCTGCTACGCGTGCTTCGTCGCCATTGTTGAAGACTGCAAAGCCGTTTACAAGGTATTCTAGAGCTGCCTTACCATCTTCAGATGGGAATGGTACTTCGAGCACTTCTACTTTAGATGCTTCTAACAATTGTCCTTGGATACCATTTTGCGCAGGACCCCAAAGGATGGTGTAAGATGTTTGGCCATTTGCAAAGTTTTGGATGTCATCGCCACCTGCATATTGTGAACCATTCATCATGTAACCGTCTTTAATCCAGCCAGCTGCCTTATCCAAGGCTTTGATCATTTGCTCTGAATCAGTTGTATATTTGGTTACACCTTCATCGGTGATGCTTCCGCTATAGAGGTTTGCCAAGAAGGCACGAGTACCTTGGTCGCCACCTTGACCGTTAGAGAAGAGGGAACCTGGGTTGTAGCCCTTGTCTTTCAAGGCTTTGATCACTTTTTCAAAGTCGTCAGTAGTCCAACCGTCTTTGACAAGATCAAGCACACCTGCGTCTTTCAACATCGCTTTGTTAAAGGCCATGTAGAATGGCGCAGAGCTGAGTGGGTACATGTAGGCTGTATCACCAGCTTTTGATGCCTGAATAATATTGTCATTGTTGACATCTTTGACAAACTCATCAGTAAAGAGGTCATTCAAGTCAGCCAACTTACCATTTTTTCCGTAGGTAATGATACGACCTGGCGCATCAAAGAGAACGTCTGGAGCAGTACCTGCTTCGATAGCAGTTGTGATTTTTTCTGGCCCAGATGTAAAGTCGATGGTTTCGAGTTTGACAGTGATGTCTGGGTTTGCTTCCTCAAAAGCAGCAATAATTTTTTGCTCATAGGTACCAACACCGTCTTCTGTATTTTCTTGAGTGAAGACTGGGAAGGCCCACCATGTGATTTCTGTCTTACCAGAAGCACTAGAATCAGCAGTTTTTTCAGCAGTTGTATTGCTTGTACTACTACATGCTGCAAGTGACAAAACTGCCACACCAGCTAACAACGAATGTATGATTTTCTTCATCATTCTTCTCCTTTTTTTATTATTTTGCTTACCCCAATGGGTGCTTAGACTACTTATTTATTGTTTCAACACTCGGATAAACCGCTCTGCTATTTCTTTTGGTCGGGTAATAGCCCCGCCAACAACGATACCTGCAACACCTAGATCATGGATGGTTTTGACTTGATCCGGATAATGAATTTTTCCTTCAGCGATGACATCAATACCTGCTCGACAGAGTCGATCAACCAATTCAATATCTGGACCATCTTCCTGTCGGCTATATGAAGTGTAGCCAGATAGGGTCGTTCCAACAAAATCAATTCCAGCCTCGTAGGCTGTCACACCTTCTTCATAGGTGGAAATATCTGCCATAAAGAGTTGGTGTGGATATTTTTCCTTGATTTGCTTGATGAAATCAACGATGTCCAGACCATCAAACCGCTCACGTTTAGTACAATCCAGGGCAATAACTGCAATGTCTAGCTCAGCTAGCTCATCAACCTCTTTCATCGTTGCCGTAATGAAAGGCTCTTGAGGAGGGTAATCTCTCTTGATAATTCCGATAATTGGTAAATTGGTCACTTCCTTGATTTCTTTAATATCTCGAACACTGTTTGCTCGAATACCTACAGCACCTGCTTCCTGGGCTGCTTTGACCAATAGAGGAATAACTCCGCCTTCTTCACTGTATAAAGGCTCACCTGGTAAAGCTTGACAGGAAATAATAATGCCATCTTTAATCTGCTCTTTTAAGATTTCTTTGCTTATGATCGCCATTTAATTCTCCTTGCACCGTTCTACTATTGGATCCAAGATAGCGTTTACAATATAATTATATAATATACTGATGTTTTTTCAATAGACTTTTACATTTAAATTTTAATTTCTGCCTGAAGAAAGAAAAGGGGATTTTTTGAAACTACTTTCTATTTTCTAACTTTTTTATAAAAATAGTTTCACTTGTTAGAGCTGAAAAAACCAGCCGATTTTTCCGACTGGTTTTTACTCTATTCTATTTACTCAATTCTCCAAAGCATAGGCCTGTAATTCTGGATTGATTGGGGTGTTAATCAGGTTATTTGCATAATTACAAAGAGTTGCAAGACTGACTCCTAATACTACATCCAAGGCGTTTTCAGCAGTATAACCAGCTTGAAAAAATTCCTCTAGCAAGGGCTGTTCAACCTTGCCTTTTTCATGGATAACCGCCAGAGTAAATCGAGCGAGAGCATCTAATTTTGCATCCGTTTCGATGGGAGTTCCCTGGCGTAGAGCCTGTAGAATAAGATCTGGCATCTTAACCTGCTTGATAGAAATAGCCGTATGACCTGCCACGCAAAATCCACAGCCATTGGCAACGGCAGCTGTAATTTGTACCACTTCACGCTCAGTCGGTGTCAGGCTGTTGCGGCGGTTAATTCCTCCGACCGTCTGATAAGTTTCCAAAGCGGCTGGAGAATTAGCCAGAAGTCCAATTAAGTTTGGAATATAACCGCCATTATTTTTCTTGACCGTTTCCAAATTTTCTCTCAAATCAGGTCTAACAGTGTCCAAGGTATGAATAGGGAAAATTGCTTGTGTCATAGAAAACTCCATTTCATGCTTTTTTTACATCAAGTCATCAACCACGACTTCTACGATATAGGATTATCCTATCATACCTCTAAAAGTTTTGCTAATATATTTTACCTATCGTTCAATAATGAATAACTATTCGTTATTGTTTTCTAGACCCTAGCCTGTATCTCATGCATCTGTGCATAAACACCACCCAAGGCAAGCAGCTCCTCATGTTTGCCACGTTCAATAATACGACCTTGGTCCAAGACCAAAATCTGGTCTGCATTTTGAATAGTGGACAGACGATGGGCGATAATAAAGGTTGTCCGACCTTCCTTGACCACTTCCATAGCATGCTGGATAATTTCCTCTGTTTCCGTATCGATATGTGAAGTCGCCTCATCCAAAATCAAGATTTTGGGATTGGAGTAAAGGGTGCGGGCAAAGGCAATCAATTGACGTTCACCGCTTGAGAAGGTTGACCCCTTTTCAAATACTGGTTCATCGATACCTTGTTCCAAGCGAGCAAGCATTGGACCTGCCCCAACTTTTTCTAGGGCTTCTATGACTGCCTGCCTATCCATCTTCTCCGTATCCATAGCCACGTTGCTAGCGATGGTCCCAGTGAAGAGATAGGGATCTTGCAAAACAATCCCCATGTGACTGCGCAGACTTTCACGAGAATAATCACGGATGTTTTCCCCATCAATCAGTACACGTCCCTCCTGTGGATCATAGAAACGATAGAGGAGGTTCATAATAGAAGACTTACCAGACCCAGTATGCCCAACCAGTGCAATGGTTGCTCCCTTGTCTGCCTGAATGGAGATGTCCTTGAGAATAGGCTTGCCAACTTCGTAGGCAAAGGTCACTTGGTCAAAGACCACCTGACCGTCTGTCACCGTCAATTCAGCACTACTATCGGGCTCCGTTTCTTCTTCCAGCAAGCCCATCAACCTCTTACCTGTTTCAATCGACCGAAGGAGATTTGGAAACTGCTTGACCAAGGCACCAAGGGACAAAAAAATCCCCTCTATGTAATCAATATACACAAATAATTTACCTGGTGACAAGCTAGATTGACCTTGTAAAAATTGATAGCCAATAATGGTTAAAATCCCTGTCAGAACTAAAAATTTCAAAAACTCCGTCAACGTCCATGTCGAGCTGGATTGGGCCCAGATAATCTGGTTATCCGCACGGCGCATCTTATCTGCTGTCGCTTCAAACTCAGCTAGCACTCTCTCTTCCTGCCCATAGAGCTGAATCAAACTAGCACCATTCATGGTCTCATTGACCTGTGTATTGACCTCGCTTCGCGCATCGTAAAAGTCCTTCATAGGCTTATCGGTCAACTTTTTATAGATAAATTGAATACCGATAAAGACTGGAATTAGAAGCAAGAGAGCAAAACCTAGACTAGGATTGAGGTAGAAAACAATCCCGTAGGTAAGAAGCAAGCGAACAAAACTATTAAAGACATTGACCAAGGTACCGTAAAACTGATTGCGCAAGGTTTCAGTATCGTTAACAATACGAGTGGCAATCTTCCCGGCAGGTTTATCATCAAAATAGGAAATGGGCAAGCACTGCATAACATCATAGGCCAGGTTGCGCAAATACTCTGCTATCCTATTGGCAGAGTGCATCAAGAGCCGCATGGAAAGGTAATAGCCAAGTGCACCCAAGAAAATCATGGCCACATATTGACTTGCCATTTGTAAGAAAAGGGATTCTTGGAAGGGTTGGCCTTCACTCAAGGCCCGTAAAGGGCCATCGATGGCTTTTTGAATAATAAGGGGGGCAAAACGCAAGAGGCTAGAAGCTACTAAGTAACAGACTACAGCAAACGTAAATAGCCACTTGACACGACCGATTTGTTTTAATAAAAAACCTAAAATAGTCATTACTCTCCTCCTTCCTGGCTTTGTTGTCGTTGGTATTGTTCATAGTACCAACCTCTTTGGGCAAGCAAATCAGCTGGACGCCCTTCTTCGACGATACGCCCCTCATCCAAGACTAGTACCCAGTCTGCATGGTTGACAGCAGATAGACGATGGGTCACGATGACATTGGTTTTGCCTGCACGTTCTTTTTGAATATTTTGGATAATCTGGCGTTCTGTCCGAGCATCCACTGCCGACAAAGAATCATCTAGAATTAGCAAATCTGGCTCTCGCAGGAAAGCACGGGCGATGGAAATCCGTTGTTTCTGACCGCCAGAAATAGACACACCACGCTCACCAATCATGGTATCAAGACCATCACTCATCCGTTTTAAATCTTGACTAAAAGCTGCTGTGGCAATGGCTTGTTCAATCTCCTCAGAGCTACTAGCTACTTTCCCAAGGGCAATATTTTCTCCAACAGACCTTGAAAACAAAATGTGTTCTTGTGGAACATAGCCAATTTTTTCCTCTATACTAGAACGTTTAAAGTCTAAAACAGATTGATGATTGATGAAAAAATTTCCCTGACCAATCGGATACTGGCGTAAGAATTGACGAACCAAGGTCGTTTTTCCCGAACCAGTCTTCCCAACGATACCTACAGTTTGCCCTGCTTTCAGTGTCCAATTGATGTCCTGTAGGCTGGCTCTTTCCGCCTGTGGATAACTAAAGCTATAATTTTTGAAGGAAATACTAGACAGCTCTGCAATTTCCTTAGAACCATCAGCCTCCAAATCATCACCCGTCTCAATCAGCTCTTGCAGTTTTTCGAAAGATGTCTTACCAGTCTGATAAACAAGGATGAAATCTGCTAGTGTCCAAAACGGCTCTAAAAGCGAACCAACATACAATTGAAGGGCAATTACTTGTCCCAAGGTCAGTTGCCCTGCTCTCACAGCTTGTGCCCCCATGAGAAGCACGAAAATAGTAGATAATCCCAAACAGACTGTGGCTAATGGATTATACAATGATTGCAAGGAAGTGATGCGATCCCCACCTTGAGCCAATTGTTTGGTACGAGCTTGAAATTGAGCCTTTTGAGCTGCCTTTTTGCTATAGGCGCGGGTTACACGAATACCCTCGACAACTTCCAAGACCTCATTATTGAGCTGTGCAACTGCCTCACGGTTGGCATCAATAGCCTGATCCTGCTTACGACCAATGAAAAAGAAAGCAACTGCCATAAAAATCATCGGTAAGATAGCCAGGAAGGAAATCTTCCAATCAATCAAAAGCATGGTAGGAATGATAAATGCTAACATACCCCCGGAATAGACCACAATCATGAGCCCGTATCCGACCATCTCCATCAGGCCATCGACATCCGTTGAAAAGCGGGTCATGACATCACCAGACCGAAATTTTTCATAAAAAGGTGTTCGCATGGTGACCATCTTTTTAAAGGCTCGTTGTTGCATATCAAATTTGAAATTGACCGAGGCCTGAAAAAGCTTAAGATGCCAGATAAAACCCATCCCATAATTGAGAAAGGTCACCAAAAGCAATAGGCTCATCTCTTGAACTAAAATCCGCTCAGTCAAGCCATTCTTGGTCAGCGTATCCACCATCCTCTGAATAATCTGCGTTGGTATCAAGAGGGTGACATCATAAATAATCAAGGTCACAACAACCAGCAAGTAGAGCCACTTGTGTTGTTTGACGTAATCAAATATCAATTTAAACATATTTCTCCTTTAAGTTAAAACCTGTATTCACTCAAAATACCCTCTCATTCTAAAAGCATTTTACTTGTGAAAAATGTTATTAAAACGATTCCTTTCTAAGCACAAAAAAGCCTAGGTATGTTTTAAACTCCACCTAGGCATGGCTCAGTCCACAAAGACCAACTCTAGAATAGCCTTGGAAAGCCCACCTGACCATGTTAAGACATGCTTGACTTTCCCACTATTCCAGAGTAGGGCCACGAAAACTCCAAAAGTCTTTCAATAAGCCCTGTTTTCCTGCTTAGAAAGGAGTGTATGATAAAAAATAGCTTGCTGAAGGACAAGTTGTGTGTTCATTTGTTTTACTCCTTTCTTTTTTCTAAGCCCTATTCTAACATAATAAACTGACAAGTCAAGATTTTTTTGATATCAGGGAAGAATTTGGGGCAGACATAACAAAACCCTTGTGTTTCAAGGGTTTTTAGCGTTATTTTATGCTAGTTGCCGGGATTGAACCGGCGACCTCATCCTTACCATGGATGCGCTCTACCGACTGAGCTAAACCAGCAGTACTTGACTAGTATATCATATCTCTAAAAAAAGTCAATGGATTTTTTGGAAATATTGAGAAAAATAAAGAAGGCTAAATTCCCAAAGTAAGTTCTAGTCTGTCTTAAAAACTGGAAATTAGACTGAGACAAAGAAATAAGGTAGAACTTACTATGGGACAAGTTGGTAACTGACAATGAAAAACCAAAAATAAAGAGAAAATAGGCTATTCCTAAAAATTATCTGACACTTTTAAGGAATTGTGCTATACTATTGTTATAAAAATCACAAAGGAAACGATATGAAACTGCAAAACCTTCAAGTTGGACAATCTTATTTAGTCAAAGATTGTCTAACGCAAGATGATATTCGTAAACACTTAGCGCACTTAGGTTTGAAAGTCGGAGAAGAGATTCGCATCATTTCAAAAACCAAGACCAATGCTATTTTCCAAGTCAAGGCAAGCCGTCTAGCCCTAGACAGAGAAATTATTGAATCTCTGGTTTTAATAGAAAAGTCAGCTACGGAAATAATCAATCTATCTGAGGCACCTATTGGTAGCTCAGCTAAGGTCATGGACATCTATGCAACAGGTGCACTCCGTCGTCGCCTCATGGATATGGGAATTACAAAGAACACGCAGCTATTTCTCAAAAAAGTCGCGCCCCTGGGAGATCCAATCGAAATTACCTTGAGAGGATACGAGCTGACACTACGCAAATCCGAAGCGCAAATGATTGGTGTTCAACTCACAAGCGAGGTGAAGAAATGACAAAACACATCGCCCTTGCAGGAAATCCAAATAGCGGAAAAACAACTCTTTTCAACCTCCTAACAGGAACCAACCAACGTGTTGGTAACTGGCCTGGAGTCACCGTTGAAAGAAAATCTGGAACAATCAAAAAGCGAAAGCATTTATTAATTCAAGATTTACCAGGTATCTACTCGCTATCTCCCTACACACCAGAAGAACGGGTTGCCAGAGATTATTTGATAGCGGACCAACCAGCTGCTATCCTCAACGTCCTTGATGCAACAAACTTGGAGCGAAATCTCTATCTGACCTTGCAGTTATTAGAAATGGGCCTTCCTACTGTTATCGCCCTCAATATGACAGACGCCCTGAAAAGTCAAGGTCGCTCAATAAACAGCGACCAACTCTCCTATCAACTGGGAGTTCCTGTACAGCCTATCAGTGCACTAAAAAAGCTAGGTATATCCCAGCTCCTCCATGAAGTAGAAAAAATTACCAATCAGCAAGCCGAGCCAATCTATCCTCAGTATGATAAGCAATTTGAAGCCGGTCTTGCCCAAGTTATTGACCTATTATCGGATTCCATCCCAAATCATCAAAAACGCTTCTACGCCATTAAGCTACTCGAACAAGACCAAGTCATTCTAGACCAATTGCAACTCAATGCACAAGACATGCTTGATTTGACCGAAATCATTGCCATTTTGGAAAAAATTTACGCAGACGATATGGAAGCCATTATCGTCAATCAACGCTACCAATTTATCGAGAAAATCACAGAACTGGTCACAAAAGACAGCGATAAGGCTTTTAACCTGTCTGATAACATAGACCGACTTGTTACCAATCGTTTTCTTGCCCTCCCTATCTTTGCGGCAGTCATGTGGCTGACCTACTTCCTGTCTATTCAAACGATTGGCACAATGGGGACAGACTGGGTGAATGATGTCCTCTTCGGAGAGCTTGTTCCAGGCCTTATTCAGGAAAATCTAGATCGATTTGAAATCGCTGGCTGGCTACAATCTCTGGTCCTTGATGGCATTATTGCAGGATGCGGAGCCATTCTCGGTTTTGTACCACAAATTTTCGTCCTCTTCGTCTGCTTGGGAATCTTGGAAGACATCGGCTATATGAGCCGAGTAGCCTTTGTCATGGATAGGATTTTTAGACGTTTTGGTTTGTCAGGCAAGTCCTTTATTCCCATGTTGATTTCCACAGGCTGTGGCGTTCCAGGAGTCATGGCAAGTCGGACTATTGAAAATGAACAGGACCGAAAAATCACCATTATGACAGCAACCTTCATGCCCTGTTCTGCCAAACTTCCTATCATTTCGCTGGTAGCTGGTGCTTTCTTTCCTGACAATCCTTGGATTGCTCCAAGTGCCTATTTTGTCGGTATGGCCGCCATCGTCCTATCCGGAATGGCACTAAAAAAGACCAAGCAGCTCGGTGGAGTCGCAAGCCCCTTTATCATGGAATTACCATCTTATCACTTACCGAAACTCAGTACGGTTCTCCGGTATGCATTCGATAAGGCTCTTAGTTTTATCAAACGAGCTGGTACCATTATATTTGTGACCAACATCATTATTTGGTTCAGCAGTTCCTATAATTGGTCCTTACAAATGGTAGAAACAGATGAGAGTATTTTAGCCTCCATTGGACGCAGTTTTTCTCTCCTCTTTGCCCCACTTGGTTTCGGAAATTGGCGAGCAACTGTTGCAGCCATTACAGGTCTCTTAGCCAAGGAAACCGTCATTGCCACCTTTGGTATCCTCTATAAATTAGGAGAAACAACCGAAGAAAATCCCGAACTCTGGGGGCTTTTACAACAAGACTATACAGCATTGTCAGCCTATTCCTTCCTAGTATTCAATCTCCTCTGTGCCCCTTGTTTTGCGGCTATTGGTGCCATTCACCGTGAAATGGGAGAAGCCAAGTGGACATGGATTGCTATCGGTTTCCAAACAGGTTTAGCCTATGCAAGTAGTTTGGTTATCTATCAGATTGGTCTTGTACTTATCTACGGACAATTACCAACCGTCTGGACATTTATCGCTATCTTTCTAATTATCATAGCCATCTACAGCCTAGTGAAAAAACCAGCCAATACCCTTCCAATCGTCACGCTAAAAACATTAGAAAAAGGAGAATATTAATGCCTACTCTTATCCTCTTTCTTATCATCGTCATCTTATTTTCTCTTGCTATTCGCAGTCTCATCAAAGGAAAAGGGTCCTGCGGAGATTGCTCCTGCGACTGTGCTATTAAGCAAGAGATGAACGAATCTTCTCACCATAGACATCCATAACAAAAAGGTCTGCCTCATTATTGTGCAGACCTTTTTACATGTAGCTTGTCTATTAAATTTTTAAGTAGCGGTTCATGGAAATGACTGATCCCAAGGAACCAATAATAATACCAATTACAAAAAGTGCGCCAATCATTCCTGGAACAAAGACATTCATACTAATCAGAGACAAATCTTGACTAGCAAGACTAGCATTTACTGAAGTATAGATCATCTTATAAAGAGAATAGACTAAAACAGAAGGTAAAATAGCTCCGAGGAACCCTACCCAGGCACCTTCCCAGAGGAATGGTCCACGAATATAACTGTTTTTAGCACCAACCAGACGCATAATCTGAATTTCACGGCTACGAGAAATAATGGTAATTCGAATAGTATTGGAAATCAAGAAGACCGCCGTAAAGAGCAATAAACCAGTCGCTGCCAATCCCCAAGTCCGAACTAAATCAGCCAACTTGAAAATACGCTCTGTCTCTACTTCACCATCTCGAACCTCTGTAACACCATCAATTTTTGCAATTTCTGCAGCCACAGATTTAACATAATTTGGATCTGTCGTATCAATGATATAAGCATCGTAAAGTGGATTGGCATCTCCTTGGAATAAGTTCCAAGTGTCTCCCAAGGTAGCTGTTAATTTCTGCAACTGTTCATCCTTACTTGAATAAGTAACAGATTGTACATTTTCTAAGGCTGTAATCTGATTATACACCTTTTGATAATCTGGATTAGCTACCGTCTCTCCTGCTTCGTTCACAATCGTCTCAGCTTGATCAGTTGAGTTCGCTCTCAAGTATACATTGATGCGTACATTCTGCTCCAAATCCGAAGCAAGCTTTGCTGTGTTTAAAATAACTGAAGCAAATAGACCAACCAAAGTAAGAGTAATAGCTACAGATGAAATAGCTGCAATTGTCATCCAACCATTTCGCTTCAAACTCTTCAATGATTCAATAAAGTGTCTAAAAAATCGTCTAATCATCGTATCCATACTCTCCTTGTTCTTCATCCCGTACTACTCGACCGTCTTCGATCGCGATTACCCGATGGCGGAGGGTATTAACAATCTGGCTGTTATGAGTTGCCATAAGAACCGTTGTCCCCTGCAAATTGATTCGCTCCAATAGATTCATGATTTCCCAAGAGTTTTCAGGGTCCAAGTTACCAGTTGGTTCATCAGCAATCAATACTTTAGGATTATTTACAATGGCACGGGCAATAGCAATACGCTGTTGCTCACCACCTGAAAGTTCATTTGGGAAAGAACGAATCTTGTGCTTCAAACCAACCAAATCTAAAACTTCCATTACACGTTTCTTGATATTCCGTGGTTTCTCACCGATAACTTCCATCGCATAAGCAATATTTTCAAAGACAGTCTTTTTAGGTAAGAGTTTATAGTCTTGGAAAACCACTCCTACACTACGACGTAGAAGAGGAACATCTCTCTTTTTAATTTTTGCAAGGTCAAATTTACCAACCTTTAGACTCCCCTTATCGAGCTTTTCCTCCCGATACAAGAGTTTGATAAAGGTTGACTTACCTGCACCAGAAGGACCTACAATGTAGGCAAATTCTCCCGCTTCAACATTGACTGATACTCCGCGAAGGGCAGTCGTTCCGTTTCCATATTTCTTGGAAACGTCTTTCATTTCTATTATTCCCATAGGATTTCCTGTCTTAGACAGTCCTTTCTTTAGATTTGAGAACGTTTTTTTCAAAATACAGTCCGTATTCTCTCAAAAAACTTCCTTGATGAGCGAAAAACTATCTCTTATTTACAAGCACTTCACTTGTAGATACAGGTTCTTAGCTAATTCGCCATTTTAAATAAGCATCTATAAAGCCGTCCAAGTCTCCGTCCATAACCTTATCGACTTGAGCCACCTCATAACCAGTACGGTGGTCTTTTACCATTGTATAAGGTGTAAAGACATAAGAACGAATCTGACTTCCCCAAGTGATCTCTTTCTTGTCACCCTTGAGTGAGTCTACTTCTGCCGCTTTCTTCTCCTGCTCCAATTGATACAATTTAGCCTGCAAGAGTTTCATTGCACGGTCTCGGTTTCCATACTGAGTACGGTCAACTGTGGACTGAGTCACAATCCCTGTCGGAATATGCGTCAATCGAACACCCGTTGAGACCTTGTTGACGTTCTGTCCACCAGCACCTCCTGACCGGAAGGTATCCATCTTCATTTCATCATCTCTGATTTCAATTTCAATGGTATCGTCCAACTCAGGCATGACCTCTACAGATGTAAAGGAAGTATGACGACGCTTAGCTGAGTCAAAAGGTGAGATGCGCACCAAACGATGAACACCCATTTCTGACTTAAGCAAGCCATAGGCGTTTGGCCCAGTAAAGCTTAGAGTCACGGACTTAATACCTGCCTCATCACCAGCTTGATAATCCAATGTTTCTACTGTAAAACCTTTGGCATTTCCATAACGCTGATACATCCGCAGGAGCATTTCACCCCAGTCCTGAGCCTCTGTACCACCCGAACCTGGATGGATTTCCAAGATAGCGTTATTGTGATCATAGGGTTCCGACAAAAGCAAGGTCATCTCATAGGCAGTCATGGCTTTGTCCAAGTCTGCCAACTTTTCAACCAACTCTTCCCGAACAGACTCATCTTCTGCTAGAAAATCTAGCAAAATTTCGGATTCATCATATAAATCCAACATCTGATGGAAATTTCCATAAGTATTTTTTAATTCATTCAACTCCTGAGACGTCTTCTGGGCTGCCAAATTATCATTCCAGAAATCTGGCTCCGTCATCTTGTTCTCAAGAATGGCAATCTCTTCTTCCAGACCTTCTAAGTCAAAGAGACCCCCTAAAAGAAGTTAATTTTTTGCCAAGTTCTTCAATCTTTTGGCGAATTTCTGCTGTATCCATATACACCTCATTTTTATTCATAATCTTTATTATATCACATTTGCAAGTCCTTGACCATGTTGAGAAAGGCCGTTTGCTCCGCTATAACATCATCATTGTCTGATGAAATACCTGCGATAAAGTCTACCATCTCATCATTGGGTTGTTTGGCCAATTGCCCCAAGGCCCAAATAGCCGTTGCCATGTGGATGGGATTTTGTTTTTTATCGATGATTTCTAGGAGTTTGGGAATGGCAGAGCGGTCATTGCTATTTGCTAAGGCAATGATGGCATTACGCTGGAGAATATTTTTCCCTCGCCAAGAACCAGCAATCATACCAAATTTTTCCTTGAATTGCCCATTTGACAAGTCCAAGAATGGAATCAGCTCAGGCTCAGCCAAATCAGGGTCGATTTCTACAACAGGTGGACTTGAAATTCCCTTGTTGTAAGGACAACAAATCTGGCAAATATCACAACCATAGATGACCGTCTTGATTTTCTTACGAAATTCCAAGTCCATCATACCCTTATCTTGTGTCTGAAAGGACAGACAGCGACGGGCATTCATGGTCGTATCACCTAATAGACAAGACGTCGGACAGGCTGCAACACAGCGATTGCAATCACCACAATCGTAATCTACTGGTTGATCTGGTTCGATGTCCAGGTTGGTCACTAATTCTCCTAGGAACATGTAGGAACCAAATTCCTTAGAAATGACTAGCCCATTCTTCCCGATAAAGCCAATTCCTGCACGACGAGCGACCGCTGTATCCACCAAAGCTCCTGTATCTACCATAGCCTTGTATTCCAAACCATCCGTCAGTTTCTCAATTCCCCGTGCCAAACGCTCCATCTTATCTTGCAAGATATAGTGGTAATCAAGTCCCCATGAACTAGGGGTAATCTTCCCACGTTTGTATTGGGTCTTCTGCGGTTTGACAGGCAAATGTCTAGGATAAGCTACCGCGATAGAAATGATGGTTTTGGCTGATTCTAACGACAATTTGGGACGGATACGTTCTTCAATGTTCTTATGTTCAAATCCTGACGAACGCCCTTCTTCCTGACTAGCACGAAGTGATTTCTCCAAATAAGCAAAATCATCAGCCGTTGTAAAACCAATCTTCGAGATTCCGATTTCCTGAGATAATTTAATAATCTCTTCCTTAATATTCATTACATTCATTTTAGCAAACTTTGGATATATTTAGCAAGACCTACAAAGCTAAATAAGTTATTAATATAACAAAAAACGTTAGCACAAAACAAAAAATATTCATACGAACATAGGCCTTCTCCCGCCAAATACTGGTCAAGACATACATGATATTAATGCCGATTGCTCCCCCTAAGCCGTTAGCCAGTAAATCAGTTATATCTGCAACCCCAAGTAAAAGAAGATATTGCAGAACCTCAAAACAGAGACTCACTAACATAATCAAACATAGATTAGCCACCCACGATGCCTTACGAAATAGCATTTCCATATAAATACCAAAGGGAATAAAACTTACAATATTAAATAGAATTTCTGGAAAATCCAGCACTCCATCATAGACTGCTGTTCCTGCAAACGGAATTAAGTTTATACTAGCATAACCATAGCGTCCATATAAGATGCTCAAGTCCATCTTAAAGACAATCATCCAAGTAAGTAAAAGGAGATAGGCAAAAAATAAAAACATACTCATTTTCTTTGTCTGCATAGAAATTCTCCTCTCAACTAGCATATTTTATCATTATATCATAAATGCTGTTCCATAAAATGTCACTTCTATGACAAAGCTCGTTCCATATTACAAGTACTTTACATCCTGCTAAAAAACAGAAAAGGAAGACAATACCAAGCCTCCCCTTATTCACAAAAATATCTTACTTAAAATGTCTGATTGCTATGCTGAAAAGCCTTATATTGATGGATTTGTAGCATCAAACGCTCAAAGTTCGCCTCCTTACATGCTCGCATGATTAAGAAGCAATCAATAAACTTCCACAAATAAAGTCCAAAAAATAACAAGAACCCAATCAAGATAAATAGCGTAACAAAAGATACTGCAAAAGCAATCAGCTTGGCAAATCCCAATTCTTTATTCCCGACATAAAAACGGTCAACACCAAACTCACCGAAGAAAATAGCCAGAATAAGAGCGACAAGAGGTTGACGCATCTCAACCATCATAAGAACGTTTAAAGCCTCATCATCTAAATCTTCTAGTTCTTTTTGCAGAATGAATAACTTATCAGATGGCAAATAACTGCTTTTACTTAAAATATAATTCTGAAGATAATTCATATAAACTCCTACCTCTTCAAAATTATAGCAGTTTCTTATTCTTCAAGCAAGCCTACAGGGGAAAACAGTGTCAGAAATCGTTTACATATTTTCTTTTTTTGCTATAATGAAACTAGATTACAAGGAGGTTCATATGAGAGTTATTATTCATTATCCAAAACCTATCAAACAACTATCCTCCCAAAAACTTCCACTCCTGGTAGATGGAAAAATTGCTGGGACAGTTACTCAAGGTAAAATTCTAAGCTTACCAATTACACAACCATCTGTTACACTAAGCATTCGAGGGGATAAAAAATCAAGCATTCAGGTTAAAGACGGCGATAGGGTTCAAATAATAGAAAACAGTAAGTACTTCACCCTCTACTATTTCAGCTTGGCTATCCTTCCAATTGTCATCTTTTTCCAATTTTCTACGATGATAAAGATAATCCTACTTGCTACATCTCTAATCTTTACATTTTTGGGGCAAGTAATCTTCCCAAAATACATTATCAGTACAGAAAAAAGCTCAGACCACTAAATCTGAGCTTTTTCAAATGATATAGTCTTCAGTTTACTTTTAGTACAAGGCAACGAGTCGCAGGAGGCTGGGAAAAAAGCCCAGAACCACTACTCAGAGTTCGTGTCAACATCTCAGCGCAGTGGTTGATTGGCAGATTTGTTCGTGTTTTGCACTCCAAATCTGGCCTAATCAACTGTGCGGGGGTGGGAAGACGAACTCTTTTTATCTTGGTTGAGTTCTTTCCCACTCCCAAGGCGAGTTAACGAAGTAATAAAAGATAAGCTGAATAACTATATTAGATAGCTTTTTCATCCAAGCCCAACTTACGTTGAACAAATTTAACAATTTCTACAACAACAACCATGAGACCTGAACCAATTACTGTTACCATCCATTGAGTTGGTGTCAAGATTGAAACCTTGAAGAAGGTATTGAATCCTGGAATCACAACAGTCGCCATCAAGAGCAAGAAGGCTGCTACGATAGACCAGTTAAAGAGCTTGTTCTTGAATGGACCAACGGTAAAGATAGATTGGTAGACAGACTTAACGTTGAAAGCATGCACCAACTGAATCAATCCAAGTGTAACATATGCCATTGTCAAGGCATCCGCATGAATAGCATGGTTATCTCCAGCATGCTCTGGGTAAAGCAGTGCAAAACCATAGACACCAAGTACCAATGCTGTTTGTAGAATACCCTGATAGACAATAGAGCTCAAGACACCACCTGAGAAGAAGCTTGAGTTACGACCACGAGGTTTGTGCTGCATCACACCTGGCTCAGCAGGTTCAACACCAAGGGCAATCGCTGGAAGTGTATCTGTTACCAAGTTAATCCAAAGAAGATGAACTGGCTCCAATACGTCCCAACCAAAGAGGGTTGCAAGGAAGATACACAATACTTCAGCTGTGTTAGCTGACAAGAGATACTGGATAGTTTTTTGGATGTTTGAGAAGACCTTACGTCCTTCTTCTACCGCTACGATAATAGTCGCAAAGTTGTCATCTGAAAGGACCATATCAGAGGCACCTTTAGATACTTCCGTACCTGTAATCCCCATACCGATACCAATGTCGGCAGTCTTCAGTGATGGCGCATCGTTAACACCGTCACCAGTCATGGCAACAACCTTACCATCATTTTGCCAAGCTTTTACAATACGAACCTTGTGTTCTGGAGATACACGAGCATATACAGAATATTGCTTGAAGACTTTCTGGAACTCTTCATCCGTCAATTCGTTGAGCTCTGCACCTGTAAATACATGATCTTCTGTATCGTTTGGATCGATGATACCAAGACGTTTTGCAATCGCCTCAGCTGTATCTTGGTGGTCACCTGTAATCATGATTGGACGGATACCAGCTTCCTTAGCAACACGCACAGCTTCTGCTGCTTCAGGACGCTCAGGGTCAATCATACCAACCAAACCTGAGAAGACAAGGTCGTTTTCAACAATGTCAGATTCCAATTCAGGAATAGCATCCACATACTTGTACGCCATCATCAAGACACGGAGGGCTTGTTTAGCCAACTCTTTGTTGGTTGCAAGGATAGCTTGCTTATCCGCATCCGTAATCGGACGAACTGTACCGTTTTCTTCAATTTGCGTTACACGTTTGAGCAATTGGTCTGGAGCACCTTTAACAGCTACGAAGAAGTTTCCAGCAGCTTGCTGATGAATGGTTGACATCAATTTACGTGTTGAGTCAAAAGGCAATTCTGCTACACGAGGCTCAGAAACCAAGACTTCGCGAACATCAAAGTTTTGATCCAAACCAAATTGAACAAGTGCCGTTTCAGTTGGGTCACCAATCAATTTACCAGTTGGGTCCACTTTTGTATCATTGGCAAAGTTCATAACACGAAGCGTTGTATTGCTTGCATCCAAAGCTTCTTTAGCATCCACCAATTGACCGTTTGTGTAGACTTTCTCAACCGTCATCTGGTTCATCGTCAAGGTACCAGTCTTATCTGATGCGATGATTTCAGTTGAACCAAGTGTTTCAACTGCTGGCAACTTACGAATGATAGAGTTACGTTTTGCCAAGACCTGTGTACCAAGAGAAAGGACAACAGTTACGATTGCTGGCAAACCTTCAGGAATGGCCGCAACCGCAAGAGCTACAGAAGTCATAAGAGCAGGTAAGATACCTTCTCCACGTACAAATACCGAAACAGCCATCGTTACCGCAGCAATTACAAGAACTGCATATGTCAAGACTTTTGATAACTGGTGCAAGTTTTGTTTCAATGGTGTATCCGTCTCATCTGCATTGGCAAGCATGCCTGCGATGTGACCAACTTCCGTGTACATACCTGTGTTTGTAACCACACCAAGACCACGGCCGTAAGTAACGTTTGAGTTTTGGTAAGCCATGTTGACACGGTCACCAATCGGTGCATCTTCTGCCAATTCCTTGCTCAAGTCCTTATCGACAGGAACAGATTCACCAGTCAGAGCCGCTTCTTCGATTTTCAAAGAGTTAGCTTCCAACAAACGCATATCTGCTGGAACAACGTCCCCTGCTTCAAGAAGAACGATATCACCTGGCACCAAGTCTTTAGAATCAACCTCGACTACATGATTGTCACGAAGCGCACGCGCAACTGGGCTTGACATGTTTTTTAGCGCCTCAATGGCTGCCTCAGCTTGCCCTTCTTGATAAACACCAAAAGCAGCGTTCAAGATAACCACGGCCAAGATGATAATGGCATCTGTCAAACCGTGTGAACCTTCTGTAATCACCGTCAAGATTGCTGCTGCAATCAAAATGATAATCATCAAGTCTTTGAACTGATCCAAAAATTTAGCTAAGAGTGTGCGTTTTTCACCCTCATCCAATTCGTTACGACCGTAGTCTGCTAGACGTTTGCTTGCCTCATCACTAGACAAACCGTCCAAAGAAGACCCCATGCTTGACAATACTTGCTCTTCGCTCTGTGTATAAAACAAATCGCGTTTTTGTTCTTTTGACAATTTCCTTCTCCTTCTCGGTCTCTTTTTTACCTAACAAATAAAAAAGAGACCTGTCTTATTAAAACAAGTCTCGCTATTTAATATATTGCCGGAAACAAGTCGGATTGACGACAATATCACGGAAATTTCCGCTAGCTACTCCCTCGATTTGTTAACTATTATATCAAAAATCCCGAGAAATTCAAGAATATTTTTCTGGAAACAAGAGATTATTTCCACGAGATTTCCAAATCATAGGAAGCAAAACCTTGCTGGTTCTCCAATCCCTTTAATTCATATTGCAACTGGACACTTTGATCCGAACGGTTTAATTGGTAATGTTTTGTATCGGTCACAAAATGCTGGATTCCTAACGGTGTAGGAATGGTCACAATAGCTTCTTTACCAGAAATGAATCGCATAATAGACTTCGGAGTGGAAAAGCGTGTCATCACTAACTCTTCTTCGTCACATTTTATGACAACTTTTTCAGCTTCATCGTTACTATAAATAAGATAGAGATTGCCGTCTTTTTCCTTGACTTCCACTTGAAATTGCTGATCCACTACCTCAATCTGCCCGTCCAGATCAATTTCATTTCGTAAATAAATATCCATAGGTCCTCCTACTATTTTTTAATCCTAGTAACAAAGGAAGAACGAAGCAGAGTAAAGCCTGTATACGCTGCAATGAAGACTACCAAAATTTTTAAATTATTAATATCCAAATTTGATAAGAAGAAAGCGGCTGTCAAAACACCCAGCACCCCACCGACAATGATTCCTGGAACTCCTGGCCAATTTACTCGTCCTGATTGGATAAACTGCTTGGCACCAGCTGTCATAATCATAGCAGCATTCAACATCATGACCGGAAGAGCAACTGCTGGACTAATTCCCATCAATGAGAAGAAGATTAACTCAGGAGCATAGTTACCCAGCCCCATACTCATCAGCATTCCCACCATAAAATCAAAGGCAATACCAACAGCCAGTTTCCAACCAGTTAAGCCCTTTACTTCATTGGTAAGATCTGCGCCAGGGTTAGTAATCATGCGATAGACCATGAAACAGGCTGCAATAATTAGCAAAATTCCAAGAATTCGTTGAACTTTCTTTGTATCCCATTTTTGAGTTACCTTGGCACCAACAAAGGCACCTGTAAATGCCGCTACTGCCATAGCAATCAGAGTGACCATGTCAACCTCAACTATCGTAATAAACAATAGCGCCTCTACTAAGACTGGTATGATGTGCGCCGTTGTCATGGTCGCAGGAATTTTACGATCGTCTTCCACCAACTTTGTCAGTTTAAACATAGTGGTTGTCGTTGCAAAGGTTCCAATCCCCAAGGTGTCTAGCAAATCAGTAACATAACCGATACCAAATCCTGTCCAAAATTTCTCTTTTAGAGAAATATCGTGCTTTTTAGCATAGAATAGAATTGTGTAAAGCATCCAAAGAATCAGGGCTATAATAAAGACCTGAATAGTTAATAAGATAATTTGATTATTCATTTCTCCATTATACCAAAAGATTCCTTTGGATACATAGCAATATCCTTGTATTTTAGAAAAATCAGGAATTTATCTCCCTTTTTTGTTATAATAAAACTATGATAGAAAAAGTATTTCGCGATCCAGTTCATAACTATGTACATGTTGATCATGAGCTGATTTATAAACTTATCAATACAAAAGAATTTCAGCGACTACGCCGCATCAAGCAACTAGGGACTACTTCCTATACCTTCCATGGTGGCGAGCATAGCCGCTTTTCGCACTGCCTTGGCGCCTACGAAATCGCCAGACGGATTACTCAAAAATTTGAAGACAAGTATCCACAAATCTGGGATACAAATGAGTCCCTACTGACCATGGTTGCTGCGCTACTCCATGATGTCGGACACGGAGCCTATTCTCATACCTTCGAGCGTCTATTTGATACAGACCATGAGGAAATGACCTGTGCTATTATTACTAGTCCAGAAACGGAAATCAATGCTCTGTTGAAACAAGTTTCGCCTGAGTTTCCAGACAAGGTTGCTAGTATTATCAAACACACCTATCCAAATAAACAGGTCGTTCAACTCATTTCGAGCCAGATTGATGTTGACCGAATGGATTATCTATTACGAGATTCCTACTTCACAGGAGCGAACTATGGTGAATTTGACCTAACTAGGATATTACGTGTCATTCGCCCGACAGAAAATGGAATTGCTTTCAAAGAATCTGGTATGCATGCAGTAGAAGACTACGTTCTCAGCCGCTACCAGATGTACATGCAAGTCTATTTTCATCCAGCAAGCCGCTCTATGGAAGTCCTATTGCAGAATTTACTCAATCGTGCCAAACTACTATATACTAGTGAACAGGAGTTTTTTGCACGAACTTCACCTCGGCTATTACCTTTTTTTGAGCATCGTATCCGTCTAACCGACTACCTCAGTCTGGATGATGGAGTTATGAATACTTACTTTCAATCATGGATAGATGGACCAGATCGTATTTTATCTGACTTAGCCCAGCGCTATATCAATAGGAAAGTGCTCAAATCCATCACTTTCAAGGCCGAAGAAGAGGAAGCTTTGGACCGCCTGCGTAGCCTGGTCTCAGATGTCGGGTTTGACCCAGAATACTATACTGCTATTCACCACAACTTCGATTTGCCGTATGACATTTACCGTCCGAATGCAGAAAAGAAACGGACTCAAATTGAGATTTATCGCAAAGATGAAACCTTGGTAGAACTATCCTCTCTATCACCAATTGTTCACTCCCTATCAGGCACAATCCACGGCGATAGCCGTTTCTATTTCCCAAAAGAAATGTTAGAAGAAACAGGGATTTTCGCACCTCAAATAGCTGATTTTAACAGCCATATACATAACGATCATTTTATAATTGGAGAATCAAATGAGCATTAAACTTGTCGCCATCGATATTGATGGTACTCTTCTGAACAGCCAACATGAAATCACACCTGAGGTCTTTTCAGCCATTCAAGACGCCAAAAAAGCAGGCGTTAAAATTGTTATTGCTACTGGTCGCCCCATTTCCGGTGTTCAAGCAATTTTAGAAGAACTCAATCTTACAGAAGCAGGTGACTACGTCATCACTTTTAACGGTGGCTTAGTCCAAGATGCAGCAACTGGTGAGGATATTGTCAAAGATACCTTGACTTATGAGGATTATCTCGACATCGAATCTGCTGCCCGTAAACTCAAGCTCCCAATGCATGCCAGCACCAAGGAAGGTATCTATACTGCCAACCGTAACATCGGTAAATACACCATTTACGAATCAACACTAGTAAGTACACCTATTTTCTATCGCACTCCTGAAGAAATGGCTGACAAGGAAATCATCAAAACAATGATGGTTGATGAGCCAGAAATTCTTGATGCTGCTATTCCACTTCTACCGACCAGCTTGACTGAGAAGTACAACGTAGCAAAATCAGCACCATTTTATTTGGAAATCACCCCTAAAACTGTTAACAAGGGACAAGCTATCATTCATCTAGCTGACAAGCTTGGACTAACTATGGATCAAACCATGGCCATCGGTGACCAAGAAAATGACCGTCCAATGTTGGAAGTCGTCGGTAATCCTGTTGTCATGGAAAACGGAAATCCTGAACTGAAAAAAATCGCCAAATACATTACGAAGTCAAATGATGAGAGCGGTGTAGCCCACGCTCTGAGAGAATGGGTACTGAAATAGCCTCTTAAAATAGCAAAAAAAGCATCGGATTCAAAATCCGATGCTTTTTGTTATAGTCTTTTAGTTTACTTTTAGTACTAGGCAACGAGCTGCAGACAGTACTGGAGTACGGCAAAGCGAGTTAACGAAGTAATAAAAGAAAAACTAAATGACTATATTAGAAGTTCAACAAAGCCAAGAAACTTTCTGCTTCAAGTGATGCGCCACCAACAAGCGCACCGTCAACGTCTGGACATGCCATGTATTCAGCAACGTTTGATGGGTTTACAGAACCACCGTATTGAACGCGAACCTTGTCTGCAACTTCTTGACCGAAATCAGCAGCAACAACGTCACGAACAGCTTTACACATGTTTTGTGCATCATCTTTAGTAGCTGATTTACCAGTACCGATTGCCCAGATTGGCTCATAAGCAATAACAAGTGATGCTACTTGTTCAGCAGTCAAGTCTTTCAAAGCTGCAGAAACTTGTGCACCTACAAATTCTACTGCTTTACCAGCTTCGTAAGTTTCAAGTGACTCACCACAACAGATGATTGGAGTCAAACCGTTACGGAAGATTGCATGAGCTTTTTTATTAATATCTTCATCAGTTTCGTGGAAGTAATCACGACGCTCTGAGTGACCGATAACAACATAGTTAACACCCATTTCAGCCAATACTTTTGGAGATGTTTCACCAGTGAAGGCACCTGCATCTTCAAAGTAGCAGTTTTGAGCAGCAACTTTCAATTCAGAATCTTTAGCGAACCACAAGAGAGCGTTCAAATCTACAGCTGGAGCTGCGATAGCTGCTTCAATTTTGTCGCCTGCAGGTAATTTTCCTGCAATTGCCTCAACGAAAGCTTGCGCTTCTTGAGGGTTTTTGTTCATTTTCCAGTTACCGGCAATGATTGGTTTACGTGACATTTCACTTACCTCTTCTATATTTATTGTACAAGGTACATTATAGCATAAACTTAGCTAAGATTAAAGAATTTCTGTGCATTTTATGAATACTTACAGAAAAACTCTCTACCCGAAAGTAGAGAGTTACAATTAAGTTGTCTGACTATAATTGTTATTTCTGGGAACTCAATCGAATTAAGCTTCGATTTCTGTAACCATACCTGAACCAACAGTACGTCCACCTTCACGGATAGAGAAAGTAGTACCTTGTTCAACGGCGATTGGGTGGATCAATTCAACGTCGATAGTAACGTTATCACCAGGCATTACCATTTCAGTACCTTCTGGCAATTTGATTGAACCAGTTACGTCAGTTGTACGGAAGTAGAACTGTGGACGGTAGTTGTCGAAGAATGGAGTGTGACGTCCACCTTCTTCTTTAGTAAGGATGTAAACTTCACCTTTGAATTTAGTGTGTGGGTTGATAGAACCTGGTTTAGAGATAACTTGACCACGTTCGATTTCATCACGTTGTACACCACGAAGAAGCACACCAACGTTATCGCCGGCAAGACCTTCGTCAAGTTGTTTACGGAACATTTCAACACCAGTAACAACTGCTTTAGATTTTTCTTCTTGAAGACCAACGATTTCGATTTCGTCGTTGACACGAACAGTACCACGGTCGATACGTCCTGAAGCTACAGTACCACGACCAGTGATTGAGAATACGTCCTCGACTGGAAGCAACAATGGTTTGTCAGTGTCGCGTTCTGGTTCTGGAATGTACTCATCAACTGTGTTCATCAATTCCATAACGATGTCTTCGTACTTAGAGTCACCTTCAAGAGCTTTAAGAGCTGAACCTTGGATAACTGGAAGATCATCACCTGGGAAATCGTATTCTGAAAGAAGGTCACGGATTTCCATTTCAACCAACTCAAGCAATTCTTCATCGTCAACCAAGTCAACTTTGTTCATGAAGACGATAAGGTGTTTAACACCAACCTGACGTGAAAGAAGGATGTGCTCACGAGTTTGTGGCATTGGACCGTCAGTTGAAGCTACTACAAGGATCGCACCGTCCATCTGAGCAGCACCAGTGATCATGTTTTTAACGTAGTCCGCGTGTCCTGGAGCGTCGATGTGAGCATAGTGACGTTTTTCAGTTTCGTACTCAACGTGTGCAGTGTTGATAGTGATACCGCGCTCGCGCTCTTCTGGAGCAGCATCGATAGACGCATAGTCTTTAGGTTGGTTAACTGATGAAGGCAAGCGACGTGCCAATACAGTTGTGATAGCTGCTGTCAAAGTAGTTTTACCGTGGTCAACGTGTCCAATTGTACCAATGTTAACGTGTGGTTTACTACGATCGTATTTTTCTTTTGCCATTTTGGGAAAAGCCTCCAATAAAATATATTTTATAGATAGACAGTAGGCAATACAGTCTAACTTTACCTTACTATTCTATCAAATTGTAGCAGAATTGCAAGCATTTTCTATCGTTTTTTATTTTATCCATGTTCTGCAAGGGCTATTAGCTTCGCTCATAACCTTTTTTATCATCCCATTTTAACCTATTACTCAACTAAAAACACCTCACTTCCGTAGGAATATTGATGTTACCATAGCTACAAGGTGCCACAAATACGAGACTACTGCAACAGACCTTTCTCCGTTCAGTCATCCTACGACTCCCTGGCAAGCCTCTTGCTATAAGTATTGAAAATATATTGACTATTTTCACTTAATGATGCAGTTGATAATAAGGCTGAATAGGAATGGACGCGCCAATACTAGAAGAATAAATCCAGTCCTTGCCTTCCAACTGAGCAAAGTCTTCTGCTTTTCCTGTTAGGATAATGCCTGCGAACTCCAACTGGTCAATCTCTTCTTGTTTGGTAAAGTCGGTGTCACCAAACTTATCAACAAAGGCTTGCAAGTCATCCACTGGTATGTCCAAATACTGCGCTCGTTTCTGCTCTCCTGTTTCTAAGAACTCTTTAATAAAGTCCATACCTGTCATATAGTCTTCTGGCATGGCCGAAAAGACCAGTTGAATATCCTCTGGATCTAATCCCAAAAGCTGCTCTGGACGATAGTGATAGGTATTTTGTTTCCCTTCTGTCCCTATCCAATACCAATTTTGCTTGATGTTGCTGGGAATCATCTCCTTAATCTCTGCCAAACTGTACTTCTTATCAAAGGAAATAGCCACTTCTACTAGTTGACCGCTCATTTCTCTTAGATAGGGCAACTCTTTAGCAATCTCTGACTCACTCCATACAATCTGATTCTTATTGTAAAAAATAGGCAGCTTGGTATTGGTTGTATGGTCATATAGGTATTTGAAGGTATTCCCAGGTATATGCTGGGCAAAGTCATAATGACTATCAAACAGGTCATAGTAAATTTCATGCTGACCAAAAGCCATAGGAACACCGTCTAAATCCTTGTACAAATTGAAGTAGAGTTTTCCAGATACATAACTTGTGCTTTGGATTTTAATGCCATCATGATTTATATTTGGATAGGCGATTTCCATTAGCATCGTTTGTTCCCACACCTCACGACCTTCTCGTGCACCGACAATTATTTTTACGGTTTGAACGCCAATCAATAATAAGATAAAACCGATGAGCGATGATAGCCCTATTGTCTTCCATAAATTCTTCCGCTTACTCTTTTTTGTCACTTCTTCAAAAGTCTTCATAGTCATATCCTCTCTCTTCTAATGCTTTCCTTAACTGTTTGCGTCCTCGGTAAAGGCTGATTTTCACCCAACTTTGACCAGCACCTAAAATATGCTCAATCTCCTTGATACTCATATCTTGGAAATAATAGAGGTCAATCACTTGCTGGTATTTTTCTGGTAGGTCTGCAACAGCTTGATAGAGTTCCTCATAATCTTCTTGGTCATAGACCAAAAAATTTTCAGGCCTAAAAAACTCCTTTTGTAAAATTTCATGGTAGCGCTTGTCTCGCCTGTATTTGTCAATGTAGGCCCGAACTGCAGAACGATAAAGCCAAGCTCTTAGTTTTTCGAAAGGAAGGACAATATCAGATTCAAGCAATTTGACTAGAACATCTTGGGCAATATCCTGACTGTCAGCTGGGCTGGCTCCTGATTTTTGCAGATAGTAGGAAATCTCCTCTGCAATACCAATAATTTCTTTTTCATATTGATCCAGTTTGATACTTATCTCCTCCTTTCACTAATAAAACGAATGAATTGACGATTGGTTACACCTTTCTGATATTATTATACATAAAAAACAACCTCCGAAGAAGTTGTTTTGTAGTGGTATTAACCTGAGTTACGCAAACCTGTTGCTACACCGTTGATGGTAATATGAATGAGATTCTCTTGCTCTTTGCTCAATTCTCCACGACGAAGACGATGAATTAATTCAATCTGAATATAGTTGAGCACATTGAAATAAGGCATGCGATAATCAAGACTGGCTTTTAGGAACGGTAGTTCTGCTAAAAGCTCATCATTTTGCTCGATTGATAAAATGATTTCTTTGGTCAACTGCCATTCATCTAAAATGACATGGAAGATATTTCGTACCTCTTCGCTTTCACACATTTTAGCATATTCAAATGCGATATTCATATTAGATTTAGACAATACCATATCCACGTTTGATAGAAGTGAACGGAAGAATGGCCAAGATTCGTACATTTTTTGTAACTTAGACAAATTATCAGGGTGCTTATCAATAAAGCGTTTGAAACTTGAACCAACTCCATACCAACCTGGCAACATGACACGGTTTTGTGACCAGGAGAATACCCATGGAATCGCACGCAAACCACCGATTTCTGTGATGGTTTTTCGAGCCGCGGGACGTGAGCCAATGTTCAGGCTTGATACTTCACGAATTGGACTAGCGGCAAAGAAATAATCATAAAAATGTGGATTGTTGAACACAAGATCTCTATAAATACGATAGCTATCTGATACAATCTCATCCATGGTTTCGCGATAGCCATCGATTTCATTTGGATCGGTAATCATTTGTGTGACCATACGGTCAAGCGTTGCAGATACCAGCATTTCTAAATTATAGTAGGCTGCGTCTTTGTTACCGTATTTATTGCCTATCACTTCGCCTTGTTCTGTCAAACGAAGCCGGTCCTTGATAGAACCAAATGGCTGAGATGTAATCGCATCATAGGAAGGACCACCACCACGACCAACAGTACCACCACGACCGTGGAAGAAGGTGATGTTTACTCCGTAGTCTTGACCAATTTGCGTCAATTCATTCTGTGCTTTGTAGAGTGTCCAGCCGGAGGATAGGTAGCCACCATCCTTGTTGGAATCTGAGTAGCCAAGCATGATTTCTTGGTAGTATTTATTGCCTGCAATCCAACGTTTCGCCAAATCTAATTGCAGATATTGACGCATGGTATCAGGTGCATTATCTAAGTCCTCGATTGTCTCAAAAAGTGGAACAATCTGAACACGGGCCTTATCGACATCTACTAGACCAACTTCTTTTAATAGGACAGCTAATTCCAGTAAATCAGAAACACTCTCCGAGTGTGAAATAATATGTTGCTTGATGATTTCCTCACCTAGCTTATCTTTCAATTCACGCGCAGCAGCAAAGATAGCCAATTCTTTTTCTAATTGTTCTGACTTTGGTATGTGCGTTGCAGAAAGAATGCGTGGATCTGTTTCCAACTGTTTCAAAAGAACATGGCATTTAGCTTCCTCAGATAAACTGGAGTAGTCTTCTACGATACGAGCAGAGGCCAATAGCTCCGCAACACTTGTTTCATGAATAGAAGAGTCTTGGCGCATATCGATACTAGCTAGGTAGAAACCAAACGCTTCAACCGCTTCAAGCAATTCTGTAAAATCACCTTTCAATAGCGCCATAGATTTATTTTCAATCAAAGATTGTTTGATGGCTAATAAATCAGCTTTAAACTCGGCTACATTACTATAGCGAACATCTGACGGCTTATTGTGAACTAGATAATCTCTTGTATTTGCAAGTTTCATCTGAATATAGTGAAAAGCACGACGATAAGGCTCATTTTCACGATAGACAGAACTATCTTCAGATAAATCCGCCAGCATCTTAACCGCTGTAGATACATTCACAATGGAAGTTGAGAGCGAAAAATTCCGATAGAGTTTATAGAGTTGCTCATCGTAATAATTCATAATGACTTCACACTGAGTCAAGGCTGACAGCTTCAAGGTCTCTGCAGTAACAAATGGATTTCCATCACGGTCTCCCCCAATCCACATACCCATTGTAATTGGACGAGGGTTATTTAAGGCGATTCCTTTCTCAGCAGCCAAACGTTTGTATTCCCGCTGCAACTTAGTGACAGCCTTAATAAAGGAAGAATTGTAATACTCCATAACGTTTGTGATTTCGTTGGTTACTTTCAACTTCTTCTCACGAATCATATCCGTCTGCATGATAATTTCAATGTAACAACGGAGCTCATCTTCCCATTTGTTTTTATTGAGCAAGCCCAATTTTACATCGCGATAACGACGAAGCAACTCATGAATATGCTTGGTTAAATCAAGCATAGACTGACGTTGAACCTGAGTAGGATGGGCTGTCAAGACTGGAACAACATTCAACTTTTCAAGGATTTCAGCTGCATTTTCTTGTTTGGAAACCATATCAATTGTTGTTGAAATCTTGCCAAGATAATCTTGATCAATATTGTTTTGATGGTTGATTTCATAGGCCAAGTCAACATCTTCTGATATATTAATCAAAAGTGGCAAAACAGCAAAGTATCTAGAAATAACTGCTAGTTCATCATTATTTAACTGACTGATAATAGCAATCAATGCCTGATAATCATCCTGACGAGACAATTGAGATAATTCTACAATTTTAGCAAAAGTCTCTGCAGGCATCATTTGAGCTGCTACTTCTTCCAAAATAGATGTTAGAATCGTTACTTCTTCACGGATTGCTTCCTTGTTGTTATAGTTCTCTAATTTTTGAATAGCCATCTCCTACCTCTTTCCTATCTCTAAATTAGCGTACGCTCTATTTCTTCTTCAATTAATCGACGTTTTTCACTAGCATCAATATTCAGAACAAACCCTATCCCGATGGAAATAATCAAAAGACTCGATCCCCCCTGTGACAAGAAGGGGAAAGTTACCCCCGTTGCAGGAATAATTCCTGAAATTCCTCCAATATTGACAAATGTTTGAATCAGAAGCATGCCTGCCATTCCAAGTGCCATCATCGCATTAAATGGACTACGAGCACGGACGCCTACAATAATAATTCGAATAATCAAAAAGAACAATAAGGCTAGAATTAAACTAGCTCCGACAAAACCGAGTTCTTCAATGACAATCGAAAACGCAAAGTCGGTGTGGGCCTCTGGTAGATACCCCTTTTTCTCAATCGAATTTCCCAAGCCACGTCCAAGCCATCCACCGTTACTCATCGCATAGTAAGAATGAGTCAATTGAAGACCTGAGTTGGTGGCATTACCAAATGGATCAAAATAGGCCGCAAAACGACGAGCAATATAACCAAAGAGCGGAATTTTTTCCACCGTTTCTACACCCAAAATACGAATCGTTCCTAGAATAACTGTTGAGGCGGCCACAATTCCCAAAACCGCTGTTGAAAACCAGCGATAGGCAATCCCACTTACACTAATCATCACGACCATAATCAGCACAATAATCGTCGCATTCCCCAAGTCTGGCAGTGTTGCAACTAGACCAAGGAGGAGCAGACTGACCACCCGCCAATCTGTAAACTCTTTCGGAATCCAACTTCCTTTAATCAACGATACATAGTCATAAGCCCGAATATCCGCCTGTTGTTTTGCAAACTCATGTGCCAGATACCAAATGATAATTAATTTCAAATATTCTGCCGGCTGCAAGGTTCCTGCGATTGGCAGAGGAATCCAGCCATGAGCCCCGTTAATCGGAGTAAACAACCGAGAAATAGCTAACAGAAATACTTCTACCAAAATAACCGAATAGATAACGGCTTTCTTGCGTAAAAAACTTAATTTCATACGATAAATCGTATAGATTGCTACCAAGCTGACAATCCAGAATCCTGCCTGGTTAATCACTGTTCTAAATGGATTTCCACCATTAATAATTTGCGTAGCACTGGTTGTCGAATAGACCATGACCAACCCAATCACCGATAAGATGAGATAGGGAATCAGTATGGAGTAATTCAACAACTGGCGTTTGTCAATCTTCATTGCTTATCCAACCTTCTTCGAGTATAGCTCTTATTATAGCATACTTTGTATAAAAATACTTATCACTTTCTAAGTTGCTCTGCAAACATTCGGAACTAACTTTTGTCAACAAGAAAAAGGCCGAAGCCTTTCATATCTATTCAAATGTTTCAAGATAAAATTCAATTTCATCCCCATTCGCAACTGTAAGGTCTTTCGCCCCTTTATCAGCCATTTGGCCATTAACTTTATACATCCAGTATGTATTGGTACTCGCATCTTGGCTAACACCATCAATTTCTGTTATCAAACCATTGTCTTCTACAATGTCATGATGTTCTTTAAGTACATCCATGACACTATCACCTTCTTCCGCAGTAACTTCCTGACGATTCTCTTTGTCCTTGGTTGTAATCTGCAAAGTGACTTCGATAGCCGAGTTGCTCTGTTTCTCAGTAGTGTTTGTACAAGCAGCCAAGAAGAGCGAGAAGACAACCGTCAACATAATACTAATTTTTTTCATTTATAAAATCTCCTAAAAATATAATCAATAATTGGATAAAACAAAACTGTTGAAGCAGCGTGTAAACTATCAAAGACTAGACCATTAAGCCAGAAGACGATAGGGGAAATCCCAAACTGTGTAGCAGATAAAAAACTTATCGTTAGCCCATACAAAAAGACAAGAATCCCCGCCAGAAGACTCTGTAGCCACAAGGGAATGTTCTCTTTTTTGATAAAAGGACCGATTACCAACCACCATATAAATTGGATAAAAGCAAAACTAAGAACTTGCCACAAAACAACTGTGCCAAATCCAAAAAGCAAGCCACTCCCTACCATCGCTAGTATCATCAATGTCCAGCTCTCCAGCAAACTGAAATAGGACAGAACAATGAGGAAAATAGCCGTAAGAGGCTTTATATTGGGAAATGGCCCAAAAACCACCCTTAAAACAATCGTCAAAGAGGACAGAACAACTAGCTGACTAACACGTCTTACTTTTTCACTTTTGTCATGCATACCAATTTAGCCTACCTTATTCCCTTTATTATGTCAAGTTCAGATAATCTTTTACTATTTCTTGAATCGTATTTTTTTGATTTTTTCATGATTTTACGGTAGAATTGAGGAGATGAGAAAGAAACTAAATCCGATGATTGTTGTTGTTTTTTTCCTATCCTTCTTTGCTCTTATTTTCATCACTGGGGTGACTGGAAATACTGTAAATAAGACGGAGGTAGCTAACGAACCCGCAGTCACACAATCAAACACCAGTACAAGTTCTAAAACAACAAATTCTAGCTCAAGTTATTACATTGCAAATGCGCTCGAAATGAAACCTATCGTCGACGTTTCTGCTTGGCAGAGACCGTCTGAAATCGACTACGATACCCTTAGCAAAAATATTTCTGGCGCAATCGTTCGTATTCAAAGTGGATCACACACTAAAAACGAAAATACAGCGACTGATAAAAACGGGTTAGATAAATCCTTTGATACCCATATTAAAGAATTCCAAGCAAGAAATATCCCTGTTGCTGTCTATGCCTATGTCACGGGAAATAGTATTGAGAGCATGCAGGAGGAAGCTCGAAGCTTTTATAAGGCCGCCAATAAATACAAGCCGACCTTCTATTGGTTAGACGTTGAAGAATATACCATGGATGATATGAATGCTGGAGTGGAGGCTTTTCGAAAAGAGTTAGAAACTCTCGGTGCTAAAAACATTGGAATTTACGTCGGAACCTATTTCATGGAAGACCACAGCATCAATGTGGATAAATTCGATGCAGTCTGGATTCCTACATATGGTGATGATTCTGGCTACTACAATGCCGCTCCAAATACTGATTTGGATTACGATCTCCACCAATACACATCACGTGGGTATGTCAACGGATTTGAACACCATTTGGATTTAAACCTCATTACTACACTCAAAGATCCTAACGAAGTTTATCAGAAACTATTTACAACACCCGAATAAAATGATACAATTTCACTAATTACATATACACAAAGGAGTGCTTCGGCTGAGATCGCAACTGCGAAATCCTCGAACCTGATCTAGTTAAAACTAGCGTAGGAATTGTGTGCTTTATAGAATGATACTATATTCTGCTATAAACACTCCTTTGTCTGCAATCTACAAAGGAGTATTTTTATGTCCACATCAAAATTACCCATCCTAGCCGAAGTCGCTATTTTTTCTGCAATTGCCCTCGTCTTTGACAAAATCCCGCTCTTTACAATGCCCCAAGGTGGATCCGTGTCTTTAGTCATGCTTCCAATCTTACTGCTTGCTCTACGCCACGGACTAGGGGTTGGGGTTCTTACTGGTGGTATTGTCGGAACCATTCAACTTTTCTACGGTGGCTACTTCCTAAACGTTTTTCAAGTTTTTCTTGACTACGCACTTTCTTACGCCGGAATTGGTTTAGCAGGTTTAGTGGCCCCCACCCTATCCAAACAAAAAGATCTAAAAAATGCTACTCTCATCATTACTCTGGCTAGTTTTCTAGGAGGAAGCATCCGATTGATAGCCACCTTCTTATCAGGAATTATTTTCTACGCAGACTACGCTCCAGACGGTATGCCTGTCTGGTTCTATTCCTTTACCTACAATATCAGCTATATTCTTCCTTCCGCTGCAATTGCCTCTATTCTGCTCATTTTACTCTATAGAGCAAGACCAGGTTTTTACAATCTTTAATCAAAACTGCCTGCTGGATTTTATCTAACAGGCAGTCTTTTTAATTATTTTTACTTGCTTTATGCTATAATAGGAGCGTTATAATACATTTTGGAGGAAATTATGGCTTCTTGGATTTCAAGAATTATTAAAGGTATGATTATCGCACTCGGCTTTATCTTACCTGGTGTCTCTGGGGGAGTACTCGCTGCTATCCTCGGAATTTATGAGCGACTAATTGGATTTTTAGCAAATATTCGAAAAGATTTCAAGGAAAACTTTATTTTCTTTGTACCTGTCGGAATCGGTGGTATTTTGGGAATAGCACTCTTCTCGTTCCCTGTTGAATTTTTGTTGCAGCATTTTCAAGTGCCTGTTTTGTGGGCCTTTGCAGGAGCAATCGTCGGAACCATTCCCAGCTTGGTTAAGGAGTCAACACTGAAAAGTCAAAGGGATAGCCTTGATTGGGCTTGGTTAATTGGGACATTCATCATTTCAGGATTCTTGCTCTACAATTTGAGCGATCTTGTCGGAACACTTCCAGCAAACTTTGCAAGTTTTGTCTTGGCAGGTGCCTTGATTGCACTAGGTATTCTCGTTCCTGGACTTAGCCCGTCAAATCTCTTGCTGATTTTGGGTATCTACACGCCAATGCTAAATGGTTTCAAATCACTTGATTTATTCGATACCTTCCTACCAATCGCAATCGGTGGCGTTCTTGCAATGGTGGCCTTTTCAAAAGCAATGGACCACGCACTGAAGGTTTATCACTCACGCGTTTATCACTTTATTATTGGTATCGTCTCATCTTCTACTCTCCTAATTTTGATTCCACAAGCAAGTAATAAAGAGTCAATTTCCTATGCTGGAGCAAACTTTGTTACATGGATTGCTGCTCTTGTGCTATTTGTCTTAGGAGCATGGCTAGGCCTTTGGATGAGCAAACTGGAGGAAAAATATAAATAATGGCAAAAAAGGTTAAAATAAAGAAAACCTTGGTGGACCAAATATTAGACAAGGCTAAGATCGATCATGATAGCCTTGTTTTAAATACCCTTGATGGCCAACTGCCACCAGGAATTGAAGAACATGAAATTTACAAAACACTGGCATTAACTGGTGATAAAACGGGGCCTGTCATTGGAATCGTGCCAATCACTGAGCACCTGTCTGAGAAAAAATTAGCCAAAATCTCAGGCAATAAAAAAGTCAGCATGATTCCACAAAAGGACTTGGAAAAGACAACTGGCTATGTTCACGGTGCCAACAATCCTGTGGGTATTCGTCAGAAGCATAATTTCCCAATCTACATTGATCAATCTGCCCTTGAACTCGGTTGCTTGATTGTCTCTGCTGGAGAAATTAGTCGCTCGATAAAAATCGATAGCCAAGTTTTAGCTGATTTTGTAAAAGCTGACTTTACCGATTTGATCGAGGGGAGGGACTAGACTTGAAAATCTACTTTGTCCGTCATGGAAAGACTGAGTGGAATTTAGAGGGACGCTTTCAAGGCTATTCTGGAGATTCGGCTCTCTTGCCCGAATCTTATCAGGATTTAGAAAAACTCGGCAAGTACCTTGCTGAAATCCCCTTTGATGCTATTTATTCTAGTGATTTGCAGCGCGCACATAGCACTGCCGTAGAAATTGCAAAAGCCAATCACCATTGCCAAACCGTTCTAACCACACAACAATTACGTGAATGGAATTTTGGAACGTTAGAAGGAAGCAAGATAGCAATTTTTCGTGCCATCTACCCAAAACAAGCCTGGGCACTCAAACATAATCTAGCACTTTTTAACAATGACTTATTTGAAGCTGAGAGCGTTCGCCAAGTAACTCAACGAATGGTGGACTTTGTCCAATCGCTGAAAGGGCAAGACATGGAAACAGTCCTCATCGTCAGCCATGGTACCTTTCTAACCGCTTCTATCCATCGCCTACTTGGTTTTCCACCAGCCCAACTGCGTCGCCGAGGCAGCTTGGACAATGCCTCCATTTCCATTTTGGAAACAACTGACTTTAAACACTTTACCGAACTGGCTTGGAATGATACCAGCTACAAATCTCACTAAGAAAGCAGTTTCCTGTTTTCTTTTTTGCTGATTTTTTCCCTATTCTATGATAAAATGGAAGTAACAGACTTTGGAGGAATGAAAATTTTATGTCAACTGAACATTTTGAAGAATTAAATGACCAACAGATTGTCCGTCGTGAGAAAATGACGGCTCTTGCTGAACAGGGCATTGACCCATTTGGAAAACGTTTTGAGCGTTCTGCCAACTCAGCTGAATTGAAGGCCCAGTACGAAGACAAATCAAAAGAAGACTTGGAAGAATTAGGGCAAACAGCAATCATTGCAGGTCGTATTATGACCAAGCGTGGTAAGGGTAAGGCAGGTTTTGCTCACATTCAAGACCGCGAAGGCCAGATTCAAATCTACGTTCGTAAGGATGATGTTGGCGAAGAAAATTACGAAATCTTCAAAAAAGCAGACCTTGGTGACTTTATCGGTGTCGAGGGAGATGTCTTCAAGACAAACGTTGGTGAGCTGTCTATCCATGCTCGCAAGTTGACTCACTTGTCTAAAGCGCTCCGCCCATTGCCAGAAAAATTCCACGGTTTGACAGACATCGAGACCCGCTACCGCAAACGTTATTTGGACTTGATTACTAACCGCGAGAGCTTTGATCGCTTTGTAACTCGCTCAAAAATCATCTCAGAAATCCGCCGTTACCTTGACGGACTTGGTTTCTTGGAGGTGGAAACACCTGTCCTTCACAACGAAGCTGGTGGTGCTGCGGCTCGTCCATTCATCACCCACCACAATGCCCAAAACATTGACATGGTCCTTCGTATCGCGACAGAACTCCACCTCAAACGCCTGATTGTCGGCGGTATGGAACGCGTTTATGAAATCGGCCGTATCTTCCGTAACGAAGGTATGGATGCGACCCACAACCCTGAGTTCACTTCCATTGAGGTTTACCAAGCTTATGCAGACTACCAAGACATCATGGACTTGACCGAAGGTATTATCCAGCACACTGCCAAGGCTGTTGTCGGCGATGGTCCTGTGACTTATCAGGGCACTGAAATTGCTATCCATGAGCCATTCAAACGGATCCACATGGTTGATGCCATTAAGGAACAAACTGGCGTGGACTTCTGGCAAGAGATGAGCTTCGAGGAAGCAAAAGCCCTTGCAGCTGAGCACAAGGTCCCTGTGGAAAAACACCATACAGAAGTTGGTCAAATCATCAACAGCTTCTTTGAAGAGTATGTTGAAGCAACTCTTATCCAACCAACCTTTGTCTATGGTCACCCAGTAGCCGTATCTCCACTGGCTAAGAAAAACGACGAAGACCCACGCTTCACAGACCGCTTTGAGCTCTTCATCATGACCAAGGAATACGGAAATGCCTTTACAGAATTGAACGACCCAATCGACCAATTGGAACGCTTCGAAGCCCAAGCTAAAGCTAAAGAACTCGGTGACGACGAAGCGACAGGCGTTGACTACGATTACATCGAAGCCCTCGAATACGGTATGCCACCAACAGGTGGACTCGGAATCGGTATCGACCGCCTCTGCATGCTTTTGACAGATACTACTACTATTCGGGATGTGTTGCTATTCCCTACTATGAAGTAAGAAACAGTAGCTTGCTAGTATTATTTTCACTAGATTGTTCCAATCGCTTTCATGTTTCTTGGCGATTGGCTGAAAAGGTCTCCCATACCTTTTCACTCCCGACGATGAAATAAAAATTACAAACTGTTTAACACCGTTACTTAAAACACTCTTGGAAATTCTAAGAGTGTTTTTGCATGCAAAAAATCCCAACCACATGGTCAGGATTTTCAGGAGATTATGAAAAATATTTAGGATTAACTATAGTATAACTCATCCTATCAACTATCTCATCAGTCTTGGGACTGATTCTTTTCTTTTTTTGCAAAGTAATCTCGGACAATCGGTGCGACCTTGGTTCCGTAGAGTTCGATAGCACGGAGGACATCTTCATGTGGCATTGAGCCGATTGGGAGATGGAGGAAGAAACGGTCCAAGTCAAGTGTTTCAATAGTCTTGATAATTTTTTCAGCGACTCGTTTTGGATCTCCGACGATGGTTGCTCCTTCGTCTGTCAGAGAGTAGAGATATTGCGCCTTGGTCATCTCGCTCCAATGTGGGCGGTCTTTGGCAATATTGTCCGTAATTACCTTGGTTGGGTGATAGTACTCTTCTACTGCTTTGTCATGATCATCTGCAATCCAACCCCAGGAATGGGCTGCAACTTTCGTTTTCTTTGGATCATGACCTGAGTTGCGAGCAACCTTGCGATAGGCATCGACTAAAGGTTTAAAGCGATGGGCACCTGCACCAATGAATGCATACACGATTGGCAAGCCTTTCTTAGCAATCTTGATGGTGGACTCTACATTGCCCCCAGTTGCTACCCAAATGGGAAAATCTTCCTGAACAGGACGTGGATAGACTGGCTTATTATCGACAGACTGAGTAAAATGGCCATCCCACTTGAGATTGGTTTCCTTGTCGATTTCCAGAAGCATATCTAGCTTTTCATCGAAGAGTTCTTCATAGTCATGGAGATCATAGCCAAACAAGGGAAATGACTCCGTAAAGGAACCACGACCCGCCATGATTTCCGCTCTGCCATTTGACAAAGCGTCAATGGTGGTATACTGCTGATAGAGCCTTACAGGGTCCATGGAGGAAAGGATTGAAACTGCTGATGTTAGCTTGATATGCTTGGTATTGACGGCACCAGCTGCCAGCACAATCTCAGGTGCAGAAACCGCAAAATCTTCTCGGTGATGCTCCCCAATCCCATAAACATCAAGTCCCACCGCATCAGCTAGTTCGATTTCTTTGACTAGCTGGCGAATCCGCTCGTCGTGGCTGTAAGTTTCCCCTGTTTTTTCTAGTGGAGTTGTTTCGCCAAATGTTGAAATACCTAATTCTACCATGATGTGTTCTCCTTTACATCTCTTACTTATTTGATGGTCTTATTTTATCGCTAACTAGTGATATTGTCAAGGAATTTGCTCAAATAATAAAACGACTAGGAAAACCTAATCGTTTCAATCAATTATTCGTAACGTAATGCCTCAATTGGATCAAGCTTAGAAGCCTTATTAGCAGGAAGAACGCCGAAGACAATTCCGACTGCTGCTGAAAATGCCAGACTTCCTAATACAACCGGTATTGAGATTTCAGCTGTCATCTCTCCCATAACCTTTGTAGCGTTGAGAGTAAACACAATGGCTTGAGCGATAGCTAAGCCGATTGCTCCACCTAAAGTGGTCAATACCATGGCTTCAATCAAGAACTGCATAAGGATATTTCCACGGGTTGCACCCAAGGCTTTTCGAAGACCAATCTCACGAGTTCGCTCAGTTACCGATACCAACATGATGTTCATAACACCGATACCACCTACAAGAAGTGAAATTCCTGCAACAGCACCGATAAACGTAGTGACACCTGACATTTGGTTCTTAAAATCATCTAACATAGCTGACATATCATAGATATCATAACGGGCTTCCTTTAGACCTGTAATGTTGGTCAAGTATGCTGCGGCAGCCTGACCAACCTCAGCAGCTCTACTCACATCTTCTACATGGACATAAAGGCCACTATTTTCCTTGGTACCCATTTCAGCAGCTAGTTGCGTATTGGTCATAATGGCATTTCCGCCTGAGTTGAAACCATAGAGGGAAGTACCTGCTTTGGGATCTTTGTAAACACCAACTACAAGGTAAGAATTGGCATTGACATTGACGATTTGGTTGAGGGCTGCATCGGTTGAACCAAAAAGCTTCTCAGCCAAGGCAACATCCAACATGATAATACGGGAAAATCGGCTGTAATCGTTAGCTGTGAAACGACGGCCAGCCAAGATTTCTAATGCCTTTATGTCAAAATAGGATTGACTAACACCAGTAATAAAGACATTATCAGCTTGCGCATTGCCCGCTGCTACAGTAGAGGTACTTGAAGCACTAATGTAGTAGCCACTGAGCCCATCGATTTCCAAAAGCCCCCTTAACATTGTGTCCGTTACATCTGGCTCCTGTTCTTCAGAAGCCTCGCCAGGAACTGTGTACGTAAATGCACCCTGAGTTCGTTCTTCAGTTCCAACAAAGGGAGTAAAGTAGACCTGAACATTATTCTGATCACCAGCCAGAGACTTTTCAATACTCTTAGACATACCTGTTCCCATTGCTACAATGATCACAACAGAGGCCACACCGATGATAATACCTAACATAGTCAAAAGAGAACGCATCTTATGGGCTAGGATAGACTTGAGGGCAAATTTCCAATTTTCCATCTATACCTCCTCCCTTCTACTATCTTCTGTAATGACACCGTCACGCAAAACGATTTTACGTTTGGCATAGGCAGCAATCTCAGGCTCGTGTGTAACCATGATAATGGTCTTCCCTTCATTATTCAACTCTGTCAAGAGTTCCATGATTTGCTCACCTGTCTTGGTATCCAAGGCACCTGTTGGCTCATCCGCCAAGATAATAGCTGGTGTATTGACCAAGGCACGCGCAATAGCCACCCTTTGTTTCTGACCACCTGATAGCTCAGATGGCAGGTGAGTCATCCGCTCAGCCAACTCCACTTTTTCCAAATAACGTTTGGCTAATTTTTTCCGTTGATTGGCTGGAACCCCTGCATAAATCAAAGGTAACTCAACATTTTGAAGGGCATTGAGTTTTGATAGCAGAAAGAATTGTTGGAAAACAAAGCCAATCTGGTCATTGCGGACGGAGGCTAATTTTTTCTCAGAAAGTTGACTGACTTCTTCACCTTCTAACCAATAGTTCCCTGAACTAGAACGATCTAAAAGCCCGATAATGTTCATCAGGGTTGATTTTCCTGAACCAGACGGTCCCATAATAGCCAAAAATTCTCCCTCTTCCACCTCTAAATCGATATCTTTGAGGACACGAAGTTCTTGGTCACCGTTTTTATAGGATTTATTTATATTGGTTAATCTAATTAGCTGGTTCTTCATAGGCTTCAACCTCTTTTCCTTCTTCAAGGTCTGGAGTTGGAATAGTAATGACCTGATCTCCTGCTGCAATACCTGCTGTCACCTCTTGATTGAGAGCATCTGCATTTCCAAGGGTAACCTCTACTTTTTTAGCCTTCCCTTCCACAATTGTCCATACAAAGTTTTTATCACCTTCTGGCACAACTGCTGTTACTGGAATTAAAATATGATTGGTAGTATTAACCACTTCAATATTCACAGTAAAACCTTGTTTCAATTCGCCCAATTCACTAGTCAAGGCTGCTTTAAAAGGATACTTGGCACCTGAACCACCACTAGTTCCTGTTGCTATACTAGCAGTTTGTTCAGTTGAGGGATAGTTGGAAATATAGGTGATTTTACCTGTCCATGACTTATCTGGATATACTTTGCTAGTCAATTTCACTTCTTGGTCAACTGCAATATTTGCCAAATCATACTCTGTTAAGTTACCTGTAACCTGTAAGCTACCTTGGTTAACGATATGAACCACTGTCTGGCTAGATGTTGAACTTTTTGAGACAGATTTATTCACTTCAACAACCGTACCAGCTACTGTACTTGTAACGGTAGCTTCTTGCAAGGCTGTATACGCTTTATCCACAGCAGCTTGTGCATCTGCGTACGAATCATTCAAGTCTGCCAACTGCATATCTACTGAACGTTGAGCTGCAGCTGTTGCCGCTTCATCTGTTGCAGCATCACCCGTTGTTTGAACAGTCTGACCATTGTTTCTCAAATCATAAATCTGACGTCCAATCTTATCACGCCCACGAACAGCAGTATCCAAAGCAGACTGCAATTCTGTTGCATCATAGCGAATCAATGGTGTTCCTACTTCAACCTGAGTTCCTGGCTCAACTAAGACCTCGCTCAAATCTCCTTTTGAAGGATCATAGTAAACGTATTGTTCATCTGCTGCAGAAATCGTTCCTGTCAATAAGGTCGATGAAGCAATCGATCCCTCTTTAGCTACTGTATAGGTCAAACTGGTCGCAACTTGCTCTGTAGAAGTCGGTGAGGAACCACCTAATACGCCTCCAAATACCAAGGCACCACCAATTAAGGCAATAGCCGCAACACTGAGACCACTGAACAAAGCAATTTTAGCCTTCTTTGTCTTTAACATATGATACTCCTTTTCTAATTCAAAACATATTTATTTTGTATTGTCTTTATAATACACAAATACACGTTTTTTTGCAAGTGTTTTCTTAATTATTTTACAAAAAGTTCGGTATTTTTCCTACTTACAATTTTGTAAGAGAACGTAGCGGATTTTTGATTGATAAGTAAAAAAACGATAGAATGAAGATAATTATCATTTAGAGGAGAAAAACTCATGAAAGAATTTGATATTATTGCCATTGGTGGAGGCAGCGGCGGTATTGCTACTATGAACCGTGCTGCTATCTATGGGGCTAAGGCTGCTGTGATCGAAGGAAGCCACCTTGGCGGGACCTGTGTTAACCTTGGCTGTGTACCCAAAAAAATTATGTGGTACGGTTCTCAGGTAGCAGAAGCCATTCACCACTATGGACCTGAGTATGGTTTTACCAGCCAGGATGTAAAATTTGATTTTGCCACCTTGCGTAAAAATCGCGAAGCCTATATTGAGCGTTCACGCGCATCCTACGGTAATACTTTTAATAATAACGGAGTAGAAGTTATCCAGGGTTTCGCACGTTTTGTGGATAATCAAACGGTTGAAGTCAATGGTGAACTGATTCGTGCAAAACACATTGTCATCGCAACTGGCGCCAAACCGGTAGTCCCTGCTATTCCTGGTAGTGAGCTAGGGATTGTATCTGACGATGTCTTTGCATGGGAAGAATTACCTTCTTCTGTGGCTGTTATTGGTGCTGGTTATATCGCTGTGGAAATGGCCGGTCTCCTACATGGACTCGGTGTCCAAACTGACCTCTTTGTTCGTGGAAATCGCCCTCTTCGTAGCTTTGATACCTACATTGTTGATGCCTTGATGGAAGAAATGGAACGAACCAATCTTCCTCTCCATACAGGTAAAACACCCGTCAGCCTTGAAAAAACAGAGGACGGCCTCATTCAAATTAACTTTGAAGATGGAAGTAGCCATCTTGCCCAAAAAGTTCTCTGGGCAATTGGTCGTAAACCAAATGTGGAGCAGCTCAATCTTGAAGCAGCAGGTGTTCGGTTGACACCGTCTGGCCATATCGCTGTGGATGAATACCAAGAAACAGCTGTACCAGGCATCTATGCCCTCGGTGATGTGACTGGTGAAAAAGAATTAACACCCGTTGCAATCAAGGCAGGTCGCCTTTTGGCAGAACGTTTATTTAACAATAAACCAACCGCAAAAATGGATTACACAACCATCCCAACTGTCGTCTTTTCTCACCCCGCTATCGGAACCGTTGGTCTAACTGAAGACGAAGCGATTGCCCAATACGGTCAGGACAATGTAAAAGTCTATACTTCAGCCTTTACTTCTATGTACACTGCCCTAGAAAACAATCGCCAAATGGCTAAGTTTAAATTAGTAACTGTGGGAGAAAATGAAAAAGTCGTTGGACTGCACGGCATTGGCTATGGTGTCGATGAAATGATTCAAGGATTCTCAGTTGCTATCAAAATGGGAGCTACAAAAGAAGAATTTGATGCCGTTGTCGCCATCCATCCGACAGGTTCTGAAGAATTTGTTACTATGCGTTAACTCAATTGAAAAAGTCCAGACATGAAGGTCAGCACTGTCTGGACTTTTTCTTATGGTAATATAGCAATTGCTCGCACTGGTGAACCCGAAGCCTTCTCCCAATGAGGAAAAGCGATTGAAATCAATGCACCTGTTGGTGATACCTGATCCAAGTTTGCCAATACTTCCAACTGATAAATATCTTTTGATAGGAGATAGTATTCTTCTGGTAAACTTCCTCCGTGTTTGGCTGCAGATACTCCTGAATCGGTATCCAATGTTTCATGGCCAACTGCTTTCACCTGACGTTCTTCAATCAAATATTCTAGAGCTTCATGACTCCATCCTGGTGTACGTTGAACTCCATCTTCGTCTAGATTACGAATGGCATCTTGACTAGGCCAGCGCTTTGACCAATCCGAACGAAAGGCAACAAAAGATTCTGGCGCAATCGGACCATATTCAGCCTCAAAGTCTAAAATATCCTGCTTAGTTATCTCGTAGTCATTATTTGCTATAACAGCAGCTGATTTATCAATAACGTAGAGTGGCAGGAGTAAATCTTTCAAATCAATCTCATCAAGATAACGAGCTCCTTCTACAAAATGAATCGGAGGATCAATATGGGTTCCATACTGCCCCACAACCGTAAATTGTTCGACAAAGAAGCCATCCTTATGAGTAAATAGGGCTTTCTTTTCGAGAGCTGGTAGCGCAGGGAAATGCGGGCTCTTTTCATTGATTTGGTGAGTCAAGTCTACCCAAGTTTTAGATTTAAGAGTACGGTAAATATCAAGTAATTCTGTCATAGAAATTCTCACTTTCTTTTTTTATTATTCTAGCATAAGTATAGGTTGTTTTACATATAATTTGTTGTTTTTTACTATATAAGTTTCTTATTAGCTGTTATAAAAATCACCTATAGAGTTGTTACATCCGATGAAAGAGCATTGACTTTCTTATCCAATCTCACTATAATTTTTGTTAACCATAAAATTTTAAGAGGATAACAGATGAAAACAACTTCTATCAAATCACTTGTTTATATCGCTATTGGAACAGCCTTAATTTCCACCCTTTCACAAATCAGTCTGTCTATCGGGCCTGTACCATTTACATTACAAACCCTAGCTATCGGCTTAGTAGCTTGTCTATACAAACCCAAGGAGGCAATTACAAGTGTCAGCTTATATCTAGTTCTTGGCGCTATCGGTTTACCTGTTTTTGCTGGTTTTTCTGGTGGCTTTGCTGCACTCACAGGACCGACATCTGGCTTTCTATGGGGGTTTCTACTCTACACTATCATCACTTCTGCCCTCACTAAATCAGACTCCTCACCAGTTACAATTTTTCTAGCCTGCCTACTAGGAACTGCAAGTTGCTTCCTTATAGGCTGTTTTGTATTTAAGCTAGTTTCAGGTTCCAGTTGGACTGACACTATCGGATGGACTGTTCTGCCTTTCATTCTTCCTGATTTAGCTAAAATTACACTAGTCATGATATGTCATCGTTTATTGCAACCTGTTATCAAAAAAGAAGCCTATTTTTCTTAGGCTTCTTTCATTTATTTATTAGCAAAGGCATCCAAGAGGACTTGGAATTCCTCATTGCTGAGCGTGATCCCCTTGCCCATCTTGGTATGGTCAGGGCTCCAGGTACGGATGTCATACTTGGCTGGTGCTCCATTAAAAGATACTCGATTAAGCTCCTTGGTCCATCCTTTATCATTTTCAGATAAGACCAATAATTTTTCTTCAATTTCAAATGTAAATTCTGCCATTTGTTACCTCCTCACTTATCTATTCGAAAAAGCTTGTCATTTTTATAAAAATTAGATAATATAATTATATCAAGTTTGAAAGGATTATGCCATGAAGAGGTTTTTAGAAGTTATTTTCGAGCAGATCACCGTCTTTTTAGAACATGGCAAAACTCCTAAGTCTATTGAGCCAGATAGCAAGGAAGATATCAAGAATAACTTGGAGCTGGCTTTATATAAAAAAGCTGCAGTCCATGTCATCTATGGTGATCGTAGTTTCACAGGTGACATTGTGAAATATGATACCGATCGCCAACGGATTATCATGAAAAATTTCAAACGTCAGGTTACCAGCATTATAAAAATCGAGGACATCAAAAAAGTCACCTTGGTTCCAGATAGCATCAAGACTTCTCAACAACAAACAAAATGCTGAAATTTCAGCCTTGCAGATTGAAGAAAAAGTCCATTTTGGACAATTTTCTTCAATCTTTTTTCTTTATGTTGAAAATTAAAAACTCTCAGAAACACCGAAATATCAATGTTTCTAAGAGTTTAATGACTTGCTATCTTTCGCAAACTTCTTCAATTTTTTATATTTTTAAGAGTTTATCTACGTTCTGAGGCTGAAATTTCGGCCTTTTTATTTTATGCACGAATAGTTAGGGATTGTCCATCTTCTTGGTAGAGATTGATAAGGCCTGATTTGCATGCACGAATCATGTCACCAGGATAGATTTCACGGTCCAGCTTAATAGTTAAGAGTTCCATCGGCTTGTTGGCGCGGTCAATCTTTTCTCCATTTGAATCATGCAAGTCCTGAATAGTCGTTTCAAAATGACGGAAACCTGGTCCGTAAAACTCTACTTGGTCACCTTCGTTGATAACATTACGCTGACGAATGGTTGCAGTCATGGTTTCCTTGTCAAAAGCCACTACTTCGGCGATGAATTTGTATTCTGGAATCTTACGGCGGGCTCCAAAGAGTTGCTCATTTTCACTCGGCGGGCTATAGTAGAAACCTGTTGCCAATTCCCGTTGGGCAACCTTCCACATTTCGTCAATCAAGTCTTGTTTGATGGCCTCAAACTTTTCTGGACTTTCCAGATAGGCATCAACCGCCGCCTTATAGCAGTTGGTTACGGTTGATACGTAGTGGACAGATTTCATACGGCCTTCGATTTTCAGGCTATCGACCCCGTTTTCAATCATATCTGGAATATGGTCGATCATACACATGTCCACTGCAGACATGGAGAACTCCTCTGGGATTTCCCCTTTAATCGAACGACGTTCTTCTCCAAATGGAAGGTCGTAGAGATTGTACTTCCAACGGCAAGACTGGGAGCAGCCGCCGCGGTTGGCATCGCGTTTGCTCATGTGGTTGGAGAGAACGCAGCGGCCTGAGTAGGAGATACACATGGCTCCGTGGACAAAGGCCTCAATCTCAACGTCTGTCCGTTTGCGGATTTCAGCCACTTCTTCCATGGTCACTTCGCGGGCCAGAACGACACGAGTCAAGCCCAATTCCTTCCAGAACTCGAAAGTCTCATAGTTGGTCGATGAAGCCTGGGTTGACAGGTGGATTTCAAGGCCTGGTGCTTCGGTTGCACAGATAACAATGAGGGCTGGGTCAGATACGATAACGGCATCCAAGCCCATGTCACGCAATTCGCGGAACCAGGCTCCTGCTCCTTCTTCATTGCCTTCGTGGGTGACCATGTTGGCAGCTACATAGACCTTGGCACCACGGGCATGGGCATATTCAATCCCTTCCCGCATCTCGTCCATGGTAAAGTTACCAGCTCGGCTACGCAGACCGTAGGCCTGACCGCCGACAAAGACAGCATCGGCACCATAATCAATGGCAACCTTCAATTTCTCCAAAGTCCCAGCAGGTGACAAGACCTCGGGACGCTTTAATGTTTGTGACGTCATGTAAAATCTCCTCTATTTACGACGGTTTCCACATGAAACGATATTTTTTCATGTGGAGACCTAGTGCAGAGTTTAGAAAATCGCTCAAAGGCGTTTTCGTGCTCTGACCTTACATAGTAAGTGACAGAGCTAACTCTGCCAGGATAGAATACTGTAAACGATGTTGTTTCACTCGGAAACCTAGTGCAAAGTTTAGAATATCGCCCAAAGGCGTTTTCGTGCTCTGACCTTACATAGTAAGTGACAGAGCTAACTCTGTCAGGTTAAAGTAAATAAATTGTGCGATAAATATTGTTATTTAACCTTATTGCGGTCAAATTCGTAGAAGCCTGTATCCAAGCCACGTTCAGCTGGATGGAGCTTGCGTACCTGTTCATCCAAAAGGAAGGCCTGATCATAAGTGAAGTCGCCTTTTTCAATCAAATCTCTTGCTTGAACAAAAAGCTTAACAATTTCCACAAAGTTCTGACCAGGGCAATAGATACCATCAAGTTTCCAATTATGATAACCATGTTCATCTAATTCTGACAGCTTGGTCATCATATCAATGTCATTGTTGATAAAGATATGGGTACCGTGCTTGTCCTCAAAGATAGAATAGTGACTATCTGGATCACTCGGCTCTGCCAAGAACAACCCGCGTCCACGTGACAAATCTGTCTCATCAGCCTTTGTAAAATTGTAGTAATTCTGTAACAAGGTTCGTTTAGAATGGTGAATAACAGAGGCGCCGTAGACCAAGATTTCCGCTGGCATTTCCAAGTTTTTAGCAATATCAAAGAGTTCTTCTGATGGAATCTCTCTTGCCAAAACAGCCTCTACTGCTCCATGATCTTTCCAGAAGTTGATTTGTCGACTGGAGGTGACAAATACTGAGGTGTCGTAGATTAGCTTAAAATTGTAGCCATCACGTTTATTGATATAGAAAATTCCAGTATCTCCGACAACCAGATAATCAACCTTGATTTCCCTCATTAGCTCCATAAACGGTTTGATATTATCCATCATATCTTGGTGCATGAGGGCATTGGCAGCGACCGTCAATTCCTTCCCAGCGCTATGAACTAGCTCTGCTATTTCCCTGAGTTCATCATAGGTAAAATTTGTTGGGATGCGAAGGGCATGGTCCTCTTCCCCAACATAAATACGGTCAACTCCTGCTGCAAGCAGTTCTTTGACCTGCTCAATACTTTCAGCTGTTGCTGTAATGATAATTTTTTCCATAAAGACAATTATATCAAAAAGAGAAATATCTGATAAGTGACTACCTGTATTTTAATATTCAGACTTTTCTAATTTTTCTCTTGTAACATTATTGTAATATAAATGACATAAAAATTCAGCAATGTTATGGTACTCTTTAAGGAGCAGAAAAGGAGACGATATGGCATTAAGACACTATCAGTCCCATGAGTACCAGTACGAAGAGTATATCCCGAAAGAGAAAAAGGCTAATTTTCAAACCTATCAGGCAAAAAATACCAATAAAGAACGTCTAAAGGAATTGTTGTTTTTTGTTAATATCGCATTTTTTAGTTTGATAACAGTCATCGCTAGTTATGTCTATCTATCCGTAGGCATTCCTGTTTTTGTTGCCATCATATTGGCAAGTGCGACGGGTTTTCTTGGACTACGTTTGGTTCAAATTGGGCTAAAGAAGAAATTTAAACCCAAACAAGTTATAAGAAAAAATAAATAATGAAGTATAAAGGCAGAGAAGTTATCCTCTGCCTTTTTTGAATGAACTACCGCCGTCTGTGAACAATTGATTCTCTGCACCTCTTAATATAGTCTGGTAATTTTCTATTTTATAATCTAAACGATCTAGAGCTTGCTGAATTTCCGACAAGCGTGACCGCAGTTCTTCCTGTTCCTCTTTTAGTAAATCAATCCGGGCTTCCACTGTACTATCTCCTGCCTGCACCAAGCCCATATACTCAATCAAGCGCTCAATAGACATACCAGCACTCCTAAAATAGCGGATAAATTCCAAAATGGCTACATCACTTTCCGAAAAGTTCCTTACTCCAGAAGATTTTCTTGTAATTTTGGGAATAAGTCCTATCCGCTCATAGTAGCGAATGGTATCTGCTGATAGACCTGTTACATCACTAACTTCTTTGATATTCATTCCAGGCTCCTTTCTTTGTTTTCGCTTATTATACACCTTGAAGTCCACTCCAGGTCAAGTCATTATTTAAAAAATCTGGGTTTCCCCAGATTTGCCATCCTATAAATACTCGCCCTTGATAACAAAGAAGGTGCCACGAATTTCGCCTGCTAGTTTAGAGCGTTGGCGGGCAAACTTAAATTTACCTTCAAATTCCTTAGGAATGTCAATGCCGTCTGACAATTTGAAACCGACCGCTCGTTTGCCTCCTTCTTCCAGCGTATAGAGGACATTGACAGCCAGACCATTGTCATATCGTCATTCAGTTTATCTTTTATTACTGCGTTAACTCGCTTTGCCGTACTCCAGTACTGCCTGCAGCTCGTTGCCTAGTACTAAAAGCAAACTGAAAGACTATAAAAGTTGGGCTGGGTTGAAGGAGTGTAGGGGAGTTTGATAGTCAGGGGAGTGACTATCAAAGCACAAAACGCTCTGCCAAGACCTTCTCGATGAAGGGCAGGATTTCAGGCTTCTCTTCTGGTGTGTAAACCACATACTCCTGCTTGTATTTGTTCCAGAAATAGCGGGCTTCATTAGCACGCAAACCTGCCAAGACTTCTGCGACTGGACTAGTTTCCAAGCCTGTCGTTTCGACTTCTTTAAAATTTACTGTATAAGACATTGTTTCTCCTTTAGTGAAAAAAAAGCACCCGAAGGTGCAAGGTAAGACCATTCTACCGACTTCAGATTCGAGGTCGGTGGAAAAATTCATTAGGCGTTGAAAGCATCCGTCAATTGTGGCACCACTTGTTTCTTACGTGAAACGGCACCTGCAAGGAAGGCGTGGTTGTTTTCCAACTTGAAGTTGAAGGCTGCTTCTACCTTGTCCATGTTGCTACCGAGCGCAAGGATTTCAGAGTTTGAGTTAACGATGTCTGTAATCATCAAAACAAAGTCAGAGTAACCATTTGCTGCTGATGCTGCTGTCATAGCTGCTTCGATTTCTGCTTGGCGTTCCAAGACTTCGGCAATGTCCACAGTATTGACTTGGGCTACACGCACGTCATTTCCATTCAAACCAAAGGTTTTTGCATCGATGTCAATCAATTCTTCTGCTGACTTGCTGGCAAGGTTGGTTCCTGCTTTCAAGAGTGCCAAGCCGTATTCTTCCAAGTTCACACCAGCAATTTCAGCCAATTCAGCTGCTACTTGTAGATCTGTTGCATGAGTAGTTGGCGATTTGAGTAAGAGTGTATCTGAAATCAAACCAGACAAGAGGAGACCTGCCACTTCTTTTGGAGGTGTTACTCCATTTTCTTTGAAGGCACGATAAACGATTGAAGATGCTGAACCTACTGGCTCCAAACGCATGTACAATGGATTTGCCGTTTCAAAGTTTGCGACACGGTGGTGGTCAATAACAGCTGCCACTTCTACATCCTTGATGTCTGCGATTGATTGTTGGAATTCATTGTGGTCTGTCAAGATGACTTGGCCAACGCCTTCTGCCTTAGCAGACTCAACCACGCGCGGTGCAGTAACACCAAAATAGTCAAGAGCAAAAGCAGTTTCTTCATTTGGCGTTCCTAGAACTACTGCTTCCGCATCACGACCAAACACTTCACGCTCCAAGTGAGCCCAGCCGTATGATGATGCAATGGCATCTGTATCAGGATTTTGGTGACCAAAAACTAAAAATTTAGACATGTCTACAACCTCATTTTTCTAATAATCTTCTACATTTTACCATAAATAAAGCCCAATGTGAACATGGACGAGTCCAGATTTGCCAAACGTTTTCAAAAAGAGTAAGATAGTAGGTAATAATGCAAAAGGAGAAACCTATGAAATTTTCAGACTATACCTATGTTCGTCCAGATTATGAAGCTATCAAGGCTCAATTTTCTGACCTGACAGACCAGTTGGCTCAGGCAAGTGACTTGGAAACAACTCGCACACTTGTGGTAGCCGTTACAAAATTACTCAACCTGGTCGATACCCAGTACAACCTCTGGATGATCCGTCATACTATCGACATGAACGATGAGTTCTACAATGAAGAAACCAAGTTTTGGAATGAATATTCGCCACTTTTTGAAGAATTGACCACCAACTACTACCGTGTCATTGTCCAGACGCCGTACAAGGAAGAGCTGTCAGACATCTTGCCTCAAACCTTCTTCATGCAGGCAGAAAACAAGCTCAAGACCTTCTCATCTGATGTTATCCCCTTGTTCCAAAAGGAAAATGAATTGACCGATGAGTACAGCAAACTGATTGCTGGAGCAGAGATTGATTTCCAAGGTCAGACCTACAACCTGGCACAAATGGGGCCATTCGGTCAATCAACCGACCGTGAGGTCCGCAAGGCTGCTTCTGCTGCTACAACTGCCTTCTTTGAAAGCAAGGAAGCTGATTTTGATCGTGTTTACGATGAATTAGTCAAGGTCCGCACGGAAATCGCCCACAAACTTGGCTTCAAGGACTATGTGGAATACGGCTACCTCAAGATGAACCGTTTCGATTACAATCGTGACATGGTCAAGGTGTACCGTGAGGAAATCCTCAAGCATATCGTACCGATTGTGCAAAATCTTCGTGAACGCCAAGCCAAACGCTTGCAGGTACCAAGCCTGAAACACTACGACCTCAATCTTGAGTTCTTAGACGGCAATGCGGTCCCACAAGGTGACCCTGACTTTATCGTCAGCCAGGCTCAAGACATGTACCGTGAATTGTCCGCTGAAACGGGCGAGTTCTTTGATTTCATGATTGAGCATGAACTCTTGGACTTGGTCGCAAAACCAGGTAAAAACAGCGGTGGCTACTGTACCTATATCCCTGACTTCAAGAGCCCATTCATCTTCTCTAACTTCAACGGAACCAGCGGTGATATTGATGTTTTGACCCACGAAGCTGGTCATGCCTTCCAAGTCTATCGTTCTCGTTGGATCCAAAGTCCAGAAGTTGTTTGGCCAACCTATGAAACCTGTGAAATCCACTCCATGTCTATGGAATTTATGACTTGGCCTTGGATGGACCGTTTCTTCAAGGAACAAGTGGATAAGTACAAATTCACTCACTTGGCAAGTGCCCTACTCTTCTTGCCTTACGGTGTCTTGGTGGACCACTTCCAGCACGAAGTCTATGAACATCCAGAAATGACACCTGCAGAACGCAAGGCGACTTGGAAAAAACTCCAAGACCTCTACCTACCAGACCGTGACTATTCTGAGTCAGAAGCCCTCAACCGTGGTATCTTCTGGTACCGTCAAGGTCATATCTTTGCTAGCCCGTTCTACTACATCGACTATACCTTGGCCCAAGTCTGTGCCCTTCAATTCTGGAAACGCACGCAGGTGGACCATGATGAAACTGCTTGGGCAGACTACATCCGCATCTGTGATTTAGGCGGAACCAAGTCCTTCTTGCAAGTGGTTGAAGCCGCAAACCTCCAATCACCATTCAAAGAAGGTGCCCTTGAAAGCACCGCCAAAGCTGCGGCCGATTGGTTAAATGCAGTTAAGGATGACAAACTCTAAAACGCAAAAATCTGAATGAACAACTCATTCAGATTTTTTTTGATTTGACAAAGTTGATGTATTTATCCCCAAAAGTTTCGATTTGCTCCAAGACCAACTTAAATTCCTGCCCAATCTCGCTCAGTTCATATTCCACCTTTGGCGGAACCTGTGCATAAACCTTCCGAGTGATTAAACCATCATCCTCCAATTGACGTAACTGCTTGGTAAGGGTTGCTTGGGAAATCCCGGTCAATCGACGGTGCATTTCATTAAACCGAATGGGACCTTCTTCGATATGATGTAGTAATAAGATACTCCATTTCCCTGATAAGACACTCTGAGTGGTCACAAAAGGACACTCCGGAACCGTATGTTGTGTGAAAGTTGCCATAATTTCTCCTTTATTTTCCCTTGATATTACACATTACTTCACAAAAAGATAGTGACTATTCAAAAAAATCGTACTTGTTTTATTTTTAGTACCTGATACAATAATACCATAAACTGCGAGAGCAGGAAAGTATTTTCTCAAAAGGAGCGATACAATGAATATCAATTGCACTATATAATACAAAGGAGTCCCTATGTCACTAATCTCAGTTTTCAAAAATATATTTACAAAAAAGGAAGAAAAAAACATGAAAAACATTTTATTTATCGTCGGTTCACTACGTGAGGGTTCATTCACAAATGGCTAAACAGGCTGAAAGCATCTTAGAAGGTCAAGCAACTGTATCTTATCTTAACTATAAAGAAATCCCGCTTATGAACCAAGATCTTGAAACACCAGTCTTGCCAGCTGTCCAAGCTGCACGCGATGCGATTATGGCTGCAGATGCTATCTGGATTTTCTCACCAGTTTACAACTTTGCTATTCCAGGCACTGTGAAGAACTTGATTGACTGGCTCAGCCGTGCCCTAGACTTGTCAGAAACACGTGGCCCATCTGCACTACAAGACAAAATCGTTACTGTATCATCTGTTGCCAATGCTGGACACGAGCCAATGTTTGCTAGCTACCATGCTCTCCTACCATTTGTTCGTATGCAAGTCGTTGGTGAGTTTACAGGTACAACTGTCAATCCAGAAGCATGGGGAACTGGACAGTTGGTATTGTCAGAAGAAGCCATCGCTGGTCTGCAAGCTCAAGCTCAAGCCTTGTTAGAAGCTTAGATTCTACAGGTCAATATACATCCTTCTATGATCTTTATCGAGTTGAAGTTGATAAAATTGCAGAACTCTGAGATGTTGTTGTACCAATCGAGGAAGATTCCAAAACTTCCAATAGCAATGCTAAATTCTAATCAAAAACCAAGAAATCGAAATGAAAGAAATTTAATATGAAACTATATTACATCATCGATGCTTATTGTGGTTGGACCTACGGCTTTAACCACATTTTCACAAAATTCATGCAAGACCATTCTGACATAGAAATAGAGGTCATTAATGGAGGCTTGTTTGTCGGAGATAACAAAAAGAAAATGGCTGATTTCCAGCAGGCACAGACCATCAACAAACAAATCGAAAGCTATTACCAAATGTCTTTTGGCGATAACTACAATCAATTGTTTAAGGATACGGACTTTATCATGGATTCACTTGGTCCTGCTAGGGCTTACTCCGTTTTGAAAAACTACGTTGAACCACGCCAGCTTGCTCAGCTGACATTAGACATTCAAGCCTTATTTTTTGAAGATGGGTTAGACCTCAATCAAGCAGACAGTTACACCAGCCTAATCGGTACCTATCAGTTACCTACAAAGGCTATGGAAGAACTATCAAGCATCTTGAATCAACCAGAAAATCTACACCCAGACTTTATCAAGGCTTATGAAATGGGGGTAACCTCTTTCCCAACCTTGTTACTCGAAAAAGACGGAAACTTCTTTAATCTTATCAATAAAGTTCGTACAGTAGACGATTTGGAAAAAAATTTCCAAGCAGCTATTACGCAATAGAAAGGGCGACTATCTATGGAAAAACATTATAAGCTAGAAAATGGAACAGAATTACACATCTTTACAAATGATGAATCAAGTTTTATGGTTACGGCGACCTTAATCATTAAAAATGGCAAGGCTCTCCTTGTAGGTTCAGGGTTTAAACAATCAGAAGGAGAGCGAATTGTTCGCTATCTACAAGACGCGCAACTGACATTAGAAAAAATCTTTATCATTCAAGGGGATCCAGACTATTATTTTGCTCTTGAGCCTATCAAAAAATCATTCCCAGAAGTCATTGTCTATGCAACGTCTTATGTTATCGATCATATTTTAAAAACAGTATCAAAAAAATTACAGGTATGGGGAGACTCTTTAGGTAACCAAGCTCCTAAAAATATTATTTTACCAGCGCTCATTCAAGAATCTACATTAGAATTTGAAGGTGATAAATGGGAATTTTTCGGTAGTGAACCAAGTCAAATCAATCTTTGGAATGCAGAAACCAAAACCATTATTGGCGGTATCAATACCTTTAATCAAATTCACCTCTTCTTAGCTGATTCACAAACTACCGAGCAATTGAAAGCCTGGCAAGATCGATTAAAAGATATGAAGGCACTGGATGCCTCTCTCATTATTCCAGGTCATGCAGATAGTGAAGGTTCATTTGATTCTCAAGCACTTGATTTTTCAATTGCCTATATTGAAGTAGCAATCAAATTAAAAAAAGAAGTCAAAGACTCAGCTACTTTTGTCGCTAAAATGAAAGAAAAATTCCCTAATCTTCGTAACGAGGCAGTCTTAGAATTGAGTGCTAAAGTCTTAACCGGTGAAATACCATGGGGGTAATGTATGTCAAAAAATCAATTATATAAAAATATTTTAGATGAAACTTATCTAGCTACTGCACAAGGTCGAATAGAAGATTTCAAGAGCCATTTGGCTGCTGATATCTCTTGGACAGAAGCTGCAGGATTTCCATATGCTGGTACCTATATCGGTCCAGATGCAGTGATTAAAAACGTCCATGCAAGACTAGGTTCTGAATGGACCAATTATAGTGCCACACCTGTTGATTACGCCTTTTCAGGAAACCGTGTCATGGTTTATGGCTACTACAAGGGGACCTACAACCTTACTGAGAAATCCTTTCAAGCAGACTTTGTCCATATTTGCGATTTTAATGCTGAAAATAGAATTACACACTTTATCCAAATCGTAGATAGCGCACTTGTTGAGAAAGCTATGAGATAAAAATCAATTTTCAAAAGTCTATTCGTCACACATTAACTAAGTAACTCGAAAATTCCTATAAATTGTATCAGAAAGCCAGGTATTCCCATGTACAATTCCCAATTTGAACTGGGCCTAGTTGCCCTCAATGTTCGCAATCTGGAACTCCAAAGCCTGTTTTACCAGCAGGTATTGGGCCTCCAAGTTCTGACTGAAAACTCTAAACAGATTGACCTTGGTGTCGGTCAGACCACTCTTATTCGTCTCATTCAAACAGAGCAGAAAGGTGAAGTTAGCCACAGCTACGGACTCTACCACTTGGCCATTGTCCTACCTAGCCGTGAAGACTTGGGCACCATTTTCCGCCACTTTATCGACAATAAAGTTCCCCTCCAAGGCGCCAGCGACCACGGTTACAGCGAAGCCATTTACCTAGCCGACACCGAAGGCAATGGCATCGAAATTTACCGCGACCTGCCTCAAGACACTTGGGATGTCCGCCCGGACGGCCGTATCGTCGGCATTACTGAGCCTATGGATGCTGAGACGATCTATGCTTTAGGGAAAAAAGCTGACGCAGCCTATCAGATGCCGCTTGGCAGTCGCATGGGTCATATCCATCTATCTGTCCGAGAAAGCGCTGCTTCTAGCCGTTTTTACCAAGAAGTTCTAGCTGTCGAGGATAAATTCTCCGTCCCATCTGCAGCCTGGCTAGCCTCAGGCGACTACCATCACCACCTAGCTGTCAACGAATGGGGCGGAAAACATCTCCAAACACGAATAGAAGGTATGCCAGGACTTGCCTACTACACAGTCATCTACTCTAGCCCAGCAGACTTCGAAGCAACCCTAGAACGTGCCTCCGCCGCAAACTTAAAGATAGAAAGAATGGATAGTTCTGCAGCCTTTGTCGATGTGGATGGTATCAAAACTAAGCTTGTTTTAGAATAATACGAAAAGAGGCTGGGCAAAAAGACCAACCTCGCTTCTCAGGGTTCGTGTCAACATCTCAGCGCAGTGGTTGATTGGCAGATTTGTTCGTGTTTTACACTCCAAATCTGACCTAATCAACTGTGCGGGGGCGGGAAGACGAACTCTTTTTTTGACCAGTCGAGTTCTTTCCCGCTCCCTTTCTTTGTTTATTTGATTAAGCCAAGATCATATTTCATTCCCAAAATCCGTTTGACGGATTGGTCAAGCCGCTCCTCTGTTATAGTTCCAGCCTTTACTTGTTCGATAATATAAGGAATTTGACTGGCATAACTTGAAGACAAAATCATATCTGTCCCAGCTTGAATGGTCTGCAAGGCACCTGTATCTTGATCTACAAATTGGACCAAGCCCTGCATATCAAAATCATCCGTCATTATGACACCTTCAAAACCAAGCTCATTCCGAAGGATTTTATTGATTTCAGGTGAAATGGATGATGGGACATCATCAATGGCAGGTACGATATTGTGGCTGACCATAATGGAGTCAGCTCCTGCTTCAATACCAGCCTTAAAGGGGAGAAAATCATTAGCCCGTAATTCTTCTAAACTACGATTGTCATAGACCAAATCCGTATGCGAATCTGCATTGTCCCCATAACCCGGGAAATGTTTCAAAGTCGAAGTAAACTGTTCTTGCTTTAACAATTTGACCAATTGACCAATATAGTCTGCTGTGGTTTTCGCCTCCTGTCCAATGGTCCTGTCGTAGATAAAAGATGATGGATCGGTGGATAAATCCGCAACTGGGAAGAAGCCTGCATAGATTCCCTCTTCCTTTAAAAGACTGGTCTTCTGCTTGGCGTCCGACAAAATCGCCTCAATGCCGCCAGATTGGTACAATTCCAAAGGCGATGGAAAAGGTGTTTCCAGAAGTTGACTAATCCGAGTTACCGTCCCACCTTCCTCATCTGAAGCCATTAATAGCGGTACTTTTGAAAGTGATTGATAAGAAGCAATCTCTTCTTCAACCTGCTCCAGTGTCTTACCTTCAAAATCACTTGCAAATAAGATATAGCCCCCAAAATGATAGGTTTCCAATGCCTCAGTTTGTCCTGTAGATGGCATTCGAGCAAAGATCATCTGTCCGACCTTTTCTTCTAAGGTCATCTGATTTAGATAATTTGCAATCACTTTGTCCCTAGCAGATATTTCTTGGCTAGATGATGTCGTTGCAACTTTGGTTTGCTCCTTTTGTGTTCGCTCTCCCAAAAAGAACAAGCCTAGCATAAGCCCAATAAACAAGAGACAGGCGATACTTGTCCCTAACACATTAAATCTTTTTCGCATCAATCTCCGACCTCTCACGTTTATCCCTTAATTCTATTCAAGTACTCCTGATAGGACTCCGTTTCCATCAAGGCCTTTGCATTTTCCACTCGGGCTTTTGTCGGTGGCTTGGTCCCCTCTAGTGGGTAAGGTCTTCCTAATTCACGCCACTTAAATTCGCCAAGATTGTGATAAGGCAAGACTTCAAACCGCTCTACATTGGTAAGGGTTTTGACAAATTTTCCCAGCTCAATCAAGTCTTCATCTCGGTCTGTCAAGCCAGGCACCAAGACATGACGAATCCAAACAGGCTTACCAATGTCTGATAGATATTGAGCACATTCTAAAATAGTCTTGTTACTATGACCTGTCACAATGCGGTGTTGCTCAGGATTCATTTCCTTAATATCAAGGAGCACCAAGTCTGTTACTTCCATAAGCTGACTATATTTTTCCAAGTAGCGTTCTGTCTTACGGAAAGTCAACGCACAGGTATCCAAAGTAGTGTGAATCCCTTTTTCTTTTGCAAGGGTAAACAGAGCAATTAAAAAATCAATCTGGATGGTTGCTTCACCACCTGAAACGGTAATACCCCCTTCTTTTCCCCAAAACATACGAAAACGCAGGGCTTCATTCAAGACATCTTCTGCCGTTCTCTCAGTCGCTGCTGGATTGACCAGATCCCAAGTATCTGGGTTATGGCAATACTGGCAACGCATGTGACAGCCCTGCATAAAGACTACAAAACGTACCCCTGGACCATCAACCGAACCAAAACTCTCTGTTGAATGAACCAAACCTGTCACTTTACGATAATCAATTTCTGTCATCATCTCATCCTCATCATTTTATAAGACTAGTATATCACAAAAATGAAAACGCTTCTATCATTTACTTTCTTTCTTTCATAACTATCATCTTCCGTAAGAAGAAAGCTAAAAGACTAGGTTGCCCTAGTCCTTATCAGCTTCTTCTTTCTCCAGTGGTGTAATCAAGAGTTTTAATTTTGTTACGCGACCATTTTTTACCTTGTCGTTAATAAGAACTAGATGGTGATCTTTACTATCCACTTCAAAGGAAACTTTCTCGTCTTGGCTCGGAATGGTACCGACCCCTGTCAGATAATAACCAGCAATCGTATCAACGTTATCGCTTTCCAACTCCATCTCAAAATGCTCATTGAAGTCATTTAAGGTCATATTTCCTTGGACGATATAGGTGTTGTCAGCAATTTCTCGGACAAAAATTTCTGTCTTATCGGTCTCATCATCGATTTCCCCAACAATTTCTTCCAGCAAATCTTCCAAGGTAACAAGACCCGCAACTCCACCATACTCATCTAGCAGGATAGCCATCTGATTTTGGGTGTTTCGTAATGATGTCAACAAATCATCCACGAAAATCGTTTCTGGAACGAAGAGAGGCTCCTGCATAATGCGGCGGATGTTGAGATTGTCAAAGCCATTACTGAAAGCTTCTGACAAGATTTTCTTGGTATGAATCAGACCAATGATATTGTCCTTATCGCCATCATAAACAGGGATACGTGAAAAATTCTGCTTGAGGATGGCTGCCATTATGGTTTCTGTATCTTCTTCAATATCCACCATGAAAGCATCCGTACGGGGAACCATGACCTCACGCGCCATCAGCTCGTCCAGTGAAAACACTCCCTGAAGCATTTCGATTTCTTCCGCATCCAAGGTCTGCTCACTCTTGGTTAATATGTATTCAATTTCGTCCCGTGTCATCTGCTCATCCGCATCATCAAAATTCATAGGAGTAATACGGCTGATAAGATTCGTTGCAGCAGATAATAACCACACAAACGGACTCACAATTTTCCCAAGGAAAATAATCACTGGTGCAGTGACTACTGCCAGATTTTCCTTCATATTCATGGCAATCCGCTTAGGGTACAATTCGCCAAGAACGATTGAAACGAAGGTCAACATAGCCAGTGCAAGCCAGTATCCTGCGGTTTGCGCTGTTGTTGAATTCCCCATCCATTTGGCAAATACAGCTCCCAAATCATTAGCCAAGCTGGCACCTGAAAGGATGGAGATGAAGGTAATACCGACCTGAATGGTTGATAGAAAATTGTTAGGATTCTCTAAAACTTGAAGCAAGCGAATATATTTCTTCTCACCGTCTGCGGCCTTTTGTTCTACTCTTGAACGATTTAGAGAAACAAGCGCCATTTCAGAGGCTGAAAAGAAGGCATTGAACAGGGTCAATAAGAATAAAATTAACAGTTGTAAATAGATGGTCTGACTACCAGGGTCTTCCATGATGTTCTCCTAAAAAAAATGATATAATAGCTCTATTATACCATAAATAGAAAATTATGGTAAATGGAATACCCAATTTCTTTTTTACAAGAAAGTTCAATAGATTGGAAAAAATATGATCGTATCAATGAAAAACTTATCCTACACTAGACAGGGTAAAGCTATTTTAGAAGACCTTAACTGGGAATTTAAACAAGGAGAGCGTTGGGCTATTTTAGGGCTCAATGGAGCTGGAAAGTCAACCCTTCTTCGTATTTTAATGGCTGAGTTTTGGAAGACCTCTGGTGACCTGACTGTTCTTGGAGTGGAGTTTGGCAAGGGTGATATTCCTAGCTTACGTACAAAGATTGGTGTGGTTGGCTCCTTTTTGGCAGAGCGTTTTCCAATTGATTTGACGGCGGAACAAATCGTCCTGACCGGAAAATACAAATCCTCCATCCTCTATCGTGAATACGGTCAAGCTGAATTGGATGAAGCCATAGACATGCTCAAAACTATTAAGGCTGAGCACTTGATCGGTCGGACCTATGCTAGTCTGTCACAGGGCGAACGCCAACTCCTGCTCATTGCCCGCAGTTTGATGGAAGAGCCGGCTATTTTGATTTTAGACGAAGCTACTGTCGGTTTGGACCTTTTGGCTCGCGAACGCCTGCTCCACCACATTGACTACATCTGTCAACTCCCAACAGCTCCTGCCATTATCTACGTCACCCATCACGCCGAAGAAATCACTGATAATTTCACCCATGTCCTCCTGCTCAAAGATGGCATGGTCTTGGCACAGGGACCCAAAGAAGACATCCTGACACCTGAACTCCTCAGCGATTTTTATGGCAATCAGGTAGAATTGATTGACTTGGGTGAGGGAAGATTGTTCATTAAGCCGATATTATAAAAAACAAATCCAGCCCTAGTTTGAGCTGGATTTTAATCGTTCCACCATCACCAAAAATGGTGGGGTATTGATTTGGTTGAGAGGTTTGTAGAGCATGGCCGTAAAGACAGTCTGGTCTAGCTGGCTGACAAAGTCTAAGACAGCATCCTTCTCAACCGCCCCACCCTCATGTCCATAATAAATCATGATGGCTAGGCGACCACCAATCACCAGTCTGTCAAGAACTTTTTCAATAGCTTGAAGGGTGGTTGCAGGCAGGGTAATAACTGACTTATCCGCCGAAGGAAGATAGCCCAGATTGAAAATGGCTGCCTTGCATTCCTCCACATACTGGTCGAGGTTTTCGTGTCCTGTCAAAACCAATTGGGCATTGGTCAAGCCAGCTTTTTCTAGTTTTTCAGCCGTTGTGGTCAGGGCTTGTTCCTGAATATCAAAGGCCACCACTTTTCCTGCTCGCTGGGCTAAAAATAGCGTGTCATGCCCATTTCCCATCGTCGCATCGACCGCTAGGTCCTGGTCTGTTAATATCTCATCTAAAAAGGCATGGGCCATGTGTAAAGGTCTAAGCATACTTTCTCCTAATTATCGTCAATACATAAAATCTATCACACCTAGTATAGCATACTTTCCATCTTCAAAAAATTTTTTAAAACATCTAACATTTTTCCTATCCCTTTTGCGAATAAATAGGTATGAAGACAATTATCCTATTTTTCCTTGGAGCTTCTATCGGCTCCTTCTTGGGATTGGTCATCGACCGTTTCCCTGAACAGTCCATTATCGCCCCCTCTAGTCACTGCAATGCCTGCAAGCGACGGCTCAAGGCCTGGGACTTAATTCCGGTCCTATCCCAGCTTTCGACAAAATCCAAATGCCGTTACTGCAAGGCGAAGATACCTTATTGGTATCTGGGACTAGAATTCTTAGCTGGTCTAGTTGTCCTGCTCTGCCATTTTCAAGTCCTAAACCTAACCGAAACCATTCTCATCTTGGCAGGACTAGTTTTGACCATTTACGACATCAAACATCAGGAATATCCTTTTGCTGTCTGGCTTGTTTTTACTTTTATAGCTCTGGTACTCTCCCAGCTCAACTGGCTCTTCTGTTGCTTTTTGCTCCTGGCCTATCTGACTGAAAAATGGCAACTCAATATCGGTTCTGGCGATTTTCTCTATCTGGCAAGTCTGTCACTTTTGTTTGGCTTTACAGAAATTCTCTGGATTATTCAGCTTAGTTCCATCCTAGGTCTGGCCATCTTTTTCATCTTTAAACCAAAATCCCTACCCTATGTGCCTTTTCTATTTTTGGCCAGCCTGATTATCAATATCACTCTCTAAATCGAGCCTAGCTCGATTTTTTTGGTATAATAGAAAGAATAAAGGAGAAAGCTATGACAGTTTTTACAGATGACAGTTTAACCCTGCATACCGACCTTTACCAGATCAATATGATGCAGGTCTATTTTAATCAAAACATCCACAACAAACATGCCGTATTTGAAGTCTATTTCCGTTCACAACCTTTTAAAAATGGCTACGCTGTATTTGCCGGTTTGGAACGCGTTGTAAACTACCTCAACAATCTCAGCTTTAGCCAGACAGACATTGACTATCTGACAGAACTAGGTTATCCGCAGGATTTCCTTGATTACTTGTCCCAATTGGAAATGACTCTCACTGTCCGTTCGGCTAAGGAGGGCGACCTAGTCTACGCTAACGAACCTATTCTTCAAATCGAAGGACCATTGGCACAATGCCAACTAATCGAAACTGCCCTCTTAAACATCGTCAACTACCAAACCCTGATTGCCACAAAAGCTCGCCGTATCAAGGCTGTCATTGAAGATGAGCCCTTGATGGAATTTGGTACTCGCCGTGCCCAAGAAATGGATGCTGCTATCTGGGGGACTCGAGCAGCCTTTATTGGTGGAGCATCTGCGACTTCAAATGTTCGAGCTGGCAAAATCTTCGGCATCCCTGTCGCTGGTACCCATGCCCACGCCTTGGTTCAAACATACGGAGATGATTATAAGGCTTTCAAAGCCTACGCTGAAACCCATCATGACTGTGTCTTCCTCGTTGATACCTATGATACGCTTCGTATTGGTGTTCCAGCAGCCATCAAGGTTGCCAAAGAAATGGGAGATAAGATTAACTTCAAAGGAGTGCGGATTGATTCGGGCGATATGGCCTATATTTCCAAGAAAGTTCGTCAGCAATTAGATGATGCAGGTTTTACAGATGCGAAGATTTATGCATCTAATGACCTGGATGAAAATACCATCCTCAACCTCAAAATGCAAAAGGCAAAAATTGATGTCTGGGGAGTTGGTACCAAACTTATCACCGCCTACGACCAGCCTGCCTTGGGCGCTGTCTACAAAATTGTATCCATCGAAGATGAAGATGGAAATATGCGTGACACCATCAAGCTGTCTTCTAATGCGGAAAAAGTCTCCACTCCTGGTAAGAAACAGGTTTGGCGCATCACCTCCAAAGAAAAAGGAAAATCAGAAGGGGACTACATCACCTTTGCGGACACTGACGTCACACAGATGGATAATATCTATATGTTCCATCCAACTTACACCTACATCAATAAAACCATCGAGAACTTTGATGCACGTCCTCTCCTAGTTCCTATTTTCGAAAAAGGAAAACAGGTCTATGAACTTCCAAGCCTAGCGGAAATTCAAACCTATGCCAATCAAGAATTTGATAAACTCTGGGATGAATACAAACGCGTGCTCAACCCACAGCTCTATCCAGTCGACTTGGCACAAGATGTTTGGAATAATAAGATGAACCTCATCAATCGTATTCGCAAACAAACTCAGACCAAATCCATCTAAGAAAGGTATGTTATGACCCTACAGGAAACAATCATCAAAGAATTAGGTGTCAAGCCAAGCATTGACCCCAAAGAAGAAATCCGTCGCTCCATCGACTTTCTCAAAGACTATCTGAAAAAACACCCATTTTTGAAAACCTACGTTTTGGGAATTTCTGGTGGACAAGACTCGACCTTGGCTGGTCGTTTGGCCCAGCTGACTATGGAAGAAATGCGAGCGGAAACAGGTGACGACTCCTACCAATTTATCGCTATCCGCCTACCTTACGGTGTACAGGCTGACGAGTCCGATGCCCAAGCAGCCCTAGCCTTTATTCAACCAGATGTCAGCTTAACCATCAACATCAAGGAATCAACAGATGCCATGGTGGCTGCAGTCAATGCCAATGGGCTTGCTATGTCTGATTTTAATAAGGGAAATGCTAAAGCCCGCATGCGCATGATTGCCCAGTATGCAGTTGCCGGCGAACGCAAAGGAGCTGTGATTGGAACCGATCATGCATCTGAAAATATTACCGGCTTCTTTACCAAGCACGGTGATGGTGGTGCAGATATCCTGCCCCTCTTCCGCCTCAACAAACGCCAAGGAAAACAGCTTCTAGCTGAACTGGGGGCAGATGAAAAACTCTACCTCAAAGTCCCTACTGCGGACTTGGAAGAAGACAAACCTGGCCTTGCTGACGAAGTCGCACTTGGAGTGACTTACGAGCAAATCGATGACTACCTAGAAGGCAAAACCATCGACCCTCAAGCCCAAACCATTATCGAAGGATGGTGGAACAAAACAGCCCATAAACGCCACCTGCCAATCACGATTTTTGATGACTTTTGGCAATAATACTCTTCGAAAATCAAAATCAGACGTTGTTGACTTGATTTGATGACTGAAAAGCTCCTGTGGAGGTTTTCAGCCTGTTCCCTTGAAATATAAAAGGAACAGTGTTCTATCTGCATCATATTGATACGAACTAGGTTCGCTCTATCTCCAACCTCCAAAGGTTCCCCAAACCTTTGGAACAAGTCTGATTTTGATTTTCATTGAGTATAAAAATTAACCCCTGACGATAAGCAACCGTCAGGGGATTTCTTTTATCTATTCTCCAAATAATCCGCAATAGCCGCCACATCCTTGTCTCCTCGACCGGAAACATTTATAATAATGATTTTATCTTTACCTAGTTGTGGTGCTAATCGAATAGCTTCTGCAATCGCATGAGAAGATTCAATGGCTGGAAGAATTCCTTCTGTACGGCTAAGTGTTAAAAGGGCATTAACAGCCTCATCATCTGTTGCTGCGACATAATGAACACGACCAGTTTCCTTATAGTGGGCATGTTCTGGTCCAACGCCTGGATAGTCCAAACCTGCTGAAATGGAATAAACAGGTGCAACTCCACCATTTTCATCAAAGAGGGAGATTGTCTTCATCCCGTCAACAACACCAACTGTTCCCTTAGTCATAGTCGCTGCATGTAGCTCTGTATCAACACCTTTACCAGCAGCTTCTACACCGATAAGCTTGACTGACTCATCTGGTAAATATTGAGAAAATGCACCGATGGCATTGGAACCGCCACCCACACAGGCAATAACGTAGTCTGGCAAACGACCTTCTTTTTCCAGAATTTGACGCCGAGATTCTAGACTAATAATCTTTTGAAACTCATGGACAATGGTTGGATAGGGATGAGGACCGACTGCAGAGCCCAAAACATAGAAGGCATCCAAATCAGCCATCCATGCACCGAATGCCGCATCAACTGCTTCTTTCAAGGTTTGAGTTCCATCCGTTACAGCATGAACACGCGCCCCCATCATCTCCATTCGGAAAACATTAAGGCGTTGGCGTTTGACATCTTCTGCCCCCATATAAACATCACAGCCCAAACCAAATCGTGCCGCAACAGCAGCAGTCGCAACCCCATGTTGACCAGCACCAGTTTCTGCAATCACTCGAGTTTTCCCCATTCTTTTTGCCAACAGAATTTGCCCCAGCACATTGTTTAACTTATGAGAGCCTAAGTGATTCAAATCTTCCCGTTTGAGATAGATTTTCGCTCCACCAAGCTCCTTGCTCAATGATTCCGCAAAATACAATGGCGTTTCACGACCAGCATAATCTTTCAGATAAGCTTGGTATTCCGCCAAAAATTCTGGATCATTGCGGTACTGTTCAAACGTCTCCTCCAACTGATCCAACAAAACCTGAATTTGCTCTGGTACAAAACTACCACCAAACTGTCCAAAATAACCTTTTTCTGTCATATAATTCCCTCTTTCAACATTCGCTACAAGAGACCAATAAGGTCAAGAGTTTAATTCTTCTTTACTTATCCTTAATTGCTACGCCATCGTTTCATATTGCTTACCTCGTAATGTCTTAAAAGACAATGGAAAAGCCCCCGCATACTGAAAAACAGTATGCGAGGGCGTCAATGACACGGTGCCACCTCACTTATGGGAATTGTCTAGAATCCTCCCATATCTCATCTCCTCTAACAAGGAGTTGCACTGTAAGGTGTGCCAACCGAACTATCATTGTTTTAAGTTCATTTGTGTGACTGTTTTGGCTGATTACTCAAGGGAAGTTACAGCAAACAATCATTGTGAATTTAGGGCATTTTAGGACTAGGCAGTCGGGTGAAGGCAGTACTGATGGTACGGCAAGACCGACTAACGACGTCATAAAATAGACATAAATGCACATCAGCCCATTTCATAAAACTCCGCCACCTGTTCCCAGTACCACAGGCTCCCTGAAGACTTCTGCTTTATTACTTCTTCTGATTTAAAGAGATTATACGGTATCTACTCAATATTGTCAATAGATTTTTTAAAATTTTCTAAAAAATCTGAAAACTACTTTTCGTTCTTCCTTGACAGAATCTACACCACAGTTTATAGGTTGTATAAGCCAACACACCGCCTAATGTATTGGTCCAGAGATCATCAACTTCAAAGACCCGACCAGCATCGATCAGGAGATCCAACAGAAGCTGTGTGCATTCAATAAAAAGACTGATACAAAAACTATAACGAATCACCGCTCGAAGGCTCCGCCATTCTTCCCTAAGAAACAAAAGAAGAAAAATCAGAGGGAAAAGTAGAAAAATATTAGTGATGTTTTGCAAGAAAATCCACCCTAGGTCCGCCAAACTATCTACCTTGTCCCCGTTGACGATGCTGTTGAAAGGAGTTGGTAAAAGATAGAGACGGCCGATTTGAATAATTCCTGGGGTCGAGAAATCCTTATACTGTGGGTACCAAGTCTGTGGTAGAAAACAAAGTAAAACAATAGCCAGAGCATAGGCTCCAGCTAAGGTCTTACAAATCTGTCTTCCTAGCTTGGTCAAGTTTCCATCTGCTTGGAAGATTTTTTTCATGCCTGAATACCTGCCTTGGCTTTGGCTGCGGCGATGCGAGCACGTGCTTTTTCACGGTCTTTCTTGAGCGTATTGGAACGCAATTGACCACAGGCCGCATCAATATCGGTACCATGTTCCTGACGAACGACACAGTTAACACCATTTTTCTTCAAAACATCAAAGAAAGCAAGAGTACGTTCCTTGGTTGAACGACTGTACTGGTCATGTTCACTAACTGGGTTATAAGGAATCAAGTTGATATAAGACAATTTACGGATGTTCTTGGTTAAGTCAGCCAATTCTTGCGCCTGTTCAACCCCATCGTTGACCTCATTAAGCATGATGTACTCAAAGGTCACACGGCGGTTGGTCACCTTGATATAGTCTTCGATTGCCTCGAACAAGACCTCGATTGGATAACGGCGGTTGATCCGCATAATGCTCGAACGAAGGTCATTATTTGGCGCATGTAGAGATACTGCCAAGTTAACTTGGACACCTTCACGTGCAAAGTCACGGATTTTTGGTGCCAAACCTGACGTAGAAACAGTGATGTGACGGGCACCAATTGCCAAGCCCTTGTCGTCATTAACCACTCGCAAGAAGGTCATAACATTATCGTAGTTATCAAGCGGTTCACCAATCCCCATCACAACGATATGGCTAACACGCTCATTCTGATTGCGCTCATCCAAGTACTTTTGTACCAACATAATCTGAGCCACAATCTCACCGCTAGTCAAGTCACGTTGCTTAGGAATCAATCCAGATGCACAGAATGTACAGCCGATATTACAGCCAACTTGTGTCGTTACACAGACTGAAAGGCCATAGTGCTGGTGCATGAGAACTGTCTCAATCAACATGCCATCTGGCAGTTCAAAAAGGTATTTGATAGTACCGTCCTTAGACTCCTGTACAATCCGTTGTTTGAGCGGATTAACTACAAAATGTTCTTCCAACTTTTCAATCAAAGATTTTGGCAAGTTGGTCATTTCCGCAAAAGATTGGACACGAGAACGGTAAAGCCATTCCCAAATTTGAGTGGCACGGAACTTCTTCTCTCCGTTTTCTAAAATCCAATCAACCAGATTGGCTTGACTAAATGCATAAATTGATGGTTTCATATTTCTCCCTATTTCTGGCGGATAACAAAGTTACGCTTCACTTCATTCATCTCACGCTTGCTCTGCTTACGCTCACGTTTTTGAGAACGCTCTGTTTGACTCGCCTTAACACCAGCATTCTTCATAGTAAAATGACGCTGTTCCGACTGTTTGTTTTGCTGCTTCCCTTTTTTCTGACGGTCATTGCGATTACTTTTGTTTTCTTTTGGCGCAATAGGCTCCGTCCGCTGCTGATTTCTGTTCCGATTGCGAGAACGACTCCGCTTCCGACGCGGTCTATCCTCCTCCTCAGCAGGCAAGTCTTGTGGATTCGGATTGGCTAAGACGAAATAAGCACAACCAAAATTACAATACTCCGTCAAATAGTCGTCCAAGCGGCTGATTTTTAAGTCTGATTTAACATTTTTATCGTCTGTATAGAATCCCCTTAATCTCAGCTGCTCATTGCCCCAATCTCCCACAATATAATCAAATTTGAGCATGAGTTGTGAAAAACGTTGACCAAAAATCGTCTGGTCAAAAGCATTCTTGTAATCTTCCAAAAGGTCCAATTCAATATTTTCAGATACAACCTTATCTCCGACACGAGCAAAACTCGGACCAGGGTATTTATTATAGTTATACATTTCAGGTGAAATTTCTTTTTTCATTTGTCCTCCTATCTTATAAAATCTTCATACGTAAAAATCATTTGATTAATGATCTATCTGGTCAGAATCTAAATTCTCACACTTAACCTTATCATTATAACACGATTTATCTGGAAATTCTTCTACTTTACCATTTAGGAGAAATTTCTGACAATTATAATATTATTCTCTAGCAAAAAAGGACGATTTACTCGCCCTTCGTTTTCTTCAAATAATCAATAGCCTCTTGAACAGTTTTCACAGGAACTACCTCAATATCCAATCCTGCTTTCTCCGCTGCTTCTTTAGCTTCCTCATAGTTGGTTTTAGCCTTTGGATCTTCCTTCAAAACTTCCACATCAACTGGATTATTTGGTACGAAAAAGATACTTGCACCTGACTTAGCTGCCGAAATAACCTTCTTATCAGCCCCACCAATGTCACCTACTTTTCCATCCTGCTCGATAGTCCCCGTACCAGCAATAATTCGACCATCACGTAAGTCAGGCTCTGCGAGTTGAGTATAGATGGCAAGTGTAAACATCAGACCAGCACTTGGACCACCAATATCTCCCGTTTGGAAATCAATCGGAATCGAACTTTGAACCTCTGTATGGTCTACGAGAGTGATGCCTATCCCGTTTTTGCCATTAGACAATTTGATAATTTTACCGTCCGCAGATTTTTCCTGACCAGCGCTAATATAACCAACTGTCACATCACTTCCAAGTTCCAAGCCACTCACATATTTTATCAAATCAGGAGAAGACTCAAATGTTTTTCCATTGATACTCACAACAGTGTCGGCAATATTAAGAACTTTTTTAAAGGTCGAATCATCCGCCAAGGCAAGTACATAGACACCAAAGAAATCAAGATTGACTTCTTTTCCTGCCAAGGTCAAACCTTGGTACTTCGCCATATTTTGCGATGTCTCCATGTAAAACTGTGCTATACGAAAATACTCTTCATTGTCGGCCCCTCCTGTCATCTCTTCAGAGGAACGAACTGTCGTATAGGGATCAAACTGAGCCGCGAATAGTTGTAAAGCTGTAGCTTGTTGGACTGATACATAGGTGAAGTTGTAAGAGCCATCCTCTTGGTCTATTTGATTGTTCACCGTTAGTACCTGACGAATATCGGCAGCTCCACCTGGACTTTCCAAATAATAAGGCAGACGAACAAAAACGGCAAACCAAATCAAAAGAGTTCCTAAAACAATAGATGCAATTAAAGTTAACTTCCTATTTTTCTTCATTCTTTCTAATCTCCTCACTAACAATTTCTGGAACATAAGGGCCTATATCCTGTTTGAAATACAGCAATTCTCGAACCTGGCTGGATGATACGAACTTAAGCTCTGGCTTGGCGATTAAATAAATAGTTTCCAAATCTGGCGCCAACTGACGATTGTAAAAATCAAAACTTGACTCGTATTCCAAATCGGTCGCATTACGCAATCCTCGGACCAAATGTGTTACTCCATAGCGCTTAGCTACATCGACTACCAATTCATTTTCAGACAGAACGACCTCGATATTCTCCATTCCTACAAAAAGCTTCTCCAAAATGGCTTTTCTCTCCAAACCTGTCAAGAGTCCTGCCTTTTTAGGATTGGTAAAAACTCCCACATATAATTTATCAAATAGTCCACTCGCTCGTTCAATTAAGTCCAAGTGTCCATTGGTAATGGGGTCAAATGAGCCCGTAAACAATCCAATCTTATCTGACATATACTGTTACCTTACTAATTCCGTAGAGTTTTTCTTTCCATATCCCCAGCTCTGCTATTTCCTCCGGAAGAGAGGCCGCCTTATCCGTTTCGCAGACTACTATAACATCATCTGCTAGTAAGTCACGGCGACAAAGTTCTGTTATCACATCTTCAATTTCCTGCTCTGCATAAGGAGGGTCCAAGAACACCAGGTCGAAAGGCCCTTCCACACTGTTCAAAGCCTGTCTAGCTTCCATTGCTAGAAGCTGAAATTTATCTGCTTCCTTAGTCATTGCAATATTTTCACGGATAATGGCTTGTGCTCGTCGATCTCGCTCAACCAGAACTGCTGACTCCATGCCACGAGATATAGCCTCGATAGATAAACCACCACTGCCGGCGTACAAGTCAAGAACTCTACCACCCTCAAAATAGGGACCAATCATATTGAACATGGCTCCACGGACCTTATCCGATGTCGGTCTGGTTGTTTTTCCATCTAACGTTTTCAGTGGTCTTCCACCATAGCTTCCCGATACAATTCTCATAAGGTATATTATAGCAAAAAATGAAGCTCGTTGCTGAAACCAAGTGCACTTCCTGCTTTCCTTTTTGCACCAACTTTTCAACCTTCTGCCAAATACGCTCTCAACCGCTATAGCAGGAAATCATTCTCACACTATTCAATAAAATGATAAAAATAAAAAGCAAGGAAATTCTGTTTTACGCGAAATTCCTCACTCTTATCGTATGTATTTAAACTAGATCGTTACAAGAAAAAATTAGTGTTGAAATACAAATAGCTATTTTTTCCAGTATGCTAATACGCCATAAAGAACCAGTAGCAAAAAAGCCTACGGATTATCCGGTGAACTCTCGTCAGCTGTTGGAACTGTTTCCACTGACTCAACCAGGCTAGTTGTTGAATCCGTCGTTTCCGCCGGGGTTTCAGAAACTGTTGGAGTTTCTACCACAGGTGCTCCTTCACTAGTCGGAGGGACTGAAGTACTTGTACTAGTTGACGCCACGCTGCTTGTATACTGGCTTGTTGAACTCACACTTTGATTTCCATATATATTTTGATTAGGCACTACATAGGATTCTTGTGAGGTCTCACTAGCTTCAGCAACGTCCGTTGACTGACTAGTCCCTGTTTCAGATACTTTTTTCTCATCAACTACTTTTTGGGCTGCTTCCGCCCTGACCAACTCCGCTTTTAGCTTAGCCTGTGTTTGAGCATCTGTCTGCTGTCCCACTAGCTCTTTTACTTGGTCAATCCGTTTCTGTAATGCTGCTTTTTTAGTCGCATCTGTAACCTTGTTTACTGCAGATTGTGCCTCTGCAAGTTTCTCTTCAGTATGTATTCCTTCTAATACAATGACAGCATTCTCAGCATCCTGAAATAATGTATCAACCGTTTTTTTCTGATTGGGCACTTGCTGTACTGTCTTTGTATCACTTGTTTCGCTTTGAGCATTTTTATACCAACTAGCGCCCAAGCTAATCAATAAAATAAGTCCCATAAAAGAAATAATGCCAATTTCTGCCAATGACAACTTTTCAAATTTCTTTTCCATATTTTTGCCCTTATCCGTCTTATTGCATAAGAAAATACTCTAGCCTACTGACAATGCTACTTAGTCGTTTTTACCTTACCATTCCATCCGTTTAGACCATAGCTTAAAATATAGATTTCGTTAAAGCCCTGTTTCTTCAGATGAAGAGCTGCAGGCGTTACCAACTGACCACGATCATTCTCATAGATTAAGACAGGTCTGTCCTTACGCAAAGCAGCTGTAGACTGGCGCAATTGCTGGTAAGGAATATTTCTCGCGCCTAAGATATGCTTACGATTAAACTCACTCGGGTCTCGCAGGTCAATCAACTGACCTCCGTGTATCTTTTCTGCAAATTCTGCATTATCAATCACAGTCGCTGCACGACGCAATCTCCAGTAATTAAAACCCATCCAGGCTCCCAATACTGCCAAAAATACTAAAAATACCCAAAATGTTTCCATCACTCATTCTCCCTTGATTTCTGATACTCTAATTCCAAACGATGTTCACGCCTCAAAACAAGCTCTGCTTCCATATATTCCAACCGATCTAAGACACCTGCCTGATAGATTCTATTTAATTCTATCTGCATCATTTCAATATCGTAGAGACGATTGCCCATATAGATGATAATACCAAAGCGTTTTAGCAACTGTTGCACATCATATAGTCGTTTCATATAGTAAATTTTAGCAGAATATCCGAAGATTTTCAATATAAAAACTCAAGTGCTGTTTCCCTGCATTCAGCAAAAAAGATTGGGTTCTCCCCAATCTCATTCGTTTATACTAACCAACCCTTTTCCTGTGCCACCTTAACAGCGGCGGTGCGGTTTTCGGCACCTAGTTTGGACAGGATAGAGGTCATGTAGTTGCGGACTGTCCCGTCAGACAGGTGGAGCTGGCTGGCGATTTCCTTATTGGACAGACCCTCTGCCACCAGCTTGAGTAGCTGACTTTCCAAGTTGGTTAAGGGACTGCGTTGGGTTAGGAGAATGTCCATCAACTCTGGCGAATATTCCTTCCGCCCCGCCAAGACCGTTTCAATGGTTCGCATGAGCTCTGCGATGGAGCGTTCCTTGAGTACGTAGGCATCCACATCTGCCTTGACCGCCCGCTCGAAATAGCCCGGTCGCTTGAAGGTGGTCATGATGACAACCTTGACAGGCAAGGTTTTTTCTCGCACCCATTCCAAGACATCTAGGCCCGTCTTTTCAGGCATTTCTATATCTAAGAGCACCACATCTACTGGCTCTTTTTCCAAAAGAGCAATGGCCTGACTGCCATTTTCTGCCTGTAAAACAGCCTCAACCGCATCTTGAAAACCCAAGAGTTGACAGAGGGCGTCCCGTAACATTGCTTGATCTTCTGCGACTAAGATTCTCATTCTACCACCTCCTCAAACGGAATTCGGATGGACAGGCGGGTGGGCTTGGCTAGAGAGATAAATTCCAAACTTCCTTTCACCGTTACCAACCTGTCCTTTATGGTATGCAATTCTTGACCAGTCAACTGGGCAAAGCCCACACCATTGTCTTCGTAGTGCAAAACCAATTCTTGCTGGTCTTTTTCAAAAACCAACCGGCATTTGCTAGCCTGACTGTGCTTGAGCAGGTTATTGCCCAACTCTCTCAGCACCATAGCCAGCTTGTTCTGGACGGACAAGCTGAGCTGCTCTGCTATTTCCCCACCCAAGACGACCAAATCCACTCCTGCCAAGTCCAACATCTGCTGCAAAATCTGAAGCTCCTCTACCACGGTGTGCTGCTTGAGGGACTGGACAATCTGGCGGACCTCCTGCATGGAGTCCTTGGCTAAGGTCTGGAGCTCCGCTACTTCCTTCTTGGCCTGGTCAATCTGGTCGTGGTCTAAAAGTGTCTGGACCAGCTCAGCCTTGACAGACAGCATGGCAAAGACATGACCAAGTGTGTCGTGCAAGTCCTGACCAATACGGTTTCGTTCGTTTTCAGCTAGCAAGAGGTTAATGGACGCATTCTGCTCCTGTAGGCGTTGCTGAAGGGCTGCCCGCTTGGTCTCAATCCAGCTGAAAATCAGCAAGGCCAAGCCGAAAAAGTGAATAACAAGTGCAAAAGCTCTCATCTCAAAGGGAACAGGGCCAAAGAGAGCCCAAAGAATAATGGCCAGTAACAAGATCCCATAGGACAGCGTCCGATAGGTCGGTCGATTCTCTTTATAATACCAGCCCAGCATATTGGACAGGTTGAAGATAAAGAGGGAGAATTGCAGATTGCCCCAAAAGCTCATGACGGCGATATAGCCAATCAGGTAAAACCAAGCCAGCATGGAATAGAGCTTGTGGTCGGTGTAAAAGAGGGAGCAATAGACCAAGGCAAAGAGAATAGTCGCTAGGACAACTGCCGTCGGATTGGGACTATACTGGGCATAGTAAAAAGGAAAATAGAGAAAGACCATGCCCACGAAGAACATGAGTGGTACCTTTCTTTTTTCAAATATCATCTGTTACCTCACTGCTGCTCCGATTTTCTATTCAGTATCAGAGCAATTCCTAAGAAGATTATCGCATAGCCTAGGACAATTAGCAAGGATTTCCAGAGAAAATCTCCCTCTTGAGCATAGGTGGTCACCAGCTGGTTGGCATGGTAGCTGGGCAGGAGTTTGCAAATCCGCTGCACCCAGTCTGGAAAGAGGGAAACAGGCATCCAGGAGCCACCCATGATGGCCAGAACAAAGTAGAGCAAGTTTGCCACAACCGACATGGCCTGTTCAGACTGGATTTGCACCAAGAGCAAGCCAATGGCTAAAAATACGATAGAGGTTACTAAAAGTAAGAGAGCCGAAATTACCCATTCTTGAGCTGTCATCTCTACACCCTTAACTAAGCCACCCACCGCAAAGACAATGGCAATAGAAGACACAAAGCAGAGCAAAACCCGCACGAGTTTGGAAAGATAGTATTGCCAGATTGGCAAGGGCGAATGCTGGATAAAGGTCAACCAGCTATTCTTTCTGTCCTCTGCCAGCATCGTGGGAAAGGTGAAAAGGGCAAAGCCCGACATGGAAAAGCCTGTCATGGTCAGCATGTAGGACTGGATGAAGGCCTTTTGCATGGTCGCATCATCAAACTGGACCGTCGATGAGAAAATCAGGAAAAAGATGACAGGCATGCCGATAGATAGGAGAAAAACTCCCAAACTTCTGGATAATTTAATGCTTTCCACTTGCAGCAATGCTTTCATGATTCTTCCTCCCTTGTCTTGTCAAATAGGCTATTAAGCAGGGTTTTGTTCTGAACCTCTAGGTCTGAAATCCGACAACCTGCCTCCTGCAAACTCGCCCAAACCTGCTCAATAGCTCGGGTCTTGAAGCTGACCGTATCTTGTTTATAGCTGATTTCATTGATTTCAGCCAAGCTCTCCACCACCGCCGCAAAGGTAATCGGCAAAGTCACTTCTTTTTCCTGCTCCTCACTCCGCATGGCAAACGGCGTGGTATCTCTTAGTAGCCGCCCCTGGTGCAAGACCAAAATCCGCTCCGCCGTATGCTCCACTTCCTCGATATAGTGGCTGGTATAAAAAATGGTCACACCCTGAGCCTTAAGTTCATGGACAATCTCCCAAAAACGCTGACGGGTCGATGTATCCATGCCCGCCGTCGGCTCGTCTAAGAAGAGCAACTTGGGCTTGCCAATCAAGCAGATGACGAAAGCCAAGAGCCGCTTCTGACCACCCGATAGCTTGCCTGCCAGCTGATTTTTTTGCTCTGGGGAAAAGCGGAGCAGGCTGTCAATTTCCACATCTGTCAGACTATCCTTGTAGATGGCTTGGAAAAAACGGAGCAATTCCTTGACCTTCAGGTCTGTCGGAATGGCATTTTCTTGTGGTAAGACTGCCACCTTTTCCTTATTAGACTGAGCCTGTGGAGCCAGACCGTCCAACAAAACCTGGCCTTTCGTCGCCTTTCTATCCCCCAACAAACAAGACATGAGGGTCGTCTTTCCTGCCCCGTTTGGACCAATCAAAGCCACACATTCCCCAGACTTGATTTCAAAGGAAATATTGGACAAAATCGTCCGACCTTTGATGATTTTTTCTAATTGATTAACCTGAATCATTCTTGGTCTCCTTTCTGGCACATTACCGCTCCAACAATTCCGATTATCATACTTGCTGGCAAGGACCAAGCCAAGTAGGTCAGCGGTCGCAATCCTTGCCCAAACAAAATGCAGGAAGCATAGACAAGCACAAAGGCTCTAGTGAAATAGGAAATACCTGTTTGAACAACTGCTTTCATAATCGTCTCCTAACTGATGATGGATTGAATTTCTTTTACACATTCAGTATAACCTATCATAAACAACCCCACTAGAAGCCTTTGTCATTGACTCATGTGACAAATGTCATATTATACTCAATGAAAATCAAAAGTAGCCTAAGAAACGAAGTCGAAGATAGATCTGGAGTTCATTAAGGCAGGTTGACAACGGATAATCTTAATTTTCGAAGAGAATTAAATAATGCAGCAAAAAAGAGTCCTACTGTGGACCCTTCATCTATTTACAACTTAGGTGCTTGACCAAGTTCTGCCTGCAGCATCCAAATATGTTTTTCAATACTAGCCTTAGCCACATTGAAAATGTCGTTGGTTACGCTGTCACCTTCTTCATCACTGACATCAAATCCCTTTTGGAAAAGAGCAGCCAGATAGCGGAACACCTCTACCACACGCGCCAATTGCTCTTCAATCGTTACAGTGTAATCACCAGGAACTTCCTTGAGCTGACTATTTTCACTAAACTCTTTAAGGGTAGAAAATGGTGCCCCACCTAAGGTGATTAAACGCTCACTCATCTCATCCAAATAGCCATCAATTTCTTCCATATATTCATCCATCTTTGGATGCCAAATCATAAAGCCACGACCACGCATATACCAATGAACTTGATGGAGGATAGAATGGGCTACTGATAAATCGGCCACCGCTTGATTCAAAACAGCCTTAGAATCAGCCAGTGATGGACGCGGGCTGAAAGACGCAATTTCTGCTGGAGATTGATAATATTTTTGTTTCATCATATATCACCCTTTCTTTTATTTATAATTATTATAAATAAAAGAAGAAAAAATTGCAAGAATTATCCCTCATCCTCCTCTGACCTATTGACAGACAAATTCCTTGCTATATTAACTTATATACGTTAGACTAGTAAGTAAGAATAGTATGTGATTTTCTTTTTAGAAAGTCATCGCCCCATCTGTATATATAAGGAGGGATTTTATGTCAGAAGAAAAATTTGACGCAAAACTAGAACAGCTATCTGGCTCTGCAAAAGAGGTAATTGGTAAGCTGACCGGCGACAAGGAAATCGAAGTTGAAGGACTTGTTGAGAAAGGAATTGGCAAAGCAAAAGAGCTAGTCGAAGATGCAAAAGATGGGCTTGAAGGTGCCATTAACGGCATCAAAAATGCTTTTGACAAAGAAGAGAAATAAGCAAAGAGTTCAATATAGGTAGGATTGCTCGTGCACTGTTTGATAATGAACATTACACTCAATTTGGTCTTTTACCTGTAGCCCGAACAAAAATATGCAAGAGAGGGGAACTCAGGCATTTACCTGTCGAGTCTGCCCTCTCTTTTCTTATGCCACGAAAGGAGAATCTATGAAAAAAATCGTTTTTGTCTGTCTTGGAAATATTTGTCGTAGCCCTATGGCTGAATTTGTCATGAAAGATTTGACAAATCAATTTCATATTGAAAGCCGTGCTACTTCAAACTGGGAACATGGTAATCCTATCTACTCTGGAACTCAGAAAATTTTCCAAAAGCACAATATTCCCTATGACCAGACCAAAACCTCTCAACAAATCTCTCAAGCAGACTTTGAGGAATTTGATGTCATCATTGGTATGGACAGCAATAATATCCGAGATTTACAGAAAATGGCACCAGCACATGCTCAAAATAAGATTTTTCAATTCGCAGAAAAATCCGTACCAGACCCTTGGTATACTGGAGATTTTGACGAAACCTACGAAATGGTAAAGAAAGGTTGCCAAGGCTGGTTGGACAGGTTACAGTCATTTGACCAAGAATAAGATTTTTTATGTAATATTTTTGTAATATTTGTAAAAAAATGGTAAACTATTTCTGACTGAACTGATAATTTCTTACTGTATTCTAGAAAGAACTGATTAGCGTCGGTCAAATCCTATGAAAGAGTAAAACGATGAAAGAGTTCAAATTACCTAGTATAAAATGGCATGATATAACAAGTCATTTCACCCGTCCAAAACTTGAAATCCTCTCCCTTATTATCATCCTCATCTGTGCCCTCTCTGTATTTACAGGGCGAATTGCCAGCAAGCAAGCCATGACTTTCAATAACGGCGCCCTGCAGTACAACGGTTATGTGGTTGCAAATAAAATGAATGGTCAAGGAAAATTGACCTTTGATAATGGAGATATCTACGAAGGACAATTTACAAATGGAATTTTCCACGGTCAAGGAACCTACACATCTGCAAGTGGGTGGGTTTATACCGGACAATTTAAAAACGGCTATGCCGATGGAAAAGGAAAATTGACCACCGAAGGACAAGCTACCTACGAAGGAACTTTTAAACAGGGGATTTATCAATATGAAAATTAAATGGTTATCCGTTATACGTGTGATTGGACTAGTCTTTGTCCTACTCTATCATTTCTTTATCAAATATTTCCCAGGTGGCTTTGTGGGGGTTGACCTCTTCTTTACCCTGTCTGGATATTTGACAACCGCCCTTTTGATTGATGAGTTTGCAAAACATAAAAAAATAGATATTGTCAGCTTTTTCAGAAGAAGGTTCTATCGGATTCTCCCCCCTCTGGTTTTAACGATTCTTTTGGTCCTTCCACTTGCTCTGCTTGTCCGCAATGATTTCATTGCCAATATCGGCAATCAGATAGCCGCTGCGCTCGGATTCATGACAAACTTCTTTGAAATTCTATCAGGTGGTAGTTACGAGAATCAATTTTCACCTCATCTATTTGTGCATACTTGGACACTAGCCATAGAAGTTCAGTATTACCTTGTCTGGGCTGGTTTAGTTTGGTATCTGACTCGCATCTCAAAAAGTGTGGGGCAACTACGTGGATCAATTTTTCTAACATCTATAAGCCTCTTCTCGCTAAGTTTTTTAGCAATGTCTATCTCAAGTTTCTTTGTGGATAATTTCTCAACCATTTACTACTCGAGCTTCACACATACCTTCCCATTTTTCCTCGGTAGTATTCTCGCAACCATCGCTGGTATCGGAAATACAACAACTGCCTTCCAGCAACAAGTGAATACATTGACTATCAAACAAGCTATAGGTCTGTTTCTTGGAGGACTAGGAGTAGAACTTCTTCTTCTCTTTACTCTTCAATTCAGCTCCATCTGGACCTATCTAATTGGTTTTCTTCTATCCAGTTTAGCTACAGCAACTATGATTTTTGCTGCTCGGGTACTTCACGAGAAAACCGAAGATGTCAAAGAACCTGCAATTATCCTCTTCTTTGCAAGTATTTCTTATGGTATCTACCTCTTCCATTGGCCCTTACTCATTATCTTTACACAACTGACAAATGCCACTATCGCTGCGGGATTATCCTTTGTTTTTTCTACTATCCTATCAACTATTTCCTTCTATATTCTAGAACCATATATTGCTGGAAAAGTAGGGAGCTTGTTTGGATTAGCCATAGATTTGGAACCATATAAAAAATGGCTTCTTGGTAGCTTTGCTTGCTTGACCATAGTTGGCTTAGGTATCTGCCTGTTTGCACCAAAATTAGGAAGTTTTGAACAAGAGAGCATGGTTAGCAATCTTTATCAAGCTCAGACCCAACTAAATACAACACGATCTGCCGCTGAAAACGCTAAAGCTACTAGTTTTGAAATTCAAAAAGGAGTTATCATCTTTGGCGATTCTGTTACTGTTCGCGCTAGTTCTGCCATACAGACCGCGCTACCAGATGCACAGATCGATGGAACTGTCAGTCGAAATCTCTCTGAAATTGCTAAATTGATAAATCTTTATAAGCAAAATAATAGCTTGAAAGAGACTGTAGTTGTAGCCCTAGGTACAAATACTACGGATAATTATCAGGAACTACTAGACCAGCTAGTCAAAGATTTTCCTAAAGGACGGCGCCTTATTTTTGTCACTCCTTACGATGGAAACTTCACTCCGAGCGAATCCATTTCTTATCAAACTGGTCAATACGAGAAAGAATTGGCTGAAAAATATGATTACATTTCCATTGCAGACTGGTATCAAGCTGCAAAGGATAATCCACCAATTTGGTACAATACCGACCTTGTTCATTTCAATCTTGAAAGTAATGGAGGCGAAGTCTTCGCCCAAACGATAAAAAATGCTGTTGAAGCCGTTACTGATGGCCCAATCAAAAACTAGATTTATACATCATCATCCTCTGAGAATTTCTCGGAGGATTTTTGTACGATTTTCCGATAAATCCAGCGCGAACTCTAAGAAATGGCGCTGTGCCTGAGCTCAGCCTCAATAAATCTTGTGAAATAAGCCACTTCTACAAAGGACGGAAAAGCGAAGATGACAAGTTAAAACTCCTACCTTTTACAGTAGGAGTTGGTGTCAAATTGACTATTTTTGCTTACTTTGGAAACGCCATTCAAAGCGTTTCTGATCGTAAAATGGATACATCATTTGTAAAAGAGTGACGGCAAGTAGCCAACCGCCGATAATATCTGTCGGGTAGTGAACCCCAATATAGATACGGGATACAGCTACCAGGACAGCAAGTAGAATCAACACGGCTTGTAGCACAAGTCTAGCTATGCCTTTCTTCATCCTCTGGTGAACAATAATAACAACTGCTCCTGCAATCATCATAGTTGATGCAGTATGCCAGCTAGGAAATGAGTAACCGATGGTATCAATCAACCATTCAATACTTGGACGCGGACGTTGGTAGACATATTTCAGGGCTGTGGATGCCACACCCATCGCCGCAAAACTAGCAAGTAGGAAATAAGCTTCTATCTTCCATTTTTTATAGTAGTAAAAGATAGTAGCTAGAATCATGGTAATAGCTAAAATAATAACCGTATTTCCTAAAACAGTAATAGAGGTCCAAAATTGACTGGCTCCACTTGGTAAATTTCCACGAATGGCAGACTGGACAGTTGAGTCAAAACCTGCTAGAGTACTAGGATAAAATTTTACTACATAGCCCAATATCACAAAGGCTAGAGCAAAAAAAGATGCGTTTCGTAAATGGATTTGTTTATTCTTCATACAGTATAGTTTACCTTATAAAGGTTAAACTTTCTTTAAAATAGGTTGGGCTGCTTTGTAACAGATATAAAATATTGCTGAAAGCACAATCCCTTGTAAAAGATTAAAAGGAAGTACCATCATCAAAAGATAGTTAGTCAGACCCAAGATTTCTTTAATATCAAAATTTGCAAAGGCTGCATAAACAGGCACCGCATAAACGTAATTTAATACCAGCATCACTGCTGTCGAACCAAGCGTCGCAATAGCGGCTGCTTTTAAATAATTTTTTATCGCTTGGTCATTTTTCCAGAAATAAGCTACTGCTAAAATGAAAACTGACATAGCTGCAATATTCATCGGTAAGCCAATAATTGTCGATGGTCCCTGATTATTTAAAATCAGTTTGAGAAAAGTTCGTACCAAAAGGATAGCAAAACTAGACTTCATATCTAGAACAAGCAGACCAAATAAAATCGGTACAAGAGAAAAATCCACTTCCAGGAAACTGGCTGTTGGAATCAGCGGAAATTTCAAATACATGAGCAGAAAGGATACTGCTGAGAGAATGGCGATAATCGTCATTTTGCGTGTGTTTGTCATAAGGTTCCTCCAATTTTTGAAAATTGAAGAAGCGTGGAAGAGCAGGCAAAAAGCCTCCACCTCGTCTTCTCCCATCCAGACTTTACTGTCGGTTGTGGAATTGCACCACATCAGCTTTCGCTCGCAGACTGTACGTGTCTTTCTTTCTATTTTATGGCTTCGTTAAGTCGGCTTGACATACCCTTAGTATAGTCTGCACCTCCTTGCCTAGTCCTAAAATGAAACAAAAACACTTTTTTGAGTGTTGCTTAAGATTTTTCTATCAGTCTAGGCGACAAGGCGAAGGCATAACTGGAGTTAGGCAAGCCTGGTCAACGACGAATGAGAGAAAAAGAAAATCAAGAATCAAAAAATCACTGCCGGTCGGGAATCTCACCCTGCCCTGAAGACTATTTCATCATACCAAAAAAGCCTTGCATTTGCAAGAGCTTGGTAAGTTTTCACTATTTTAACTTGTCCCCATCATAGGTGTGAACCAAATCTAGACCAACGAACTGTTGCTGCCGAAGAGCCTCATATACAATCATACACGCTGTATTAGAGACATTAAGACTACGCACATGTTCATCATTCATTGGAATACGGATAGCCTTCTCTGGATGTTCACGCATAAAATCTTCTGGCAAGCCCTTATCTTCACGGCCAAATAAGAAATAATGAATGTTCCCATCATTATAGTCTTCATCCGAATAGGTTTTATCAGCAAATTTAGATACTAAGTGAACACGTCCTTGTTTGCTGGCATAATCCATAAATTCTGCTAAATTGTCATAGAAGCGAACATCTAACTTATCCCAATAATCTAGTCCTGCACGTTTCATCTTACGGTCATCAATTGGAAATCCCATAGGCTTAATGATATGGAGAGGACTATTGGTTGCAGCACAAGTTCGAGCAATATTGCCTGTATTCTGTGGAATCTGTGGTTCAAATAAGACAATGTGGTTTTTGGCTGTTTCTTCTATATACTCTAATGTTTCAATATTCATAAGGACCTCTCTGGTGACATTTCACTAAACACGAATACCCTTCGAAAATCAAATCCAAACCATGTCAGCTGCATTTTACCGTATACCAATACAGTCTGCTGCTTGTTGTCTAGTTTCTTTTTTTGATTTTCATTGAGTAAAAAGACTCGACTGTCTCCTATGGCAAGAAAGACAAAAAAATAGCCACACTGCCCGGAGTCAAGCTCAGCAAACAGCATGGTGAATGATGATTCATTCACTTAACTCACAACAGGTTTGAGTTAAATCAATGAAATCGTGATACTATTGTAGCTTAAAGAAGGCTGAAAATCAAGAGTTTTGCCCCATTTTTTTCAAATTTTCATAGAAAATGAAAAAGGAGAGCAAATAAACTCCCCTTTCTTACATTTATTCTGCTGCAATCCCTTTTTCCGCAGTCAACTCAAGATTTTCATGGCTTAATTTACTGTCCGAACCGATATAAACGTCGTAATATTTAACGCGTTTATTAACGGCAGTAATACTTTCACGTTCAAAGGTTGGAATTGCAAAGGCTTGTTCGAAGGCATATTCTTGCCAAGCTTTGTAGTTTTCAATATTTTTTTGTTCGTCAAATGACTCAGCAGAGGTAATTTTATTTAAAAGTGCTGTGTTTTCATCTGAAACGAAGCGAGTATAGTTGTACATCGCTTCAGGTCCCCACAATGATGTCGGGTCTGGATCTAGGCCGGCAATCCAAGCAGCAAGATAGACATCAATCCCCTCATCATTGGCAGCAATTGATTCATAGAAAGTATTGTACTCAATAGTTCTTCCTGTATAGAGTTCCATATTCAAACCAATTTCTTTCCACCATGTAAGGTATTGCTGTACCATGGTTTCTTGCGTTTCGGTTGATTTCTGTGCTGCAACACTGATGGTAAGCGGTTTTCCATCAGCATCTTCACGCATACCGTCTCCATCTACGTCTTTATATCCTGCCTCATCGAGAAGTTTTTTAGCCTTTTCAGGATCATAACTATAGCCAGCTAGTTCTGAATCGTGAACATCTCCAAAGAAAGAGATAATTAGTGAGTTTGTCGGGTGATACAAACCGTTATATAATTTCTCTCCAATCACCGCATTGTCCAACGCATATCCCATTGCTTGACGCAATTTAACATTATTCATCTTAGCATTAGGATTGGTCACATTCTTACCACTAGCATCATCGTACTTACCAAGATTGAAGCCAATATAATTGTAAATACCATCCAGACTACCTAGCAAAGTAATATTTGATAAGTCCTTGTAAGATTCGTACTGATCTGTTGGCATATCAGCAATATCATAATTGCCTGCTCTCATTTCTGCAACAATCGTATCTGGTGAAACAATATCAATCCTGTAACTATCTAGCTTAACTTTCCCTTTAAAGTAGTACTCATTTGGTACATAGGTCACCGACTCGCCATTGACAATTTCCTTGACCTTATAAGGACCCATACCGACAACTTTTGCCGTACGAGAATACTCACTTGATTCCCAATCTTTGACTGCAATGTCTTTAAAAATGTGTTTCGGCATGACTAAATAAGGTACTCCACCACCAGCATACATCATGGATGGAGACATGTCTTTCACTGAGAGGACTACCGTATAGTCATCAACCTTCTTAACACCTGAAATTTCACTTGCTGTTCCAGCCTGAAATTCTTCAAAGCCAATGATATTTGTATAGGTAGTATCTGCACGAACCCCTGTATAGTCTGGACTAGCTAGTTGTTCGATTGTGAAAATATAATCATCGATGGTGAAGGCTTCCCCATCAGACCACTTATAGTCCTTGCCTGTCAAACTAACGGTAACTGTCTTTGCGTCTACATCAAACTCTGCCTTAGCAAGGCCTGAATCGTCTAACGTACGAGCTGAATCATATCCAAACATAGAAATATCAACCATGCCTGCAAAGGTTGAGTCTACCGCCGTCTGCGATAATTCATCAATTAAGATACCGGTCGAAGGCGCCGAAGCTACCAAGGCATATTTGAGACTTCCGCCTTCAATAGTTTGTCCTTCGTGTGTCACTTCTGATTTAAATGTCAGAGCAACATCACTCGTCTTTTCTTTAGTTTGGCAAGCTGTTAACGTTGCAATAGAAAGCAGACCGATACCAGTTAAAGCGATGTTTTTCATTCTTTTCATATCCCTACCCCATTTATTTATTTTGAATAGTATAGCACGATTTAGCATAAATATGCAACTATCTTACCAACAATATTCGCCTTTGAGTATTCTCACTTTTTTCCATTTTAACTAAAAATAGCAGCGAATAGAGGTAAAAAAGAGTACCTCTTCAGCCACTACTGCTTCTTCATTTTTTATGATAGTCCACTAAGCCCAATACTCAATGAACTCGGATAAGTATAGTCTTGTCTGTAACAAAATGGAGAATCATTTGGTTTATCTTTGATTCCATCGATGAGCGGAGGATGGGCAAAAAGACCAACCTCGCTTCTCAGCGTTCGTGTCAACATCTGAGCGCAGTGATTGATTGGCTTTAACAGTCCAGTGGACTGTTAATATTGAGGCAAACTTGCTTTGCCCTATCTCCAGCCTTAAAAGGTTCCCCAAACCTTTTGAGAGAGTACTAAAGGCAACCTAAAAACCTATATTTATACAAAACAAAAAGTAGGCTGCCCTACTTCTGCTTATTTCTTTTCAAACTAAACCTGTCCGGCACAGGATCTTCCCCACCTTCCACAAAGGGATGACAGCGACCAATTCGAGCCAACCCCATCAAAAAGCCCTTGAGTCCATATTTTTGTAAGGCCTCGATCATATAAGTGGAACAAGTTGGACGGTAGCGACAAGAGGGCGGAAAAAGGGGGGAAATAAATTTCTGATAGAATCGGACCAAGCCGATCAAGAGTCTAGTCATTATTTTTTAACTGGCTTAGTAACAGCCAGGGTATGTAGTTTACTGATGTCTTTCTTATTGAGCTTGCGGTATTCTCCTGGACGTAGACCGGTCAAGTCAAGATTACCAAAGCGAGTACGAGAAAGCTTGTCCACCTGCAGACCTACCGCTTCAAACATCTTCTTAACCTGGTGGTTTCGACCTTCATGGATTGTTAATTCTACAACTGAGCGGTTCTTAACAGGATCCACCTTGATAATCTCGTACACTGCAGGCTTAGTCTTTTTGCCATCAATGACAACACCACGGGTCAAAGGACGCAAAACTTCCTTGTTGGCAACCCCTTTGACACGCGCCAAATAAACCTTGTCAATCTCATTTCGAGGGTGAATCATCTCATCCGTAAAATCACCATCATTGGTCAAAATCAATACCCCTGACGTATCCCAGTCCAAACGACCAACAGGATAAATCCGTTCTTTGACGGTCGGCAACAAGTCCACAACCGTCTTTCTGCCCTTGTCATCTGACACACTAGAAATGACACCACGTGGTTTATTGAGGAGGTAGTAAACCTTCTCTTCATTGTAAATTGGTTGCCCTTCCACTTCCACAATATCACCAGACTTAATAGTCGTTGCCAACTCACGGACAACTTGACCATTTACAGTTACTAGGCCTTGTTTTATCAATTCTTCTGCCTTACGACGACTGGCAACTCCAGCATGGGCAATGTATTTATTAATTCTCATTTTCTAACTCATTTCTTTCTACGAATAGCTCTGTTTCTTCTTGAATCAAATCTATTTCAGACACATCAGGCAATTCTTCTAGACTATTAATTCCCATGTAATCCAGGAAATAATCCGTTGTCACATAGAGATTTGGTCTGCCAAGAACCTCTTTCTTACCGTTCTCACGAATGAGGTCAAAGGCCTGTAATTTACTGATGGCACCACTGGAATTGACTCCGCGAATATCATCAACTTCAATCCGAGTAATGGGTTGCTTGTAGGCTACGATTGATAAGGTTTCTAAAAGGGCTCGTGACATGGTCTGATTGATCGGTGTTTTGGCATAGATACGCAGAAGGTTTGCATACTCTTTTTTAGTGACCAACTTGTAGCGATTGGAGGATTCTAAGAGAGCCAAGCCTGATGCCTGGTCGGCCATGTATTTTTCACTGAGTTTCTCTAATTGCTGACTAACAGCTGTGGGCTGCAATTCCAACATTTCAGCCAAATTACGCAAACTCAAGCCATCCTCACCTGCCACAAAAAGCAGGACTTCGATTTCAGCTAAGCGATTCATCTTCACTCCTTACTAGATAAATATCTCCAAAAGTCTCTGTCTGCTCCAAGACGATTTCATGAACCTTGACCAATTCTAAAGTCGCAAGGAAAATCGTAATCATTTCATTGACATCTTGACTTTCTTGAAAAAGCTGACGGAGTTCAAGGCGTGGACCAGTCTCGAAACGACTGCGAACAAAGTCCATCATGTCTTCGATTTTATATTCATCACGGGCAATGGTCGCATGAGACTGACGGAGGCTTGCCTGTTTTTCAGCCATTACTTTAGAAAAAGCTAGGAAAATGTCAATGACGGTCTTATCCTTGGCTAACTGTACATCATCATAAATCAAATCTAATTTGGGTTTTGAAAAATAGTTGGCCCTTTCATCATGTTGCTCCCCTAATTTCTCACTGAGAAGCTTGAACTTGCGGTATTCTTCCAACTGGTCCAAGAGGTCCATTTCAGGATCATCTTCGGGATCAATTTGCTCAACAACCTTCGGCAATAACCGACGACTTTTGATGACCATCAATTGACTAGCCATGAGCATATATTCTCCCGCTACCTCTAAACGCATGGCTTGCAAGGTAGCAATGTAGGCCAAATATTGCTCAATAACCTCTGTAATCGGAACCTCGTAAATATCTACTTGATACTTGGACACCAGGTGTAGCAGGAGATCAAGTGGCCCTTCAAAATCTTTTAATTTTATATCCATTATCTAAATTTTTCCAAACTCATGCTTGTTTTTAGTCCCAACTGCTTGGCGATTTGGTCCAAGGATTTTCCTTCGTCTACCTGTTTTAGAATATACTGCTCCCGCAATTTTTGGGCTGTCCAATCAGGCTTGCCGATGGACTGGACAAATTCTGTCAGACGATTAAAAAACCATTGACGAGAATAGGTCTGTCCCTTCTTATCGAAGATATAGCGTCCAGACAGATGGGACTCCATATAGGGTATCAATTCCTTGGGCAGAGTGAGCACCCGCTTGGCTCCTCCCTTCTCAACTGTCAGGACTTGAAAATCCAAATTGACCTGCTGACTAGTCAGCTCTGCTATTTCACTAGGAGTCAGCCCTAGTAAGGCAATCAAAAGAGCAATCAGTTGCCCATCAAGCCAAGGACTTTCTTGAAAGAGGAGAGTTAAATCCTCACGCTCCAGTTTCTTTTTGACGCTGGCTGGTTCTGACATCGTTTGCAATTTATAAAAACGATCCAGGAGATTATTTTCATAAAGAAAGTAGAGAAATTGATTGACCGCTGACATTTTTCTTTTCTGAGCAGCAGGTTTCAAGTCTAGAAGAGACTGCTGATAGACCAAAAGAGACTGTTGGCTAATCTCCCCCTTTGTTACTGTCACAAACTGCTGCAGGTCATAGGTATAGGACTTTTGGCTGTTGACACTGACCTTTTTGCTCTGGATAAAAGATTCAATCGCCTGCTTCATTTCTTGCCTTCTTTTGATGCTAGGGGGAAATTATGCAAGAGAGCATTAATGGCTTTGAGAATGGATTTGCGGGTAATGATTCCCATAAATTCTCTATTTTCCCCAAGGACGGGTAAGAAAGATTGATCTACTAGCTTGCGCATCACTTCTGTCAAATCATAATCCAGACCAACAGTCTCTTCATCTGTCTTTACAATCAAGGAAATATCTCTGTTTAACTCATCATCCGATAGTTCATTTTCAGCTTGATATTTAATGATTTCCGTCAAGCCAATGGTGCCGAAGAAAAGACCATCTTCTGTTACCACAGGTACGCGTGAATAGGTCATGTGACTGAGTAACAGTTTTGCATGGTCAATATTATGGGTATCGATAATAACAGCCAATTTATCTGCTGGTGTCAAGAAGGTTTCTTCTTGGTCCAACAAAAAGGCTTCAAATTCTCTTGCAATCATCTTGAAATATCCTTTGTCAATGCTGGGTAAAGTTGGTGCTGTCGATTGTAGTAATCCACATGGAAGTGATCATCATAGATGGTCACAAGAGCATAGAGACATTCTCTGATTAAGCCGCGTGGTTGACTAACGGAGCCAGGATTGAGGAAGAGGGTCTTGCCACGCACTTCGGCATCAGGCACATGCAGATGCCCATACAAACAAATATCCGCATCAACTTCCTGTGCCCAATAATCCAAGCGTTGCCAGCCATAGTTAATACCATAGAGATGACCATGGGTCTGGGCAATGGTCACACCATCCAATTGAGTAATGAGCTGGTCTGGATAACCGCCAAAATAGTCGCAGTTGCCATTAACCACTTGAATACCTTCCCAAAGACTATCTTGACTGTCCAGCTCCGAATCACCATTGTGGAAAATAGCATCAACCTTGCCAAGATAGTGTTTTTTAATCTCTTCTACAATCTGTCTATCCCCATGAGAATCACTCATGACTAGGATTGTTTTGCTTGCTCTTGCCATACTGGAAATGCCTCCACTAATTTTTCTAGTGCTTGTGCACGGTGGGAAATCTGATTTTTTTCTTCTAAGGTCAACTCTGCCGAGGTCTTGCCTGTTTCACCGACGAGGAAGAGCGGGTCATAACCAAAACCATTTTCCCCACGGAGGTCCATACCGATAAAACCTTCCCAGTCAGCTTCGACAACCAAACTATCACGATTTGGAGCAGCCATGACCAGAGTACAATGGAATTGTGCCGAACGATCTTTCAGGTCAAAGACCATAGCTAACTCATGCAAGAGCTTGGCATTATTGAGCTCATCTGTGGCATCTGGACCTGAAAAACGTGCAGACCAAACTCCTGGCAGTCCGCCAAGTGCATCAACCTTCAAACCAGAATCATCTGCCAAGACCATCTTGCCTGTCAGCTCTGCTATGGTTTCAGCCTTGAGCCGTGCATTTTCCTCAAAAGTCATCCCTGTTTCTGCTACATCTGGCAGGTCAGGATAGTTGTTGAGGTTCTCGACCTGGTAGCCAAAACGCTCAAAAAACTTACGGAATTCCTTGGTCTTACCTTCATTTTTTGTAGCAATTAAGATGGTATCTCCTACGCTTGCCAATCCCTTGTCTTGACCGAAGAAATCTGCCGTGCTAACTCCTGCTTGGGGCAGATGGACTAAGAGAAGTTTGTCGTTCTCTGTTACCAGAATAGCTCCTTGGTGTTGGAGAACCTTGAACTGACGATTGTTTAACTCATTCAAAATACCACAGGCAAATTGGAAGAGGGCAAAGTCCGACTGAAGTTTAATCACTTCAATTTTGACACACTGGTTAAAGTTCTCATCATCATAATTACCTGCAATCAGTTTGTCAAACAATTGACCAATCTGGTAAATTTCCTGCTCTCTCCCATTTTCACCAAATGAACCAAATAGATTGGCAAAGCTGGCTTTTCCGATAAACCAATTGTGTTCATCTCTGTATTCGTATATCTTGTCTGTCATAGTTCTACATGCTCCACATGAATATCAATGCCCATCCAGCTTTCAGCAATTTCTTTAAAAGCTGCCGGACTAGCTGTTGTGTAAAATCGGTGCTGAATATCCTTTTCGGTACGGCTGCGATTGATTTGAAAATAATTTAATAAAACAGAAATATCCCGCGCACACTCTGCACCACTGTCAATCAACTTGACATCCTTGCCCATGGCATTCTGAATGATAGGGCGAAGCAGGGGATAATGGGTGCAGCCCAAAACCAAGGTATCCACTTTCCCAACAAGTGGGCGAAGTGTCTCATAAACAACCTTTTTAGCAAGACTGGATTGGTGGCTATTGGACTCAACCAGAGGGGCAAACTTGGGACAGGCCAGACTGGCTACCTGCGTTTCTGGAGAAAGGGCCTGAATTTTTTCACGATAGATATCGGATTGAATGGTCATAGCCGTTCCTAAAACACCAACCTTACCAGTTTGCGTTGCCTTAATAGCTGCCGATGCTCCAGGCAAGATAACTCCCAAAACAGGAATATCCAACTTTTCCTTAACTTCTTCCCAGGCTACCGCTGTTGCCGTATTGCAGGCAAAAACAATCATTTTAACATTTTTTGTCAAAAGGAAATGGACCAACTGCCACGTATATTCTCTGATTTGTTCTGCTGGACGGGGTCCATAAGGTGCCCGTGCCGAGTCCCCGATATAAACGATTTCTTCATGGGGAAGTTGGCGCATTAACTCACGCGCAACCGTTAATCCCCCCACACCTGAATCTAAAAAACCTATTGGTCGATTATCCATACTACTGAGAATAGCCAGAAAATCTGACTAGCCTTTCTTTTCTACTCAAAAAATGGGATCTGGGAATGAATATCCCAGTCCCAGTTTGATTATTTTTTCTTGCTTGCCACTTTTTGTTGGCTCTTGATTTGGCGAAGTACTTGTTGTACTTTTGCTTCGCTTGGTTTTTGACCCATTTGGCTCATCATCAAACGCAAAGCATTTTCATCTAAAATTGGTTTGTCAGCAATATAGTTTTCAACTTGTTTGCGTGACAAGTAAATACCCAAGGCTACACCACCTGCAAAGGCCAATACAATCAATAAAATAGCTAAACCGATGTTCATCTGTCAATCTCCTGACTCTTCTAAAAATAATTCATTCAGAATTGCACTGCGACAATCTCTTAATGAATCTATTATACCAAATTCAGCAGTCTTTTCCAAGACTTACCTGTCAAATTCAAAACCGTAAATAGTTGCGAAATAGTCCTCAGGAGTTTCAGCTCGACGAATCATCCGCGCTGTGCCGTCTTCCTGCAAAAGAATTTCTGAAGAACGCAGACGACCATTGTAGTTGTAGCCCATAGAGAAGCCGTGGGCACCACTGTCATGGATGACCAAGGTGTCTCCTACTTCTGCGCGTGGTAATTCACGATTGACTGCGAACTTGTCGTTGTTTTCACAGAGGGAACCAGCCACATCCACCACTTCGATTGGCGCATCTGGGCGGGTAATGTTGGTGATATGGTGGTAGGCACCATAGAAGGCTGGACGCATGAGGTTGGCAGCTGATGCATCGACACCGATATAGGTCCGATAGGTTTCCTTACGGTGAAGGACCTTGGTAATCAAGTGACCGTGTGGAGCCAACATAAAGCGTCCCAATTCCGTAAAGATTTTGACATGTCCCATACCAGCTGGCGTGAGAATTTCCTCGTAAACCTTGCGAACACCCTCACCAATAACCGCAATGTCGTTTGGTTCTTGTTCAGGACGATAGTTGACCCCAATCCCACCTGATAGGTTGATGAAGTCCAAGGTCACGCCAGTTTCCTCACGAATTTCCAAGGCCAATTCAAAGAGTTGACGAGCTAAGACAGGGTAGTAGTCATTGGTTACAGTATTTGAAGCCAGAAAGGCATGAATCCCAAACTCCTTGACACCAAGCTCTTTCAATTCCTTGTAGCCCTTCATCAACTGGTCCTTGGTCATCCCAAATTTAGACTCTTCTGGGTGGTCCATAATGTCCGTTCCAAGTGAGAAGACTCCTCCTGGATTGTAACGGAGGCAGACCGTTTCTGGGATTCCAGCAACATTTTTCAAAAACTCAATATGCTCATAGGCATCCAGGTTAATGGTCGCCCCAACTTTTCTGGCATAGACAAATTCTTGTGCTTGGGTATCATTGGATGTGAACATGATGTCCTTAAAGCCCAATTTTTCACTCATCAACACTTCTACATCCGTTGCACAGTCCACTCCACAGCCTTCTTCTTGTAGAATTTTTAAAATAGCTGGAGTCGGTGTCGCCTTGACCGCAAAATATTCCTTAAAGCCCTTGTTCCATGAAAAAGCCGCATTGAGGGCACGGGCCTTCTCACGAATACCTTTTTCATCATACAAATGGAAAGGTGTCGGAAATTGTTCCGTAATGGTTTCTAAAACTTCTTTACTAACAAATGGTGTCTTGGTCATGTCGCTACCTCATCAAATATTTTTCCTATTATACCATAGAATTTGATTTTCAGAAAATGAAAACCCACTCAAACGAGTGGGGAATTAAATAAGCAAAGAAAGCTATATTTAACAATCTATTTGCTAAGGGGACTGTTACCAAATCAAATTCAAACACAAGCTCACCAAGTAGTTTATACACTTCTATACTGTATTAATTTGGACAAAATCGTGTTTCCCAATAGCCGTCCATACATACCCTATATGAAGGGATATAACATCCAACCAGAACAGCTCCGGAACAAACAATGTTACCAACATAGGATAGCTTTTTCCCTACTAGCTGACATACAAAGCCACCAATCTGTGAACAACCTTCATGCCATTTTCCTCCCCCCTCTTTATGCTTTGTACAAACCCAATACATACACGGTCTACCGACACTTCTTTCTCTCATCTGTGCCCTTATTTCTTCCTCAGTTTCTATCACTAAAGACGATTTATTGAAACTCATTTCTTCCCAAAGTTCCACCAATTCTGGTGAAATCTCTTCTACCGCTAGCTTAACAGAGGCATTAGTATCTAGGTTTATAATTGTAACTGTCCCTTCTCTTTCCAAGAGTGAGTAGTCAACCAATATAGTCTCAATGGTATTCGTTTGCACGTCAAAGCCAATCAGTAAAAGAGAAGAGATAGAAACTGATAAATTCATAGTAATATCTCTCCCTGATATTCGAGAGGTTATTTCTTCAGAATACGGTGTATCCACTGAATATTGAAATATATACTTCACCACATTTCCTTGATTATCTGTAATCTCTAGAATCTTCTTATTCTCCCTATCAATATTCGGATACAAATTAAATACCGCTGAACTCTCAACGACGTTAACCACTTCAGATGGGGTATCGGCAAAAACTGTATTTCCTAAACAAAACATTAAACAAATTACACTAAATAAAATCTTAATTACGTTTCTTGAAGCAACCATAGAATTCATCCTTTCCTTACTCTTTACAAGAGTCGTATTATATGCTAATATGTTATAAAAATACCTAAAAAAATGAAACAAGGTGAGCTTATGAAAAGTGAGACTATTTTTTACATCATTGTATTACTATTGATTCTATCAGCAACCTTTCTAAAGTATGTATCCCTACCCGAAGCTACATACATGCTACTTTTCTTCAATTACCATCCCAAAACAAACAAAGATAGAAGTCTCTTTATTCTCCTATTGCTTTTGTTGATAATTGTTTTTAATTTACCACATCTTTAGTATTAATATACAAAAAATATAGTATTTTGTCAAATAATTATACATTTCATCTCGTATACGTCCTACTTTGTTTCCTAACTTTCTGCCATCTCCATATCAGACGGGCTAGTTCCCTCAATCTCGTATCATTTGATCATTTTATGGCAAATCAGCAATTATTAGACACCTAGAAACCTTACGTTTTATGTTTCTAGGTGTTTTTATATTGGCTTTTTAGTATAAAAAGTCCAATATGATAATCTGCCCTAGAAACATGCGATTCGATAGTAAACGTCTATGAAATGGCTAATAATACTGATGAGATTGTCACAATTCAAAAGACTCTTGCCCGCTCTGAATGCTCGTATACGTTTTTACAAGTGTCATCACTCTCCCATCTAAAACTTGCAAAATAAATTATGAGCGCTATAATGTGAATATCATTAAAAAAGGAGTAATATATGTCAACATTAGATTTTGATTTTACAGAACGCTTGTATGCCAACTATCTAGCTAATCCAAGCCTACAGGCAACCGAAAATGCCGTGAGCCACAACGGACTTTTGAAATCCTTAGAAACACGCCAAAGCGCCATCGACAATGACTATGTCTTTTCAATCGACTTGACCAAGGACGCTGTTTCAAACCAAAAGGCTTCTGGACGTTGCTGGATGTTTGCTGCATTGAATACCTTCCGCCACAAGCTCATCTCTGACTTCAAACTGGAAAATTTTGAGCTATCACAGGCCCATACCTTCTTTTGGGATAAATATGAAAAGTCCAACTGGTTCCTCGAACAAATCATTGCCACAGCTGACCAAGAAATTGGTAGCCGTAAGGTAAAATTCTTATTGGATACCCCGCAACAAGATGGCGGTCAATGGGATATGGTTGTTGCTCTATTTGAAAAATATGGTGTGGTACCGAAATCCGTCTATCCAGAATCTATCTCATCCAGTGCCAGCCGTGAACTTAATCAGTACCTTAACAAATTGCTCCGTCAAGATGCACAAATCTTGCGAGACCTCCTTGCCAAAGGAGCTTCCTCGGAAGAAGTTCAAGTACAAAAAGAAAACTTACTTCAAGAAATCTTTAACTTCCTAGCCGTCAACCTTGGACTCCCTCCACGCAGCTTTGATTTTGCATATAGAGATAAAAACAATGTCTATCACCGTGATACAAATGTAACACCTCAGGCATTCTACGAGAAATACGTTGGTTTGAAACTATCTGACTATGTCTCCATTATCAATGCTCCTACAACTGACAAACCCTACAATAAATCTTATACAGTCGAATTGTTGGGGAACGTTGTTGGTGCCCCTGCTGTCCGCTACCTCAATGTAGAAATGAACCGGTTTAAAGAACTGGCTATTGCCCAACTCAAAGCTGGTGAGTCCGTTTGGTTTGGTTCCGATGTCGGTCAAAGTAGCAACCGTCAAACTGGTATTATGGCAACCAACACCTACGACTTCTCTTCAGGTCTGGGTATCCATTTCCATCAAGACAAGGCCGGAAGATTAGACTACTCCGAAAGTTTGATGACCCACGCTATGGTCTTAACTGGTGTTGATTTAGACGATAATGAGCAACCTCTCAAATGGAAAGTAGAAAACTCTTGGGGTGACAAGGTTGGTGACAAGGGATACTTCGTCGCATCAGATAGCTGGATGGACGAGTATACTTATCAGATTGTTGTCCGAAAAGAATTCCTCACACCAGAAGAACTAGCAGCTTATCAAGCTCAACCACAAGTCCTTGCCCCATGGGATCCAATGGGAGCTCTAGCATAACAAACGACATATAAAAAAAGAGGGCGCCCCTCTTTTTTATATGTCATAATTAGTCTCTACTCAAACCACCAAAGATACGGAGTAAGTTGAGGAAGAGGTTGATGAAGTCAAGATAGAGCTGAAGCGCCATGGATACGACCCAACCTTGGCCAACATTACCACCAGTTTGTTCGAAAACATTGCGGATACGTTGGTTATCATAAGCAATCAAACCTGAGAATACCAAAACAGAAATGATAGACATCATAAAGCTTAGACCTGAGCTACGAAGGAAGATATTAATAACACTTGCAATAATAATTCCCCATAGAGCTGCACGCAATGCCTGGGCCATACCAGAAAGATCTTTCTTCGTTGTCATCCCAATTACAGCCATGATAGCAAACATGAGAGCCGCTGACACGAAGGCGAGCACAACTGTTTCGCTAGTATAGAACATCAAAATCATGCTGATGGTAATCCCATTTGTTACTGAGTAGGCAAGAAACATTGGTAGAGCCATTGGACTATTTTTAGCTGCCATTGCTGAAGCAGAAACAACCAAGGCAATCTGACCAATCATAATCAGCATCATGATGATGGAACCTGCACTCAGCAGACTAAGCAATAAAGATTGAAAGACGGTCACAGCCAAGAAAGAAACTAGAGCTGACAGACCAATTCCCATGGCAACCACACCATAAATTTTACCGAAGAAACGGTTGAGGGCGGTATTATCCACCTGATTAATAATAAATGAATCGTTATTCATACTATTCTCCTTTAAATCATTTTATTGAAAACGAAAGACCTTACGATTTTTCCACTTGTGTTGTAAGGGCAGACTCCACTCTCTCACAGCCCAATACTTATCCACACATGTCACAATCCAAGATTCCTTGTAGCGAGGAGGAGCGATTGTCGCACCAAACATATGCTTCACAATGATGTCTTCTTCTAGTTTATTGAGTTGAATGAGTTTCTGAGCATTGCGTTTAGCAATTCGTGGATGAACCCAAGCATGGCTCTTGTTGAATTTGGTGTCTCTCCAATCATAGAAGAATAAATCATGCAATAGACCACCACGAGCTGTTGACTTGGCATCCCAACCAAATTTTTTCGCAATCTTATAGCTTGTATAAGAGACATTGATGGAATGTTCCAAGCGCGTGGAGTAATAATGATGAGGGATTTTCCCCAATTTTTGCACCTTGGGTGTGGCAATCAAGTGCCCCACGTAATGCATGTATTCTTTATCTTGTTTATATGCAACCATTCGTTAACCTCGTTGGAATATTATACCACACTATAGTACACTTGGCTTAAATAAAGCTAAACAATAAAATTCCTGCTGCAATCGCCACATTGAGGCTTTCCGCCTGCCCTGGCATGGTAATATGGACAAGTTGATCCGCCTCATCGGCTACAAAAGTTGAAATTCCTTGACCTTCATTTCCCATGACCAAGGCAAAACTCGGATTTGGCGTAACTTCCTTATAGTCAACCGACTGACTAGAGAGGGTTGTTGCCAAGATTTGTATCTGATTGCTTTTTAAAGCAGAAAAAATAGCAGTCATCGGCATTCGATAAACTGGCAAGTGGAAATGACTCCCTTGCATGGAACGCAGAACTTTCATATTGTAAATATCTGCCGACTTATCCGATAGAAATACTCCATCAAAACCAGCTGCATCAGCTGTACGAATCATGGTACCAACATTTCCAGGGTCCTGCACATCCTCCAGAACCAAAAATTTTCCTGTTAAGACATCAGGTAAGGTCTGATTTGGTAAAGACAGTTGAGCTACTACCCCTTGCGGTGTCCGTGAGTCTGCCAAATCCTGCATAATATCTGAACTGACAACTGTTACATTGGATAAGCCAGCAACCCGATGAACATATTCTTCTGATACCAAAATATGTTCAATAGGTACTTTGGCTGCCAAAGCCTCCTCCAACAAATGCCAACCTTCAATCAAATAAGAAGAAGTACGGTATTTTTTCTGTTGTAATTTCTTAACCTGCTTGACCAAATGATTGGCCTTTGAGCGAATGATCTCCATGAATGCCCCTTTTTCTTTTACTGCTCAGCAACTTCAATTTTCCAACGGCTAAATCAATTATCTTGATTTTTGAACAGTCTTACCCAACCATGATATAATAAAGTAAATGTCTTGTCAAAAGGAGAAACTTATGCGAAAGGTAAAAATGATTGCATCTGGTCGTGTGCAAGGAGTCGGCTTTCGTTGGTCTGTTCAATTTTTAGCTGTGGAAATAGGAGACATCTACGGCAGAGTTTGGAATAATGATGATGGAACTGTCACCATTTTAGCTCAGTCAGATAATGCTGAGAAGCTCAGCCATTTTATCCATGAAATTCGGAAAGGGCCTTCTCGTATGGCCAAAGTCACCTATCTCGATGTCACCCTAGCCAACTTCGAAGACTATAAGGATTTTCAGGTGGCTTATAGATAAAACTTGTATATTTTGAACAAAAAAAGTAAAATAGAATGTATCTTGTAAAAAAAGGAATGTATCATTTTGAAAAAGAATAAACGAATTTTATTAACAGGTCTAGCCCTGTCTACGCTAGTATTTCTATCAGGATGTGTGCAGACAAAGAACGGTGTTCCTACTGGTGAAGGTTGGGTCTACAACTTCCTTGTTGCCCCAATGGGAAACCTGATTAAATTCTTCGCGGAAAACCAAGGACTCGGTTTCGGTGTTGCTATCATTATCGTGACATTGATTGTTCGTCTCTTCATCATGCCACTAGGTATTTACCAATCTTGGAAATCAACCTATCAGTCTGAGAAAATGAATTACCTCAAACCAATTTTAGGTCCAATCCAAGAACGCATGAAAAATGCAAGTTCCCAAGAAGAGCAATTGGCTGCCCAACAGGAATACTTTGCTGCTCAAAAACAATATGGTGTCAGCGTATTTGGTGGAATGGGCTGCCTTCCTATCTTGATTCAAATGCCATTCTTTACGGCGCTCTTCTATGCAGCTCGTTACACGGAAGGAATCTCAGAAGCAACCTTCCTTGGCATTGATCTCGGTTCTGCAAGTCTCATTCTAACAGCTATTGCTGGTATCCTCTACTACGCTCAATCACTTCTGATGCAAGTCGGTATGGACGAAGAACAGAAGAAACAAATGAGAGCTGTGGCAATCATGAACCCATTGATGATTGTTATGTTCTCTTGGTCTTCACCTGCTGGCGTTACCCTCTACTGGGTAGTCGGTGGATTTATCGGTCTTGTTCAACAAGCTCTTACAAACTTCATCTTGAAACCACGTATCCGTGCTAAGGTTGAAGAAGAATTTAAAAATAATCCTCCAAAACCATATAAATCAACTATCAAGGATGTAACTCCTAAAGCATCCGCTATCATCGAAGAAAAAACTTCTAAGAAATCAAACCGTAACGCCGGTAAACAACGTTCTAGATAAAAAATCACAACCATCTGTTTCAGATGGTTGTTTTCTTATAAAGTATGTTTAGTTTACTTTTTGAACTTGCTTCAACTATCTGGGAAATAGTTGGAGGTTGGAAATAGGGAGTGGGAAAGAGCTCAACCATTCATAGAAGAGTTCGTCAACAATTTTTCTTTTTAAGTTGTTGAGCTGAATCGAACTCTGTTCGCCTCAGTGCTCGTCGAAGGAATAAAAGAGCCTACTAAACGACTATACAAAAAGAGAGAATCTTTCGACTCTCTCCACACCTTATTTCGTTTTTTCAACCTTCAAGATTTTTACATCATAGCTACCAGCAGGTGTTTCAATTGTTGCAACATCTCCTGTTTTTTTACCAATCAAAGCATGGCCAATTGGGCTTTCGTTTGAAATCTTGTTTGCAAAGGCATCTGCACCTGCAGCACCAACGATATGATAGACTTCTTCCTCAGTCTCACCAACTTCTTGAACAGTCACAGTCTTACCAATTGCCACTTCATCTGCAGCAACTGCATCACTGTTTACGATTTCAGCATAACGAATTTTTGTTTCGATTGTTGAGATTTGACCTTCAACAAAAGCCTGTTCATCTTTAGCTGCTTCGTACTCAGAGTTTTCTGAAAGGTCTCCGTAAGAACGAGCAATTTTAATACGTTCAACAATTTCTGGTCGACGAACTAGCTTTAGTTCCTCTAGTTCTTTTTCTAATTTTTCCTTTTCTTCCAAGGTCATTGGATATGTTTTTTCTGCCATTTGTCTTTCCTTTTCTTTTCTTTTATTTTTCATGAAAACAAAATTATGTGGAAAACCACATAATTTTGTTGTAAGAATTTACTCATTATTAAGATGTGCATTTACATACTTAGCAACGTTTTGGTTATGTTCATCAATATTATTTGTAAAGTAAACATTTCCAGTTGTAACATCTGCTACAAAGTAAAGATAGTCTGTCGTGTTGGCATTAATCACTGCCTCGATAGCCGAAAGGCTTGGACTATCCACTGGTCCAGGCAGCAATCCTGGTGTCCAATAAATGTTGTATGGTGACTCAATTGATGTATCAATCGCTGCATCTTCTGCCAAAGTTGTTTCTTGACCAAGTTTACCCTGAGCATACAAGATTGCAATATTGGATTGTAGAGGCATTGCTGCATTCAAGCGGTTAAAGAAGACACTTGCAATGTTTCGACGATCTTCATCAGTCGAACCTTCTTTTTCAACCAAAGATGCCAAGGTAAGAACTTCATTTACAGTCAAATTCTTAGCAGCAATCGTTTCATAATATGGTTGTAAACGATTATCCATCGCGGCAATCATTTGCTCAACGAGCTCTTCGATAGTTGTTTCATCGCTGTATTCATAAACCGCTGGGAAGAGGTAACCTTCCAACTGATAAATAACTCCACTATCAGCAGCTGGTAAGCTGGCAAACAATTTTGGATAAGTAGCAACCATTCGATTAATAAAATCTTGGTTGGTCACAGTAGCCATAAATTGTTCTGTGGTAAATGGTGTTTTATCATTTTTATCTTCTGTCTTGGTATTATCTGTAATAGCCTGAGCAATTTGTGTCAGTGTATATCCTTCGACAATCAAAATCTTACCTGCGGCTTCTTTTTGAGCTGTCGGAGTGCCACTTTCTTGAAGTGCTTTGGCGATGTCATCCACAGACATATTTTGTTTTAAATTATAAAAACCACTTTGGAAATTATTATAGCTCTTAATTTTAGAGTAGTAATTAAAAATAGTAGCATTCTTAATCAACTTGTTATCGACTAAAATTTTACCAATTTCTAAAGTTGAAGACCCTTCTGGAATCTCTACCTGAATAGCTTCTGTAGCTTTTGCATTAACTGGTTCCAGACTAGATTTTACCCACATATAGCCAGTAAGACCTGTCACTAGAACCGCCACTACAATAATCGACATGATAACAGAGACAATGCGTTTAGCGGCTTTATCCTGTTTTTTGCGACGTTGCTTGTTTGCTCTGTGCGACGATGATCGTCTAGACTGTGTTGGTTGCACCTGCTCTTCTGTCGCTGCAACTGGAGCTACTGCCTTCGTTGCAACAATTGTTTCTTCCAGCGAGATAACCTCTGTATCACCCGTTACAGCTGATACATCTTCCGTTGGAAATTCCAAAAATGTATCTTCCAAAGAAGACTTCTCTGAAAGGACAGGCTCAACCGGTTCGGAAACCAATGAGCTTGATGGAGCCTCGTCAAATTCTACAGTATTAGCAGCTACAAGGTTTCGTAGCTCTTCCAAGTTCCGCTCCACCGTATCTTGAGGAACCGGACTTGAAATGACTTCTTTTTCAATCTCAAAAGTCTCTGGAGTAGCCAAAGTTTCTGATGTTGGCTCTTCAATACTTTCCGTCATCACTTCTGATTCTTGCTGTTCTTCTGGCAAGTATGAATCAGGGAAAGCAATACCTTCTACTTTTACAATTTCAGTCTCTCTATGGGGGGCTTTTTCTTCGGCAAGACTAGGCTGGAGCTCGTTGATAATTTCGTTACGCTTATCAACAAGAACATCCGCTGATTGTTCCGCCAAACGTTTCACCTTCAATTCTTCCAAATCTCGTAAAATTTGATCGCGGAAGCTTGAAGACTGCGTGTTTTTTTCATTCGTATCCTTTGTCACGCTGTTACTCCTTTCACACAGTTACTATACATTATATCTTAAAGGCTTATGAATTGCAAGAACTTCCCTTTCTACAAGGCTTTCCAGTACATATCACTCCACATTTGTCCTCCAAATTGCGACAAGGAGGGGCCAAAGTCTTCAAACTGGTTCATTTCATAGTAGCCAATCAAATACTCCTTACAGGTCAGGGAAACTCCTTCAAATCCTCCCGCTAAAGCCACTTCTTTTATGGCTGCCAACAAAAGAGTCCCCACTCCCTGCCCCTTATAGGTATCCGCTACGGATAGACTGGCAATAGCTAGGTGACCGCCTGTCGGCATGTCACTCTCTGTCAAGTAAAAAATATCGTCTGTAACAGTCTTCGAAACAGAGGGACAGGATAATAAATATCCTGCTATTTCCCCATCGTGTTCCATTATTAAACATGTTTTACTCAAAGCATTCAGATAAATGGCAAGAACAGACTCAGCTATCCGTTCCTCTTTAGAAAAATTGGCATTTTCAATCAAAACAACTTGTTCTAAATCCGAAGGAGTAGCAAAACGAATTTCCATAATTTTCTCCCTTATATAGCGGAAAAACAGGGGCCATAGGCCTCCGTCTTTCTTTTTATTGGACGTTATTTGTGAGATTTGACAAGAGTCTTTCGAAGGAGTATTCATAGGACTGAATATCACCAGCTCCCATAAATACATATACTGCATTGTCATGGTCTAAAAGTGGTGAAGTGTTTTCAACTGTAACAAGTCCACCTTTTTTGTTGATTTTAGCTGCCAAATCTTCTACCTTAACCTGACCGTTGTCTGTTTCACGCGCTGAGCCATAAATTTGAGCAAGGTAAACTGCATCTGCTCCATTCAAAGCATCTGCAAACTCATCGAGAAGCGCAATGGTACGAGTGAATGTATGTGGTTGGAAAATGGCTACCAACTCCTTGCTAGGATACTTCTGACGTGCCGCATCAATGGTTGCAATGATTTCCGTTGGATGGTGAGCAAAGTCATCAATGATAACAGTATCATTGACAATTTTCTCCGTAAAGCGACGTTTGACACCTCCAAATGTCTTCAAGTGTTCTGCAACCAGTTGCAAATCAAATCCAGCAATATAGAGATTAGCAATAACAGCTGTTGCATTCATCACATTATGCTTACCAAAGGTTGGAATTTGGAATTCTCCCAACTCTTCTTCACCATGGCGAACTTTGAATTGTGAACCACTTGTAGAAGGCTTCAAGTCATAAGCAACAAAATCATTATTGTCTTCCAAGCCATAATAGTAGATTGGAGCATTTGCCGTGATACGACGAAGTTGCTCATCTTCACCAAAAACGAAGAGAGCTTTTTTTACTTGCTTCGCATAATCATTGAAAGCATTGAAAACATCCTCTAGACTAGTGAAATAATCTGGATGGTCAAAATCAATATTGGTAATGATGCTGTATTCAGGATGGTATGGGGCAAAGTGACGTTCGTATTCATCGGATTCGAACACAAAATACTGAGCATTTGCCGAACCGCGACCAGTACCATCACCAATCAAGAAGGAAGTATCTGTGATATTGCGCATAACATGTGCCAATAATCCCGTTGTTGAGGTCTTACCATGGGCACCAGCAACACCGAGGCTCGTAAAACCTTTCATAAATTCACCTAGAAATTCATGGTAACGTTTGTAGGTATAGCCCTGGGCATCAGCATAAGCGATTTCCACATTGTTATCTGGACGAAAAGCATTACCAGCAATCAATTCAACATCTGCTGTAATATTTTTCTCATCAAACGGTAAAATCTGAATCCCAGCTTGTTCAAGCCCACGTTGTGTAAAGTAGTATTTCTCTACATCACTACCTTGAACCTTATGCCCCATTTGATGCAACATAAGAGCAAGTGCGCTCATACCTGATCCCTTAATTCCGATAAAATGATAGGTTTTTGTCATGTTATTCCTCTTCTATATGTGTCAAATTCAATTCTTGTGCCACTTGGCGATCTCGTTGTTGTCTGCGCTCAGGATAATTGTAAACCTGACTCTTTCTTAAAAAGTCATACGAATTTTTCTTTATAACCTGCTCCTGTTCTCTATCTTCTTTCTTCAAAGAATAGACAGCTGGCATATCAGCGAGAATATAGTCTGTCTGACGTAGGTTGTCCGCCAAACGTGTCAACCGACCTGCCTTAGATTCAGTTGTTGAAACGACAGGAGGTTTCACCACAACTTTAGCTGGTGCTGGTTTTTCATCTCTTAAGTAGGTTGCTGATCGTTTTTTCTTCAAGTCTTCTCTAGCCTGTTCGCGAGCCAACTGCCCCTGTGTTTTCACTGGAGAAGGCTTCGCTTTAGTCAGTTGCTGAAGGCGTTCCTTGCGAGAATAATGGCTTGGCTTAGCTTCAAACAGAGGAGGCAGGAGCTCATCTTCCGTTTGTGCTACTGGTTTTGCCGACGCAACTCGCTGTGAATCGGTAGACCAGCTAAATTCCTTTTCTTGATAAGGTCCCCTGATATTGCTAATCAGGTCGCTCTCATCATATAAACTCATAATTGGATTTTCTCCAACTAGTACCTCATCATCTGCGACTAGTGGAAATCTTTTTTCATGTCTAATCATAAGTCATCCTTTCGAACCCTTATTATACCATACTTAGGCCTTATTTCCTAATTCTACGCTGAGTCAACTGTTTCCATATCACTCAATCCCTAAAATCTCGCGAATGTCCTCAACCGTCAAATTCGCTCGGCTTTCATTGCCATCAAGGACTGTTTTGACAAGGTTCTTTTTATTTTCTTGCAATTCTTGAATCTTCTCTTCGATTGTCCCTCTAGTAATCAGGCGATAGCATTCAACCTTTTCAGTCTGCCCCATGCGATGAGCCCGACTGATAGCCTGAGCTTCCACGGCAGGATTCCACCAAAGATCGACTAGGATGACTGTGTCTGCACCTGTCAAATTCAAGCCAACGCCACCTGCTTTCAAGGAAATGAGAAAGGCATCTCGACTTCCTGCATTGAAGGCCTGTGTCATTTCTTGGCGTTGGTTAGCAGGGGTTGAACCAGTCAGAGTATAGGATGTCATCCCAATTTCTTTCAGCTGTTCTTCTATTTTTTCCAGCATATTTCTGAATTGGGAAAATATCAAGACCCTGTGTTCACCTTCTTTTAGCTGCAAGAGTAATTCTTTCAAACTATTAAGTTTGCCACTCTCACCACTAAACTCTTCCATGAAAAGGCTGGGTGTATCGCAGATTTGACGTAAGCGAGTAATTCCTGATAGGATTTCTATCTTGCTACGATTGATTTGAGCATCATCTGCGCCAGCTATTTGAGTCCGCATTTGTTGAAGCTGGGCTAGGTAGATGGCTTTTTGTTCATCTGTCAGTTCATTAAGTACATTGACTTCTATCAAATCAGGCAATTCCTGAAGAACGTCTTCCTTATGACGTCTGAGAACGAAGGGTTGAATGGTCCGCGCAATGTCCTTGGCTGCTAATTTACCGAAGTCTTGTTTGCCTGGCAATAAACCTGGTAAGACAATTTGGAAAATGGACCAGAGTTCCGTCAAATGGTTTTCAATCGGCGTACCTGAGAGGGCAAAGCAATTCCCAACCTCAAACTCACGCAGTAGCTGTGCAATCTTAGATTGGGCATTTTTCATGACCTGCGCCTCATCTAAAATGAGGTAGTCAAAGCGTTCCTGTCTATAGAGCGCGACATCCTGTCTGAAGGATGGATAGGAGGTAACTAAGACTTGGTGACCATTGGCAATGATCTCTTCACGCTGTTCCTTGTTTCCATGGACAACTGCCACATCTAAACTTGGAGCAAACCGCTTGCACTCATCTAACCAGTTATAAATCAAGCTGGATGGTGCCAATATTAAAACTTTGGAATCTTTTGTCATCCGACTGGACAGAAAGGCGATCGTTTGCAAGGTCTTTCCAAGCCCCATGTCGTCAGCTAAAATTCCACCAAAACCATACGTATCCAGCATAGTCAACCACTTAAGCCCTGTCTGCTGATAATCCCTAAGCGACGTTGTTACTTCCACATCAGGAAGAGGGAACAAATCTGGCTGAGCTAGATAGCTTGCCATTTCCTCAAATTCCTTGGAGAAACTGACTTGGTTGAATTGTGACAAGGATTGAGCCAATTGGTAACCGGCAAGAGCATGGACTTGTACCTGCCCCTCCTTACCATGACGGACCCGCAGATAGACTAGGGTTTGACTGATTTTCTTGGTTTCCTCATCAAAAACAAATACCTTACCACTCGGGCTAGTATAGTGATCCTCTTGATTCAGCAAGGCTGTAATCGCCTGATCGATTTCAGATTGTTCGATACCTGATAAGTCAAATGAAATATCCAAAAGTGAGCCGTTACGTACAATTTCTAATTGAGGTTTGGCTTCAATATATAAAGCCTGTAGCCTTTCTGCTAGATGAACCTGCCCCATTTTTTGTAATATAGGCAATTGTTGTTGGAAAAATGGATAGAGCTCCTGCTGACTAAGAGCCGCTCTCTGGGCATGATATGTCCCCCTAAAGCCAGCTAGACGAATAGCCTGATAGACCCTCTCCAAATGTTGGAAATGACTGGCAAAAGGCAGGAGAGCCAAATCCTCCTCACTCCTTACCTTACGTCCATCAAAATCCAAAACCAATTGGAGTGATAAACTCTCATTTGCCTCCATCTGAATATGAAATTCTGGCTTGAAATCATGAATGATGAAGCGCTTAGGTGCCTTAACAGTCCCAATTGTCTGCAAATCCAGCAAGCTTAAAGCCAGACGATTTTGGTCAGGGAAATCCACCTGCACCTTTCTCAAACCTGATTCGGTTGGAACAAGTTCGGAAATTTGGTAAATCAGATGTTCTTGATGGCGATTGACACTATAAACCGTGCCATTTACTAAGAGATAGCGCCCATGAAAAAGTGGTCGGACTGGTTTTTCGTGAATAACCATTTCAATCATCTGCGTGTGAACGGTCACCTCAAAATGATAGAGCCCTTCCTCCCCTGTCAACGGAAGAACCATCAAGGAGGAATAGGACTGCTGTTGATAGGAAAAGTTAAAATGTTCTAGCTGATTTAACAGCTCCAACCCCTCCTCAAAATAGGCTTGTGGCAGACGAAAATGTCGTCCAAAATGAGTAAGAATATCTGAATCTATACCAACTTTCTCTGGTACCAAGGCCCAGAGAAAATCCAGGAGAGCCTGACTTGGTTCATCAAAATTTTCATAAGTAACTTGCTCATAATAATTTTTCCCTATTTGATAGTGACCGTTGGCTTTCACAATGCGCAAAAAAGCTCCGATGTCCCGCACAATGTACGAACGTGTATCTGGCAAGCGGGTAATTTTCAAGGTCCAATCTATCTGACGATCATAGGGCAATAAGCTCCCTTCAACTGATAACTGATACTTAAGCCCCAGTTCTGGTTCTGGTCGCAAAATTTCATCTAAAAAGAGACCGCCAAAATAAGTCCGACGGACGGTTTCCCTATGTTGTTCACCATCTTCTTTCAAAGACTGCTTCATATCCTTGCCTGAGGCATCATTTTTTAAAAAATACTCCGTGGCAGCTAGGTGTTGACAGTAGCCCTTACTTTGAAATAACTGGCAACTACACTGTAAATCGCTATCTGCATCGCCGTAAGTAAAGCGCTCACCAGCAATATCCAGCACCATCTTTCCATTCTCACTATGAAGAACAGTCAGTTTTCCAGCCTCGTACAAATCAATTCCTTCTTGGCGAATCCGCCCTGGCATCATGCGACCCATTCTAACTCCTTTATCCTTCAACCAATCATCAGCTCTTCTGTAAAATATATCTAATACTCTTCGAAAATCAAAATTATCCGTTGTCAACTTGCCTTGATGAACTCCAGTTCTATCTTCGACTTCGTTTCCTAGGCTACTTTTGATTTTCATTGAGTATAAAATATTATCTTTTCATTATAGCATATTTTCAATTTGAATTGTTTAAATAGGTATCAAAAAAACACCAGCTGGTAAACTGGTGTCTCTAATGAATAGCTAAATAATAAATCGTTGCTTGCCACATTTTCAAGATTGTTTTTCCGCTTTTCCAAAGCCAAAATAGAGCAAATAGCAAGAAAACAATTGCCACTACTACGTTAATCAAGCCTTTTCCATCCAAGAAAAACTTGAAAAAGAAGACAGTCACACAGGTAAGCAAGGCAAGGAGTAAGACATGAATCAGAACGCCCAACCAGCCCAGCCAGTAGCGAATTCCAAAGGGAGGGTGTTTCTTTTCATCGAAGTCTGCTAGACCAGTCAAAAACTCAACTAGCAACTCACCAAAAAATTCCATACTAGCCTACCTTTCTTACCCGTCGATAATATTTGGTTCGTCGAATCATCATCTTGATAGCCTTAAAGGAAAGTAAGGTTAGCATACTAGCCACGAATAGACAAAAAAGGAATATCACAACCGATGGCTGTTTATACTGATTATAGACCATAATTGAACCACCAGTAAAGGCGATAAAATAGGATGCCAAAGTCACCAAATTGAGCCAGATACAAGCCACTAGTCCCAGCCAATAGCGAAAACCAAAAGGTTTGTACTGACTATCTTCATAAAATACAAGAAAAAATGATGAAAAAGAAAGCAATATCAAAAAAGAACGCCAAATTGGAACCGCTACCATACCAACACCTCCAAGTCCATTCTAGCATATTTACGAATAATTGCAAAAAGGGAGTGGGATAGAACTCGCAAATTGTTAAAAGAGTTCGTCAACAAGTCCTTATTTCTAGTTGTTAAGCTGAAACAGTCTATCCCCAGACTGTTTCACTCCCACCCCCGCACAGCTCAAAAGGTTCAGTGAACCTTTTGAGGTTGGAAATAGAGCGAACTTTGTTCGCAACAGTCGTAATGGTCAGATTTGGAGTGTAAAACACGAATTGCTGAGATTTGCTTCGCAAATACTATCTCCAACCTTTAACAGTCCACTGGACTGTTAAACCCAATCAACCACTGCGCTGAGATGTTGACCCGAACTCTGAGAAACGTGACTGGACTTTTTGCCCAGCCTTACTTCCGTTTCCGTGCAATCAGATGAATCGGTGTTCCTTCGAAGACAAAGGCCTTGCGGATTTGATTTTCCAAGAAACGCATATAGGAGAAGTGCATGAGCTCTTCTTCGTTGACAAAGACCACAAATGTCGGTGGCTTGGTCGCAACCTGGGTCGCGTAGAAAATCTTGAGACGTTTGCCCTTGTCAGTTGGTGTCGGGTTAATGGCAATAGCGTCCATAATAACATCGTTGAGCACAGCCGACGGAATACGGGTATTCTGGCTCTCACTGATGGCCTTGATCATCTCAGGCAACTTATGCAAGCGTTGTTTGGTCAAGGCTGACACAAAGATAATCGGTGCGTAAGACAAGTATTGGAACTGATCACGAATATCGTCTTCCCACTGCTTCATGGTATGGTTGTCTTTTTCAAGCGTATCCCACTTGTTGACTACGATAATCATCCCCTTACCAGCTTCATGGGCAAAACCTGCGATGCGTTTGTCATACTCACGAATGCCTTCTTCTGCATTGATAACCATCAATATGACATCCGAGCGTTCAATGGCACGCATGGCACGCATAACAGAGTATTTTTCGGTATTTTCATAGACCTTACCAGACTTGCGCATCCCTGCGGTATCAATCATAGTAAACTCTTGACCTTCTGGGTCTGTAAAGTGCGTATCAATAGCATCACGAGTCGTTCCAGCAACAGGCGACGCAATCACGCGCTCTTCACCCAAAATAGCGTTAATCAAACTTGATTTACCAACGTTTGGACGACCAATCAAGCTGAACTTGATAATATCTGGATTTTCTTCTGCTTCCTGAGCTGGTAGGTTTTCAATGATAGCGTCCAAGACATCCCCTGTTCCGATACCGTGTACAGAAGATACTGGATAAGGATCGCCAAGACCGAGTGAATAGAAATCGTAGATGTCATTGCGCATTTCAGGGTTATCGACTTTATTGACAACCAAAATAACTGGTTTGTTTGTCTTATAAAGGATACTCGATACATACTCGTCAGCATCCGTCACACCTTCTTTGCCTGATACGACAAAGACGATAACGTCCGCTTCATCCATGGCGATCTCAGCCTGATGCTTGATTTGCTCCATGAAAGGTGCATCCACATCATCAATACCGCCTGTATCAATCAAGGAAAACTTACGATTCAGCCACTCACCAGTAGCATAAATACGGTCGCGGGTCACACCTTCCACGTCTTCTACGATAGAAATACGTTCCCCCGCAATACGGTTAAATAGTGTTGATTTACCAACGTTGGGACGGCCAACGATGGCGATAGTTGGTAGAGCCATAGCTCCTCCTCTTCTAGTTTACAATAATTTATTCTTTTCTAAGATAGACTTTGTTTCTGGTTGTTCAGCCTGACCAAACTGGGCAACCATACGCTCGGACCAGGTTTCTGTCTGACGGGCACCTGCATAGGCTGTCTGAACTTGGTCGTAGGCTTGGATTACTTCCACGTCTTGCTCCACATATTCTTCCTGAAAGACAATGGCTTCACTTGCCAAACGTGGTTTGACAGGATGGTTTTGAGCTGGTCGACCAAGGGCAATGCAGAAAATTGGATAGGTATAATCTGGCAAGTTGAACAGCTCTGCTATTGCCATAGCCTTATGGCGAATCATACCGATAAAGACACCACCGTAACCTAGGCTTTCAGCTGCTAAAAGGGCATTTTGCCCTGCTAGGCTCGCATCAACTGAAGAAATCAGGAGATTCTCTGTTCCTTTGGCATCAAAGTCTGAACCATGGAGTTGAGCCGCCTTGCTGGCACGATTATGATCGCCCACAAAAACCAGAATGGCCTGAGCCTGTAAAATAGCTGGCTGGGGCACCAAATCATAGAGAGCCTGTTTTTTTTCCTCCGACTGCACCACAATGATGGAATAAGACTGGAAATTCTTCCAGCTAGACGCAGCTCGCCCAGCTGAAATAATAGCTTGCAAATGTTCCGCCTCAATGGGCTCTTCCGTAAAACGACGGACGGAAGTATGGTTCAGCATCAAATCAATGGTTTCATTCATCGGCGGTTATTTCCTTTCAAATGCAAATCGCGAGCCAGATAGCGAATCCGCTCCATAACCCGTTTGGCCTGCCAGGTCTCATCACCAGACTTGCCAGAGGCGAAATGACGCTCCAAATCATCAAAGGAGAAATTGGAGGTAAAGAAGGTCGGCAGATTTTCCTGCATGCGGTATTGTAGAATGACCTGCAGCACATCGTCACGCACCCACGGACTATGTTGCTCTGCTCCAATATCATCTAGCACCAATACCTGAGCCATCTTGATTTCATCAATTCGCTCCTTGACAGAACCATCTTTGATGGCATTTTTTATATCTACCACAAAGGTTGGATAATGGAGCATGGTGGTTGATTGAAGATGGGTCTTGGACAAGAGATTGGCTAAATAAGCCATCAAATAACTTTTTCCAATACCGAAATTGCCATAGATGTAGAGCCCTTTTGGTTTTTCCTCAAATCGTTTGACAAAATCTGCAATAGCCAGCATGACTTCCACACGATTTTCATCACTCTTATCAATATCCGCCACTGTTACATTCTTCAAACTCGCAGGCATATTGATGAGCTGGATACGGTTCTTGATAGCTTCCAAACGACGGTATTCGACCAATTCTTCTGTCTCAAGATAGGAAACATCCGCATAGCCCTCATTCATAACCAAAACAGGTTGATACCCCTTGGCAATATAGGATTCATCCTGCTTGACAAAGAGGTCACGCTGACTGATATATTCCAAAAACTTAGAAATGGAGAGGGTGATTTCCTGCTGGGTCAAACCTTCTTTTTTGATAAAAGAAGCGACTTCAGGATCACTCACTATCTCCTGATAGAGTTGCTGATAAGATTTTGGACTTGGATTGGTTGTTTGCGACAACCTGTCTTGAACTGATTTCATCAGCCACCTCCTTTGTTTTCCATTTCTTCTAATTCACGATAAAGAGCCGCCAGCTTGGCTTGACCTTCCTGCGTTTGTCCTTGCTGAACCTCTTCCTTACTCCACTCAGGCACATTGGTTTTGGTTTCTTGCTTGGGTTTACTTTGTGGCTGACCTGTCTTCAACTCTCTTAGGTAAAAAACAGCTGCCTCTGCACTGCCAATTCCCTTGTAGGAAAAATCATTGCCTAGCTTCATGGCGTATTTTTCATTTAGATTGGCTGAGTCCACCTTGTTAAAGGTATAGAGGACCAAGACATTGATAACTTCGTCAAGCAGACCCAAATTGGCCAAATCCGTCAAGCATTTTCGTTCTGTTCCTGTCACAGCTGCCTTCCGTTGCTCCTTGATAAAGGACAGGAAGGTTAGGCTGGATTTTGATTTCGCTTCACGAACAATTGCTTGTTCTTGGGCAGTGAGGTTGGCGCTTTCTGTTGGCAATGACTGACGTGACTGCTGCAAGCGTTTGGTCGAGATCGTCTGTCCAATAGCTGTTGCTTTAGCCTGCCGATAGGTCTCCAACCAAGTCCACCCTGCCTGCTCTGCTATGTAACTAAGCGCAATAATATCCTCAGCTTCATCCTGAAAAAGAAGCTTATCTTTAGCCATTAATGCCTTGAAGGCAGACCAGTCAAAATCATGTTTCGGTTCAAAAACAACTGGAGCCTGCCCATCCATGGTAAAGACCTGAGAAAATGTTTTTGAGATATTTTGTTCTTGATTGGGTTGGTGAACAAGCAGATTCTCCATGCTTGACTCCCCAATCTTCCTTGCCAACAAGTTCTTATACAAGGGTTTCGCTAGAAAACTTTGTACGGTCAGAGGGGCTTGTAGCGCCAAACCTGTTAATTCATCTGCACGATAGAGTTCTAGGAGCCCCATGGCAGTCAGAACATCCAGAGCCTTCTCCAAACGATTCATCCCAAAATCCATGTGATTGAGAATGACAGTCCATTTGTAACGTCCTTGCCCTTGATCGGCAAAACTATAAAAGTAATAATAAAGCGCTAAAGCATCAAAACCGATAATCGGCTGGTAGCATTGGCTAAGACTGATAATATCAGGTGTAAACGGGCTGATTTTTATATAGGCAAATAAATCATTTGGTTTCATCTTTTTTTCCCGGTTTCACCTTACTTCCTTTGGAAATCATCTGCTTAAGCAAATTTTCTAGCTCTCCAACATCTTTGAAAGAACGATAAACCGATGCAAAACGCACATAGGTGATTTCATCCAATTCGACCAATTCTTCCATTACCAAATTCCCAATGACATCGGATTCTATTTCACTATCACCTTGTGCTCGAACCTTCTGTTCAATCCGATTCACCACTTCATCAATATCATCGGTTGACACAGGGCGCTTTTGAGCAGAACGAATAATCCCATTGAAAATCTTTTCACGTGAAAACTGCTCTCTAGTTCCGTCTTTTTTCACAACGACTAGAGTTTTCTCTTCAATCCGTTCATAGGTGGTAAAACGTTGACCACATTGGTCGCAGGAACGACGACGACGGATGGTATTGCCATCTTCAGCCTGACGACTATCAATGACACTTGATTTCAAACTCTGACATTTTGGACAACGCATACTCTTTCTCCTACATAAACTTTATCACTTCAGTATAGCATAAAAATGACAAAAATAAAAGAAAGCGAGAATTACTCACTTTCTACCAATAATTCATCTTGCTTTTTCAATCGACTGGCAACCCATTCACGAACCAAGCGATAGACAACCGCAAAAATTGGGGTAAAGAAGACCATACCAAGTAGGCCAAACAAATTACCACCAATCAGGGCTGCAGCCAGAGTAAATAGGGTAGGAAGACCAACTGATTGACCAACCACGCGCGGGTAAATCACATTCCCTTCAATCAACTGAAGAATCTGGAAGAGTACGATAGACCAGAGTGCCAAGAGCGGATTTTGTACCGCCACAAAGAGAGCACTAATCAAACACGCTGAAAAGGGACCGATATAAGGTACAAATGATAGGACCCCTGCCAAAATACCAGCCATGCTGGCATAAGGAATTCCTGAGAGCGAATAACTAACAAAGACAAGTGTCCCAATGATACACGCCTCAACAATCTGACTCATCAAGAATCGGTCATAGGTATCAACAATAACTTCTCCAATATAGTTCACTACTCTGACAGCCTTCTCTGGCAAGGTAGCCTGCAAGAACTTTCTCGTCATCGCCTGCAAGTGTTCCTTGCTCCCTAAAATCGCTAGAGTGAAGAAGAAAGCCATTATCAACGTCATAGTGTTCGAAAAAATCCCCGTCACATTGGATACCAAGCCAGATAAAATCGGTGTGACCAAACTTGAAATAAGTGTTAAATTCTTCAACTGATCCAAAAAGCTGGCAATCTGGTCTCCGATTTGTCCCGACAAAAGACCATTTGATTCAAGAAAATTAGTTAGGGCATTTACCGATTTTGGAATGGCTGTGCTGCTAACCGAAACCAGTTCTGAAACAGTCGTCACCAATGTAGGAAGAACAATCACCACCAGTCCTGTCACAATTAAAGCAAATCCAATTAATACTCCAACAATTGCCAAAGACCGCTTGGATTTCTTTAAAAAAGAAATTTTTTCAAACTGATCTTCTAATTTTTTCATGGGAACATTGAGAATAAAGGCAAAAATAGCTCCAATAAAAAGCGAATTCATACTACCTAATAATTGTTGAATAGCCCCATAAATACTAGACCAGTTGAGAACAGCTAACAATGTCGCTCCAGATAAGAGTATCAATATGACTTTTTCTTTAAATGATGTATTCATAACTTTTCCATTCTTACTTATTGGCTATTATTTTATCACACGCTTATAGAAAAAGAAAGAGGGGCTGGACAAAAAGACCAACCTCTCTTTTCAAAGTTCGTGTCAACATCTCAGCGCAGTGGTTGATTGGGTTTAACAGTCCAGTGGACTGTTAAAGGTTGGAGGTAAGATTTGCGAAGCAAATCTCAGAAATTCGCGTTTCACACTCAAAATCTGACCTCTACGACTGATGCGAACAGAGTTCGCTTCATCTCCAACCTCAAACTATCTCCCAGACAGTTTTGTAGCGAACTTTGTTCGCTCTATTTCCAACTTCCAACTGTCCCCCAGACAGTTGGAACTATGCGGGGTGGGAGTGAAACAGTCTGGGAATAGACTGTTTCAGCTCGACAACTAGAAATAAAGACTTGTTGACGAACTCATTTTTGAAAAATAGAGTTCTTTCTCACTCCCTCCACTCTACTCTAAATCAATCACGCATGGCATATCCGACACCACGAACTGTTTTTATATATGAATCTTGATGTGGCAAATCCAGTTTACCACGTAGATAGCGAATATATACATCGACGACATTGGTCTCAGAAGCCGCTTCATATTTCCAAACACGCTCAAGAAGTTGTTCTCGACTAACAGGCTCCGGGCTATTCATTAAGGTTGCCAGCAGATCATACTCTCGGCGGGTCAAATTAATCAATTCATCACCTCGAGTCACTGTTCGATTTTGAAAATCAACCTTCAAATCACGATAGGCCGCATGCATGTGAACCTGTTTACAATTATTGTCAATAAAATCACGACCACGAAAAATCGCAGAGATTTGCTCCACTAAATCACTGATGACAAAGGGCTTCACTACGTAGGAAACAGCATAAGAGAGGACTTCTTCCCCATATTGACTAACTTCTGTCGGCTCAACTACCACAATCATGACCGTGGCTGGTTTTATCGCTAATAGTTCTGTAGCCAATTCCTTGCTGGACATGTCTGAAAGCTGAAAACTCATCAGAATCAAGTCAAAATCCGTTTCATGTGCCAAGGACATAGCCTCTTTCCCTGTCGATGCATAATCAACAAGATAGTCTTTTTTCTGCAATTCCATGGAAACAAAATGCGAGAGATTGCGTTCTTTACCAGCAATCAAAATTTTCTTAGCCATTGTCCATCCTTTTCTATTCTTTCAAATGGTGTAGGAATCGTATTATGACTAGAAAGAAGGGCGCTTCCACGCCCATCTTTTCTATTTTGATTCGCTATACCAGTCGTAATGGAAGATTCCTTCTTTATCTTTACGGTTATAAGTGTGAGCACCAAAGTAGTCACGTTGTGCTTGAATCAAGTTCGCTGGCAAGTTTTCAGAACGGTAGCTATCGAAGTAGGTAATAGCTGCTGAGAATGTTGGTACAGGAACTCCTGCTTGAACTGCCAAGGCAACAACATCACGAACTGCCTGTTGATACTTAGCTGTTACATCAAGGAAGTACTCATCCAAGAGCAAGTTTGCCAAGTCTTCATCACGTCCGTAGGCATCTGTGATTTTTTGCAAGAAGCGAGCGCGGATGATACAACCTGCACGCCAGATTTTTGCGATTTCACCAAATGGCAAGTTCCAGTTGTTTTCTTTTGATGCTACGCGCAACTGTGCAAAACCTTGTGCATAAGACATGATTTTTGAGAAGTACAATGCTTGACGGATTTTTTCTACCAATTCAGCCTTGTCGCCTTCGTATGCAAACGGAGCTGGTTTTGGAAGGACCTTGCTTGCTGCTACACGCTCATCTTTGTAGGTTGAGATATAACGAGCAAATACAGATTCTGTAATCAATGACAATGGCACACCCAAGTCAAGTGATGATTGGCTTGTCCATTTACCAGTTCCCTTGTTACCAGCTGCATCCAAAATGTAGTCAACGATTGGTCCATCTTGACCTTGATCGTCTTTACGTTTCAAAATATCTGCTGTGATTTCAATCAAGTAGCTATCCAATTCGCCTTTGTTCCACTCAGTGAAAATATCAGCCATTTCATCTACTGACAAACCGAGTAAGTGTTGCATGAGGCCATAAGACTCCGCAATCAATTGCATGTCGCCATACTCGATACCGTTGTGTACCATTTTTACGTAGTGACCAGCTCCATCTGGACCGATATAAGTCACACATGGTGCTCCATCTTCTGGTGCTTTTGCTGAAATTTCTTCCAAGACATCTGCCACCAATTCGTAAGCTTCTTTCTGACCACCAGGCATGATAGATGGACCTTCAAGGGCTCCTTTTTCACCACCAGATACACCTGTACCGATGAAGTTAATACCTGAGTTTGCCAATTCTTTTGAACGACGGATAGTGTCTTCGTAGAAAGTATTACCACCATCGATCAAGATGTCACCTTCATCCAAGTGCGGCAAGAGCGCTTGAATGGTTGCATCTGTACCAGGACCAGCTTGAACCATAAGCATGATGCGACGTGGTTTTTCGATAGATGCCACAAAGCTTTCCACATCGTAACTTGGTACCAAGTTTTTACCTGGATTGCTTGCAACAACATCTTCTGTTTTATCAGCAGAGCGGTTGTAAATAGCTACTGAATAGCCACGTGATTCAACGTTAAGTGCAAGGTTGCGGCCCATAACGGCCATCCCTACAACACCAAAATTTGCTTTAGTCATTTGTTTACTCCTCTAATTTGTATCCTCTTCATTATACACCGAATGGGGAAAGTTGACAAGAATTTTCAGATAATTTAACTATCTTGCCAATCTGAGTTAGTCCTCATCTCCAAATAACCCTTGTAATTGGGCAAAAGGACTATTGGCCTCTTTTTTCTCTTGAGCTTTTTGTTGGAAATCTTCTTCAGTCATTAAAGTCCAAGCTTGACCAGATGGTAGTTCCTGTCCAGCTTCTTCTTCAGGTGTCAAGACTTTGATTGGTATAGCCAGTAAAATATTATCTGCTACACTCTCATCAAGGACAATGTGGTCATCTTCTACTACCAGTACCATATCCTCATCAATCAAATCTTGTTCTTTAAGAACTGCTTCATTGGCAACAAAGAGTTCATTGACGTTTTGGACCTCATGCAAAACAACTGGTTGCAGAGAACGACTGGATGCCAAGGTAATATCATAAGTCATCTGGTAGTCCAAGAAAAAGAAACCTGATTCAAAGCGAACATTTCCACTTACTTGTACAGGCGACAAACCTAAAACTTCGCTATTTCGAGCTTGTAAGTCTTCCTGCAAGTCCAAGGTCTTCTCAAAGGAAATTCCATCTGGATTTTTCTGAATATCGTAAATATGAAACATTGTATTCCCCTATTCAGCTAGTTCTGTGATGTAGTTATAAACTTCTTGTCCAGCAACTGCACCATTTCCAACAGCCGTCGCAATCTGACGCAGTTGATTTTGGCGAATGTCACCGATGGCATAGATACCTGATTGAGTCGTTTCCATCTTTTCATTAGTGATAACCCAACCAGCTTCGTCTGTAATTCCTAGGTCCGCAACTGTATCAGTCATCGGATCCAGACCGACATAGATAAAGACACCACCGAAGTCCAGTTCACTGACTTCTTCAGTTTTCACATTTTTGATAACCACGCTTTGTACACGTAAGTCATCGCCCTTGATTTCTTCGACTACGCTATCCCAGATGAAGTTGATTTTTTCATTGGCAAAGGCGCGGTCTTGGATGACTTTTTGAGCACGAAGCTGATCACGGCGGTGAACAATTGTCACAGACTCCGCAAATTGTGTCAAGAAGAGAGCTTCTTCGACCGCAGAATCTCCACCACCGACAACCAAGAGTTTTTGTCCACGGAAGAAGGCACCGTCACAGACTGCACAATATGAGACACCGCGGCTATTGTAAGTATCCTCACCTGGAATACCTAACAAGCGATGTTTTGCCCCCATGGCTAGAACGACTGTCTTTGTCTCCAAAACACCATCCTCAGTGATCACTTTCTTAATTTGTCCTTCTTCCTCAATACGGACTAGGGTGCCAAAAATATGGTCCACACCGAATTTTTCCAAGGGTTCAAACATTTTTTCAGCCAAGGCTGGACCTGAAATATGGTCATAGCCTGGATAGTTTTCAATTTCCGCGGTATTGTTCATCTGACCACCATAAATACCACGTTCCAAAAGAGCTACCTTTAAATTGCTACGCCCTGCATAAAGAGCTGCAGTCATCCCCGCAGGACCCGCACCAATTACAACTGTATCGTACATATACTTTTTCCTTCTACGCTTTAAACATTAATAAGATTCCCACTACTCCAAAGGCTGCAATGGGAATTGTCATCACATTAATCATCAACAAATCAAACAAGAAATCTTGTCGTTCTTGCAAGGTTTTATCCACACCCTTTATCGCACGCCAGATAAACCAGACCAGACTAGAAGTGATAATCAACAAGGAAGCTATTAGCAATCCTTGTAAATAAAAACTTAGAATGTTTTGTAACATCTTTTTCCTCGATTACTTTAAAAGGTTTGACGCTTGGCTTTACGTTCTGCACGACCCTTTGCACGCGCTTCAACTCGCTTGGTCTTGCGACGTTTTTCATCAACAGCCCATTGAATTTTCTTCTTGTAGCCTGGTTTGACTTTTTTCTTTTTCTTCTTGACCAAGCCAATCATTTCCAAATCTAGTTTTTCGCGAGATTTTTCACGGTTAGCACGGCGGTCACGGTCGTAGGTATCGACAAATTCGCCATTTTTCATTTCTTTTGGCAAGAATTTGATATTGAGTTTTTCTAGCTCTCGAATATCTGCATCATCGCTTGGCTGATAAAGGGTAATGGCAATACCTGATAAACCATTACGACCTGTGCGTCCCACACGGTGAACAAAGAAGGAAAGATCCTGTGGAATGGCATCATTGATGACATGACTGACGCCCTCAATATCAATCCCACGTGCTGCTAAATCCGTTGCAACAATGTACTGATAGTCCAAGTTCTTCACCTGGTTCATCATCCGCTTGCGCTCACGTGGAGGAATATCCCCATGAATCTTTGCGACACGAAGACCGTTCGCAGTCAAATAGCTATGCAATTCATCTGCACGTGTCTTTGTATTGACAAAAATCATAGCCAAATAAGGCTGCATGAGCTTGGTCGCTTCCAAAATCTGCGCGTTACGGTCACGGCCCTTGGTTGAAATCAGCCAATTTTCAATGGTATCTGAAATGACCGTATGGGTCTTGATTTGTTCCATGACTGGATTTGACAAATACTTTTTCAAAAACGGTTGGAGTTTCTGCGGAATGGTCGCTGAAAAGACCATAAATTGCAAGTCTTTTGGCAGGCTGCCAGCAATCTTATCAACTGTTTCCAAAAAGCCCATGTCCAAGGTCATATCTGCCTCATCAACCACAAAGGTTTTGGCTTTATGGATAGCAAGGTCACCTGATTTGACCAAATCATAGATACGCCCTGGTGTCCCAACAACAATGTGAGGCTGACTAGCTTGAAGCTTGTCAATTTGACGGTTCTTATCCGTACCGCCAACATAATTGGTCACACGAACTTCGATGTCCGAATGACTAGCCAACTGGCGTGCCGCTTGATAAATCTGAGTAGCCAGTTCACGAGATGGGGCTGTAATAACAGCCTGAACTTGGTCCAATTCCTCATTTAATTTTTGGAAAATCGGGATCAAGAAGGTATGGGTCTTACCCGAACCTGTTTTTGATTCCCCTATCAAGTCTCTCCCTGATAAAACAACAGGAATCAATTTCTCCTGAACTTCTGTCGGCTGGACAAAGTTAATTTCTTTCAAAGCCTCCTGAATATAAGGCTTGAGTTTCATATCTGTAAATTTCATAGTTTCCTCTTTAGTTGTATTTCCCTCTATTATAGCACGATTTAGGTGGACAAGCAAAAAGGACGGATACCCGTCCTAATCAACTCTCACTTGCTTCAGTAAATTCTGCCTCAATAATTCCAAGTGCCTTCTCTTCTTCCAAACTTGCTTTAAAGGCCTCAGTGAGTTCTAATTCGCCATCAAAATCACCATTTATTTTTTTAACAAATGTGTCTGCCAACATCCCTCCCATGGGCTGGAAGGTAAAATAGGTCAAACCTCCTGAAATCAGACCACCCAAAATAGGAACTGCATTGGCAATGGTCTTTTCAACAGTCTTTTTGGTAATTTTCACACCAATCACTGCGGCTACCTTTTTCACCAAGGGATACCAAGTTGTCTTGGTCAAGGCCTGCATAGCTACTTTTTTACCGATATTAGCTCCGACTGTCTTGGATACTTTATTGAGAAGAACTGCTGAACCACCTGCTCCAAACATGACACCAATGTAGGCAATAATGCGGATTTGAACCTCTTCTGAAATTTTCTTCCCTTCGCCAACAAATAATTCATCTTCACCAAAAAGATAAGCGATTTGTTGCGACAAATTCAAGGCAAAACCAAAATACTGAGCTATATCAGCAGTACCTGCCGCCACCGCTGTAAATGGATTCCCCGGTAAACCAGCTGCGAAAGAAATCAAAGATGTTTTCGTAGTCATATCATTAATGATTTTTTCAGCTTCCTTACGCAAAGCTTTTGTAGTGAAGACCGCTGTTGGTCCATCCGCAATAATTTTATCTAGATAGGGACTATCTTTAAAACGAGTCTTCAAAAATTCTTCCCGATTGACTTTAACCATAGGAAGTTGACTAGCAGCTGTCATGGTTTGAATAACCACTCCATATAACTGTTCTTGATTGAATTGTTCCATTTTTATCCTCCACCAGTTCTCTCTCTATTTTACCCCCCCCCCCCCCGACCATATTTTTCAAGGCAAAAAAACAGCATTTCTGCTGTTTCTGACATTTTATAGATAAAGAATAGCTAGGGTAATCAAGCTCATGATGAGACCGACTGACCAGAGGAAAAAGTCAACTTTCCACTCGCTCCATTTTTCAGCTTTTCCGGTCAAACCTCCGAGCTCTAAATGGTGATGGAAAGGAGTCATACGGAAGATACGACGACCTTCTCCAAAGCGTTTTTTGGTGTATTTAAAATATGAAACCTGCAACATAACAGAGGACGTTTCAATGACATAGACCAGGCCGATAAGGAGGAGGGTCCATTCCTGACGGAGGGCAATTGAAATAGTTGCCAACATACCGCCGAGAGCCAAGCTTCCCACATCCCCCATGAAAATCTTCGCTGGTTTACGGTTATAAACAAAGAAACCGAGCAAGCCACCAATCATGGTCACACAAACTAGAAGAATATCAAATTTTTGCTCATTGAAGGCGATAACAGAGTAAGCTAGAAGGCTGATAACAACTGAGATAGAAGCCAATCCATCAATACCATCTGTCAAATTAACTGCATTTGAAAAACCGACCAGCCAGAACAGAACAAATGGGAAATAGAGAACTCCCAAATGTATCATGTGACCAAATACATTCAATTCTCCGCCACCTGCTCCTCTTACGTGAACAAAGTAGAAGACAATCCCTCCTAAAATTTGTAGAGCAAGCTTTTGTTTAGGATTAAGGCCTTCATTTATTTTACGGAAAATTTTTAAAAAGTCATCCAAAAATCCTACTACACCATAAAGGGCAAGGATGAAGAGGATGGCAAGGACACCACCCGTCAACAGTTGAAAGGCCGTTGCAAACAACAAGCTGACAAGAATCGCAACAACGAGAAAAACTGTTCCCCCCATTGTTGGTGTACCTGCCTTAAACTGATGTTGTTTCACATCTTCGTGCATCTGTTGCCCCTCGATGCGTTTGGCTTGATAAAATGTAATAAATCGTGGGATTAAGAGAACGGTTGCTAGAAAAGCTACCAATCCCGACATAAGTGCGAATTGCATGTTAGTCTCCTAAGGTTATTGTTATTTTCTCGGTTTTATTCAAAGCGGTACCAACCTCTACACTTTGGTCGACTACTTTTGAACCCGTTCCTTTATAGGTCACTTCGATACCAGTCCATTCAGCAAATATATCCATATTCTCTTTGGTGATTGCGTACAGGTCTGGCATTTCTTCGAATTTATTTGTCAGGAGTAGAACCTGTTGGTTGGCGATTACGTTACTTCCTTTTTCGACTGAAACTTTTTTAATTTCAGCACCGTTTCCAAGGATAACTGGTTGAACTAATTGACGACGAAGTTCCTCGGCCGACTCGCCTGGTGCCTTACCAATGAGGTCTGGCAATTGATACTCTGACTCATTAACAACCTGTGCCAATGCTGGTGCAGGTGAATCCAGATTCAAATTGTCTTTCAACAGCATCGCTTCTTTCAATGTAGGACTGACAATGTCACGCCAAGACAGGACATTTAATACTTCCGGTTGGCGAATGGTCACATACATGATAAATTCAGGGTCCTCAGCAGGAATCATGGCTACTACAGAGTTGATGTAGGCACCTTTAATGTACCCTTGACCATCTTCGCTGGCAATTTCCGCCGTACCTGATTTGACCGCAATATCATAGCCATCAACTTGAATTGCAGGCCCCTGTAAGTCATGTGAGTAGAGCGTACCATAAACAGGGTCAGTACCGACATTAATCATATAGCGAAGTGTATCATCGGCAGCTTGTTCAGAAACTGGATTTCCTACTTCTTCTTTCGAAGAAACTCTAGCTGTATCTGTATTAGGATTATAAAGAGCTGAGATGAATTTAGGCTCTAGCATAATACCGTTATTCGCAATGGCGGTAAAACTACGAATCATCTGTGCTTGGTTTGCAGAAATACCCTGACCAAACGATGACATGGCGATAGAAACAATGTTGTCCCCTGGTACCATTCCTGGTGCCTCGTCCCCCATACCAAAACGCGTTGGATAGCCAAAGCGGAATTTAGCGAGGTAATTTAGCCATTTTTCATCTCCCATCTGTTGCTGCAATAAGGTCATCCCAACGTTACTGGATAGGGAGAAGCCTTGCGCATAATTGAGAGTCACAGCTGAATAACCTGCATTGAGGGTCCAGTCATTGATTTTCGCGTCTGCGATAACGTACTCATTATTGGTATAATAGGCATTTGGGTCAAAGGTTCCATTATCGATAGCTGACGCTACTGTTAGCACCTTCATTGTTGAACCAGGCTCAAAGGCCTCTTGGTATAAGAGTGACCGCTCTAGCAGTCCTTCTTGGCCTAGACCTTCTTTGGTATCTGAATCATAGCTTGGCCTTTGGGTCGTCGCCAGTATTTCACCCGTCTTGGCTGAAACCAAAGTTGCATTCGCATATCGCCCTTTGGCGTTATCAAAGAAGGTATTCATATTGGTTTCAAGAGAACGTTGCAGATCGGCTGAAATTGTCGTATAGACATCCTGCCCATTTACTGTCTCCGTTTCAACCTTTTCTGTCCCAGGTAGGACACGGCCTTGACTATCTTTCTCGTAGATAACCTTTCCATCTTGACCAGCTAGAATATCATTCAGATAATATTCTAAACCACTCACACCCTGTAAACTATAACTACCATCCTTGTTTTCAACCGGATTAGCTAACCCGACAAAAATTGAAGCAAAATTTCCATTCGGATACATCCGCCCTGGACTAGCGTCAAAGGCAATCCCTTCAATACCTGCCGCCTTCATCTCTTCTTGGATTGAGGACATTGTACTATAGGAGATGTTCTTGCCTAACGTCCCAAAGTATACCTGCTTCAGTTCAGGTTGATTCAGCTGCTCCATAACATAAGCCGTCTCCATTCCGAGATGCTTTTTAAAGATTTCTGCTACTTTGCTGAACTGAGAAGACTGCACATACAAAACTTTTTTCAGTTCTGACACATATTCTGTGTCAATGATGGCATAGACTGTATAGGTCGTTGAATCTTCTGCAATAGGAATTCCTGTACGGTCGTATATCGTCCCCCGTTTAGCTTGAACGGTAACTTCACGCTGGTGTACCGCATCAGCTCTTTCTGACAAATCCACCCCAAATTTACTATCGGTTCCGATAATATAGGCAAAGTTAATTAAAAAGAGAAAAAAGACGAAAACCGTCAAAAGAAGTAGGCTCTGTCCTACTCTTCGACGATTTTTTGACGGAACATATCGTTTTTTCAAGACATACCGCAAGAGTTTATTATTTCTTCTGGGCATTATTCGGCTACTCCAATATTGTCATTATTAAAAGTTAATCCAGCTTTTTCAGCAATTTCCATCAATCGAGCTGAACGTGTCAATTCATTGACAGCTTGCTTTGCATCGTTGATTTCAATCTGTTTTTGGCTAATATCTTGATTGACTTTGGCCATCCCAGATTGAAGCTGCAAAAGCCGCGTTTGCATAAAGATAATTCCTATGGCAAGGGCTAATCCAGATAATACGATGCTTGAATAGAAGGCTTTTTCTACACGTGTGAAGGTTCTAATTTTATCACCGATAACCCGCATAGTGGCTTCTCTACGTTTTTCTTGCAACATAGACTCTCTCCTATTTATGTACTTTCTTAGCTACACGCAGTTTGGCTGAATGCGCGCGATTATTTGCCTCTAATTCTTCTTGACTAGGTAAGATAGGCTTACGATTGACCAATTCAAGTGGCGCCTTCAAGTCATCTGGAATAAATGGCAAGCCTTTTGGAACATCAATCGTACTGGCTTCTTTGAAGAGTTGTTTGGTCAAGCGATCTTCTAAAGAATGGAAAGTAATAACAGAAATCCGTCCATCCAAAGCCAATAAGTCAATGGCCTGCTGGATAGATTCGTCTGCTGCACCTAATTCATCGTTGACTTCAATCCGAATAGCCTGAAAAATCTGCTTGGCAGGGTGGCCCTTCTTCTTAAGTTCCTTGGCTGGCTTAGCAGATTTGATCAGTTCTGCCAACTCAGTTGTCGTTTCAATAGGTTTGATGGCACGTGCCTGTTCAATCTTACGAGCAATCTGCTTGGAAAATTTATCCTCACCGTATTTAAAGAAAATCCGTACCAAATCATGATAGTCATAGTTATTGACCACATCATAGGCCGTCAAATGTCCCTCACGATTCATCCGCATATCAAGCGGAGCATCTTGTTTGTAAGAAAAGCCACGCTCCCGCTCATCCAACTGCGGACTAGACACACCAAGATCGTAACAAATCCCATCAATCTCTGTCACCCCAAGCTCTGCCAAGCGAGTCTTGAGATTGCGAAAATTGTCCTTGATGAAGGTTACTTGCCCCTTTTCAATGTAGGTTGCCAAGCGAATGTGGGCATGGTCGATGGCCGTCTGATCCTGGTCAAAGGCATAGAGATGCCCTCCTTCCGTCAACTGACTCAAAAGGTACTCACTATGACCTGCCCCACCCAAGGTAGCATCTACATAAATTCCATTTGGTTTGATGTCTAACATATCTACTGTTTCGTGCAAAAGCACAGTAGTGTGATTAAATTCCTTGCTCATATCTTATTTATTGTACCACAAAATAAATCAAAAAGTTGTTGCAAACTTTTTACAAAAAATGTGTCAAATATAGTTGACAAGCTTTCTTGATGGGTATATAATAACATTACAGAAAAGTGTCGGATATAATTGACATCAACAGGGAGGGTTCCCACATTTTTTTACAGTTGTATGTCAGATATAATTGACAATCATTTAAAAGGATAGCCAACCTATCCTCTCATTTTTAGTCAAATGTGTCAGATATAGTTGACATAGAAAGGAGGGCACATGAACCGTGTCAAAGATTATCGCCTACTACTAGGAATTTCCCAGCTGGATTTGGCCAAGGCCATCGGCGTATCCAGGCAGACCATCAACATGATTGAAAACAACAAGTACAATCCCTCGCTAGACCTCTGTATTAACCTAGCCAAAGCTTTACAGACCGATCTCAATAGCCTCTTTTGGAATGAATAGAAAGGAAAAATTACCATGAAAAAGAATGTACGTCAAGCTCTTATCTCTACCCTTATTTTTATCCCGCTCTTTGCCCTCTTTCAGCTTTGGGGCAATAGCGGAGCAGACATCATGCAGATCATCAGCCATGTGAAGTTCTGGGTGCAACTGCTGATTGCTGGAACCGTCTACTTCCTAGGATTATCTTACCTACCACTCATTTTCCGTCGTAAGTAAATAGGAGGATCGTATGAAAAAGGAAACCTTTCAAGATAAATTGATCAAACGATTTTACGGTATCGCAGGTCCCTTAGACGAATTTCGCCAACAAGAAGCCTTCCGACTAGGCAATACCTGCTTTATCCTGCTCTTTTGGGGAACTCTAGCTCTTACCCTACTGGCACTTGCCTTATCTAAGCGATTCCCAGAAGTCGTCGCCTTTGGCTATCCCGTTTCTCTGCTCCTAAGCTATCTAGCAACCAGTAGCTACATCATGTATAAACTTCGCCACAGCCAACTGGACAGTTTAGATGTAGAAGAACTGACTAGCAAGGAACAGAAACAACTCAAGGGTGCAAGTATCAAATTCGCCCTCTATTTCACCTGTGGTATGTATATCTGGAACACTGGATTTGATGCCTGGCTGGAGGGACTCAATCCTCTCGACCACCTATTTGACCTCCGAAAATTCCTGTCAGCCTGTCTAGGTGGTGTTTTCACGGGCATTGCTCTTGAAATCATGTTACGCAAACGCATGAAAAAGGCAGAAAAACTAACTGTCAGCTCTGCTATTTCCAAAGAAGAACCCAAGTGGCTCCAAACTATGATACGGTACTTCTATGGTATCCGTGGTCCTTTAGACGAGTACCGACGGACCAAGGCTGACGCTATTGGCGGTCATGCTTTTATCTATCACTTCTACTTCCTTGCTCTTGGAAATGCTGTCGCCTACTTCCTAGCTATCCGCTATCCTGTGGAGGTTGCCACCTATTATCCAATGACAATTGCTCTCTTTAGCTTTATCTTGCTAGGTGTCGTCAATATGCAGACCCTCCATGCTGACTTGCCCCAATATGACTTGGATGAGCTTAGCCCAGAGGAAAGACAGGGACGAACCCTCAACCCACTGCTCTGGGGACTGGGAGTTGCCCTGCTATCTAGCCTCTTTGCTGGGCTGGCAGACCTCTTTAGCCTCCAGCTTCCCCTACTGGATTCTATCTTCCACGTAAAATCCCTCCTTTTCGGTGGTATGATGGGCCTCTTTGCTAGTATAGCCCTGTCAGCCTTTGCCTATCTTCATAAACTGGAAGCGGAAACTACTAAGAAAAAATAAGGACCTAACACCATGAATAAACCTTTTACACCCAAACAAACCTGTCAATTTTTTGTTCTATTTTATGGTTTACTTTCTGCTTTCTTTATCTACTCTTACATGGTCAATGAACCAATTAGCAGTGGTGCGTTCCTGCTCACACTACCGACCATTCAAATCATCAAATCCTATAAAACAGCAGAGGAAAAACGCTACTTTCTCATTCAATCTGTCTTTGCCCTGTTTGCCATGACCTTGACTTATTCTGTAGGCATTTGGCTGGGGCATATCAAGCCACTGATTCTCATCCTACCTGCTGGATTTGCCATCGCTATTCTTTATCGACTGTATTTCAAAAAGGAGTAAGCTAATGAAATTTGACAAACTAAAACTTATTCTCGCTTTGATTGTTCTCTCCTATACAGCAATTTGCAGCCTGTATATACATAGCTATTTGACTGGGGACACCCCACCAATCTTTATCTTACTGTTCACTATTCTTCCAATTTTAAATAGTGACTGGCAAACTACCAGCCCAGAAGCAAATGCTGTCCAAAAAGCTATCTATCTTTATCGTAAACCACTGCTCTGGTTTCTCTTTGCAGGTTTTGCCCTAACTTTCTCCATTGGATTTTTCACTGGGAAAATCCAGCCACTGCAAGCTGGATTCTGGGGAATGTTAGCCATCCTACTCTTTGTTGGACAATTAAAAAAGTAATCCACATTCAAGATTTTACAAAGCAAATTTTTTTCTATACAATAGACTGTATATGACAATCAAATCTATTCTCAAACAACTCAAATTATTTGATTATATCTTAATCGGATTCACCCTCATCTTATCCTTTCTTCCAGCAATTTTTACCTATGCACATCTGACAACAGATACAAATGAGACAAAAACGATTGCCTATGTTCGCATCAATGGTGAGGTGGTCGACCAATTTGAATTATCAAAGGACACTCCACATCAAGAAAAGAACTACTATCCCAATGAAGGGCAATACAACATCATTGAAGTTGATGGCGAACGCATTCGTGTCAAGGAAGACAATAGCCCAGACCAAATTGCCGTAATGACCAGCTGGATTAGTCAGCCGGGCGAATTATCCGTTTGCCTGCCACATAACCTGTTGATTGAAATCAAATCCGTCGGGGGAGAGGATACTGACGAAGAAGAACTTATTTTGCCACTATAAGAAAGAAGACACAGCCTGATGAACGACTGTGTCTTTCCTTTTTAGAAAATAAGGGCTAAAGCAAGTATCACCACATATAGCAGCGCAAAGAGTACAAAACTCTTCACTGCTTCTATAAAGGTTTCTCGTTTGACTTGCTTTTTCAAAAATGTTTCTAGACTCTTATAAGCAGGCCAAACACCGATTAAACCGATCAGTGCCCAGATTGGTAAGAATCCAGTCAGACAGTAGATTATCCACAGCAACCATGGTAAACTTGCCAAGACAAAATACAATTTAAGAGCATTTTTCTTGCCAATATAGTAAACCAGAGTATAACGATGGTTGCGAATATCTTCTTCTAAATCACAGGTATTGTTGGCCAACATGATATTGGCAATCAAGGTTGCCAAAGGAAGAGACATGAAAATAATTTCTATTATTTTTGTCCAAGAGAATTGCAAGGTCATCCACTGGCCGCTCACTTGGCTGGTCAATAGCCCAGCTGGGTCTTGGATAAAGACTGCTAAGAAGAAAATCCCAAATCCCATGGTTACTCCAGAGAAAACTTCACCCAGTGGCATTCTCGAAAGCGGAATCGGTCCAAAGGTATAAAAGATACCAATGAGGAAACAGAAAGCTCCCATCGGAAGGAGTAGCCAGCTGGTCCGCCAAACAAGCACCAATGAAATAACCACTGAAAAAATAAGTAGGGCAAGGACGATTCCAATCATCTGACGGAAATCTAGGGAGAATTTTCCAATCACATTGCTTTCCTGACGATAGGTTTCATCCTTGGCCTTGTGGTAATCCATGCTATTGTTGATGGCAGTTGTACACATGTCAAAGCTGAGGACGGCAATGATGAAGAGGAGAGTATTGAGCCAATTGAAAGCTTGATAGCGATACAGGCTCCATAAAATTCCCAAGGTCATCGGGAAAACACTAGCTACCTTGGTCTTCATTTCAACAAATTCTAGAAATACAGGCAAACTGAGCCCTTTAGTTGATTTATTCATTGACAAGATGATACTCCTCATTCGTTAATTCAAAACTTTCCTTCAAGCCATCACTCAGATGAACGCCCTGCTCCTTATCGATGAAAACAGCTTCTACACCGTCAATCTGATTGATAAAGTCAAGACCTTTTTCCACACCTAGTAAGAAGAGAGTTGTGGATAAGGCATCTCCTTGGATAGATGTTTTGGAAAAGACTGTCACACCTGAAATATCGTTTTCCACAGGATAGCCAGTTTTTGGATCCAGAATATGGTGGTATTTAACACCGTCCACCTCTAAGTAGCGCTCGTAAATACCTGAAGTAACAACCGAATCATGTGTCCCTGGCACAGAACCGACCGTTGATCCACGCACTTGGTCTGGGTCTTGAACTCCAACATTCCAACCATTTTGTGTCGTTGGCGAATCCCCCATAACCACCACATTCCCGCCTAGATTGATGATAGCTGTCGTAATCCCTTTGCTGGCAAACAATTCTCTGACCTTATCTGCAATGTACCCTTTAGAAATCGCTCCTAATTCTAAGGTCATTCCCTCTTTGATAAAGACAGTCTTCTTTTCCTTATCTAAAGTAATGTCTTTATAATTAATAAATGGCAGAGCAGCCTTGATTTCTTCATCACTGGGCTTGCGTGCATCCTCGTCTCCAATTTTCCACAGATTGCTCACAGCTCCAATGGAAATGTCAAATAGCCCCTGACTTTCTTTACTCATGTCAATAGCTGTTTCAATCACTTCAAAGGTACGCTCATCCACCTCAACAGCTTCTTTTCCCGCAGCCTGATTGATACGGTAGACATCTGCCCCTTCCAAGTTTGTAGACAGTAGGCTTTCCATCTCCTTGATATAGGAGATAGCTTCAGCCATCACTTCTTCTTGGTCTTCATGATAGATACTTAATTGAACAACAGTGTGAAGCAAGCTTTCACTACGTGTCAAAGGCGTCTTCACAACTGGTAAGCTTGCTGATTGAGATTGTCCACAAGCTACTAAGCATACTGTGAACAGTACCAGCCCAAGTAGTCGAATCAATTTTTTCAATAGTTTTCCCTCATATAAACAAGAAGACACAGTTGCGACTTGATGCTCCTGTGTCTTATCAGTATTGACTAAATTAGTCAAGAGTTACAGTTTCTGTATTTCCTTCGGCAGCTGCAGCAAGAAGGGCTTCTGTGCTCTTCTTGAAATCATTTGTAGTCTGTGTTGCACCTGAAACAACTTCAACAGCTGAAAGATCTTGTTCTTTTACCAAAGCAGCATTGAGTTGTTCAATTGCTTCACCAGCAGAAACTCCTGCTTTGTCCTTCATGTTTTTGTTGTATTCTTCATTTGTTGATTTTAAGCTACCATCTTCAGCTTCGTAATCAAACTTAGATTCGCTAATTTTACCATCTTTAACTGTCAAAGTGTGAACGATTTTATAGCCGTAATCGTCTTTGCCTGACTCAGCTTTGTAAGTACCATCTTTCAATACTACTGTTTCTGTAGTTGAAGATGAAGTTGAAGTAGATTCTTGTTTAGAACCGCAAGCAGCAAGTGCAAAGACCGCACCAAGAACGACCAAACTTTTCAAGACAACTTTAGTTGTTTTCATAACAATACTCCTTTTGTAAAGTAAATAGTTTTTCTATTTATTATGATATACCTAATTAAAGAAAAAGTCTAGATATATTTTTAAAAATAATGACTAAAAACCGTTTCGACAATGCTATCCAATGATTGGAGAGAAAAGCGATTCAGTCTGTCTAAATGACTTCTCATTTTATTTAAATAAGCCACAATCAATCCTTCCGTTTTGGCAATGGCATTCGTTGCAAATAGCTTATTTATTATCACATTCAGCCCCTCTTGACTAGGGGTTTGAATGTAGTTCTGTAAGTGCTGACGAATAGAACGATCCTCACTCATCGCAAACAAAAGTGGTGCTGTATAAATTCCATTTTGAATATCTTGCAATCTGGGCTTACCCGACTTTTCAACATCTAAGCGGTAGTCAATCAGATCATCTCGGATTTGAAAAGCCATCCCCAGAGCTTGACCAGCACGAAAGGCTAAATGACTATCCTTCTTTGATTGCCCTGGAATAAAGCTGCCCAGCTGACATGCTAAACCGAATAAAAAAGCTGTTTTCCCTTGAATTTGCTTGAGATAGGCTTTCATCGTCATTTGGGTATCAAATTGATTGACCAACTGTGATAACTCTCCACGAAGAATAATTTCCAGGAGCTTATCATTGCCCAAATCCAAGTCATTCTCCGTCAACTCCTGCAATCGAAGTCCTTTCCCAAGCAAGCGTCCTGAGTAAGCCAGAAGATAGTCTCCCGTATAAATAGCGATTCGGTTTGAAAATTGTTGATGGGCTGCTTCAACACCCCGTCTCTTATCTGCACCATCAATCACATCATCATGAATGAGAGTTGCTAGATGCAAAACCTCTAAATGGGCGGCAAAATACAGTTTTGATTTACTAATCTGTCCTTCCGTCATTTGTGCAAAGAGCAGACAGAGGCCGGCACGTAGGTATTTCCCAGGTGCCTCTACATATTCAACAATCTTTGAAGTCACTGCTGGATGTAGGACCATCATTTCAGATAGAATAATGGACTTAACCTCCTCAAGCCCCCGTTTCACATCAGGATGAGCATTCCAAATTTGATGTACCACTAATGTTTTAAATTTCCTTTATTTTTTATCCTTTAAACTGTAAATGTGCTTGGGCTTCCCATAAATCTTTTGATCAAGGAATCGACCCAACCAAGGCATAATCCAGTAGTCTAGACCGAAGGCTCTACCCGCACCATTCATCAATGAAATCGCCGCTGGGATAAACCAAATATTGACCCAATAGAACATACCTGACAAGCTAAACATAACGACCAATGCAACAGTTGCTGCAGATACAATCCACACAAATGCACCAGCAATCAAGGCAAGACCAATACCAATTTCAGCAAGAGTCATGAATTTCTGCATAAAGAGAGCAACTTCTTGGTTTGGCATCATAAATTCCATGATTGATGCGAACCAGTCAGGCATTTGATCAAGGACTGCCATCGGTGCTTCACCATAAGCATAACTCAAACCAAAAATTGGTTCAGCCGCTTCTGCCGTAGCAGTTGCCGCTTGTGAGGCACTTGAAACCGCCTCAGCAGCAGATGCACCAGATACTGGATCAGCTAACCAAGGGAATGGGAAGACAACTTGATCCCCAAACCATGATGTTGTTCCAAATAGACCAAAGGCTTTCTTGATACCTTCGTAGAGCCATACTGAACCATAAAGGACACGCATTGGCACAGACCAGAGAAGATTTCCTTTGCCTGAAGTATGACCTCCGAAAATGTTTCGCTTATTCTGAATGTCAAAGAATTCATGACGAACATAAGAACCCATGTAGAAGAAACTACGGATGGTAAAGAAGTAGAGTAGGTTTACCATGTGTTTGACAGCCATTGCCATAAAGCCTGACATGTGGTATTTGTCCATCAAGAAGGCTACACCGTAGCGTGCTCCAATAGATACCATAAACCCATCGTATTTGCCTTCGTAGCGATGTTTTTCGCCACCCTTGATGGCTGCAATAATATTGCTTGCTGCCGTATGACCTGTTTGCTCAGCTGCTTGAACAATTTGTGGAGTTGGTTTTCCTTCTGATTCTTCAAAGTAGACCAAGTCACCTGCTACATAGACATTTTCCTTGCCTTTCGCTTCCATGAACTCATTGGCTACCAAACGACCTGCACGCGCTTTTTCAATACCAAATTCACTTGCATCTGTATTGGCTTGAACACCAGCTGTCCAAATAGAGGTATAGGTAGGAATTTGACGACCTGATGAAAGTGTCAAGCTATCTTCTTGAACGCTTGCTACGCCATCACCAAGCACCAACTCCACACCTTTTTTCTCAAGGTATTTACGAGCCTTGACTTGCTCTTTTTCAGTAACCATAGCCAAGATGTTTGGCGTTGCCTCAACAACCTTAAGTGAGAATTCTTTTGGATCCAACTTGAACTCACGTGCCAAAATTGGTACCCAGTCAATCAACTCACCGATCATCTCAATACCTGTGAAGCCAGCACCGATAACGGTAAAGGTTAAAAGAGCGCGACGTTTGGCTTCATCATGCTCACGCATGGCACGATAGCAAGCATCAATCATGTGGTCATGCAAACGTTCTGCTGCTTCGATAGACCAAAGTGTAAAACCGTGTTCTTTAACACCTTTCACACCAAAGTCATTAGCCTCACCACCCATTGCAAGGAGCAGGTAATCAAAATCCAGAGTTTGGTGTTCCGCAACTACTTGTTTCTTATCGTAGTCAATCTCAACAACCTTGTCTGTTACCAATTGAACCTTTGGATATTTTTTGAAGATACGTTGAAGGTCATACTTGATTGCATTGGCTTCTACACGCCCAGCCGCAACTTCATGCAACTCTGTCATATAGGTATGGAAAGAGTTCTTATCAATCAAGGTAACTGTTACATCTTGATCCTTTTTAAAGTTTTTCCCTAGCAATCGAGCTGCTGCAATCCCCGCATAACCAGCACCGACAATCACAATATTTTTCGTCACAATGTTTCCTCCTTGTGAAAATCAAAACAAATTACATGTTTCCATTATAACGCATTCCAAGATAGTTGACAAGCGAATTTCAATAATTAGTAATATACGACAGACAAAACTTGCCAGAGTGAATAAAAACAAGTATGATAGTAAAATAGATATTCAACTAGAAAGAGTTTTCTATTACAGTTCCATGAATTCCAAACGACAAACCCTTAATTTTATTACCATGTTAGCTGCTCAAGCAGTGGTTATTTCCTTAATTGAGCGAATGATTACGCCGCCCTTTGCCTTTGCTCCAGGTGCCAAACTAGGACTTGGAAACTTGATTAGCTTAATCGCTATTTTTACCCTCCCTACAAAGGATAGCCTAAAGGTTGTCGCACTACGCTTGCTCATCTCAACCTTTCTGGGAGGCACCTTTTCAACCTTCCTCTATGGCTTTGCCGGAACTACCTTGAGTTATGTAGGAATGCTCTCTGCCAAGCAGCTCGGTCCAAAACGTGTCAGTCCTATTGGAATTTCTATTCTGGGTGGGATGTTGCACAATCTTGGTCAGCTTCTTGTTTTTGCTACCATCGCCCGTTCTTTCTATGTACTGAACTACCTACCAATCCTCGCTTTTACAGGAATTTTATCAGGCTTATTGGTCGGACTGGCTGCTACCTACCTTCTCCAAAAGGTCGGACCTTTACGTCACTATCATCAACAAGTCTTAGCAGAATGGAAATAAAGGGAGTGGGAAAGAACTCGACTAGTTCAAAAAGAGTTCGTCAACAAGTCTTTATTTCTAGTTGTTGAGCTGAAACAGTCTATTCCCAGACTGTTTCACTCCCACCCCCGCATAGCTCCAACAGTCAGAGTAGTGACTGTTGGAGGTTGGAAATGAAGCGAACTCTGTTCGCATCAGTCGTATAGGCCAGATTTGGAGTGCAAAACACGAACAAATCTGCCAATCAACCACTGCGCTGAGATGTTGACACGAACTCTGAGAAGTGGTCCTGGGCTTGTTGCCCAGCCTCTTCTTTTTATGGTCCGCACCACTTTTTCATTATCCATAATAATTTCCCCATAATCCTGGTGTCACAAATAAAATGAGCCACCTCATGTAAACACCACTTATAAAATCCATGGTAATAAAAAACAAGGAAGCTTTCAAGAAGAGAAAAAATCAGGTTCTTTGCGTGTTTTAGTCGTACATTTTCTTTCTTTTGTGCTACAATATCTTCATCTTTTATTTTTTTGAGAAAAGGTAGAATTATGTCACCATTTAGGATCAAACTTTCTCCCAGTCAGCGAATCATTATCAGTTTCTTATTCGTGATTCTGACTGGATCAATTTTACTAAGTCTTCCCATCTCACAAATTAGCACCTCTACAGCAAGTTATTGGGATCATCTCTTCACATCTGTCTCCATGGTTTGTGTGACAGGGCTATTTACCAAAGCCGTTGCTGAAACCTATTCTACTTTTGGACAGATTATCTGTATGATGCTAATCCAAATTGGTGGTTTGAGCTTGATAGGATTTATCGGTCTCTTTGCTCTACGCGGTGGTCGTAAAATGAACTTCATCAATATGGCGACCTTACAAGAGGCTCTAAACCGATCTGACACAAAATATTTTCGTAACTTCCTCAAATCAGCTTTTGGTTTTACCTTGGCGGTCGAAGCCTTTGGAGCCCTCTTACTGTCCTTTCATTTTGTACCCGAATTTGGATGGGCGAGAGGTTTATTTACCTCGATTTTCGTAGCTATATCAGCCTTTTGTAATGCTGGTTTTGATAATTTTGGCACAACTAGCATCATGCGCTATGTGGATAATCCTCTAATCAATATAACATTAGCCAGTCTCATTATTATGGGAGGTCTTGGATTCTCGGTTTGGTTTGACCTTCAGACACAAATCGGGCAAAAACGTAGCCTACGAAAACTAGGGTTCCATACAAAGATTGTTCTAGGCCTAACAGCCATTATACTAACCCTCGGAACTCTGACTACCTTACTCACCGAATGGAATAACCCTTCTACTATCGGGCAACTATCATTTGGTCATAAATTATTAGCCAGCTTTTTCCAGACGGTCACCATGCGAACCGCTGGTTTTGCCAGTATCGACTACACGAAGGCTGAACCAATCACCCTCTTGCTCTATATCTTTCAGATGATGCTTGGCGGAGCCCCAGGTGGAACAGCCGGCGGTATTAAAATAACCGCCTTCCTAACCTTAGTGCTCTATGCTCGTAGCGAGATTCTCGGTCTCCCTCATACCAACTTTATGGGACGAACCATTGATAACCTCAGCATCCGCAAAGCTTTTGCGACATTCTCCGTCTTCCTGCTTATGTTTATCATAGGACTCTTCGCACTTGCCTTAACAGATGACCGACAACCACTTCTATTTTTAATGTTCGAGGTCATGTCAGCACTAGCCACTGTGGGTGTTACTGCCAATCAGACACCAAGTCTAACCATGGCCGGTCAAGCAGTCATTATGGCGCTCATGTTCTTCGGCCGTATCGGTCCACTTTCTATTCTCGCAAGCCTTTCTGTTCGAAAATTATCTAAAACCGAAAGTCTTCAATACGCAAAATCATCTATGCTTGTTTAAAAGGAGAAATCATGCCAAACTATACTATCGGAATTCTCGGCCTGGGAGTTTTTGGTACTACCATTGCAAAAACATTACATAATTACGATTGCAATATCATTGCTATTGATAATCATGAGCAACGTATCAATCATCTAGAGCCTATTCTCACGCGCGGTATTGTCGGAGACATCACCGATCGCTCGCTCCTACGTGCAGCAGGAATCGGTAACTGCGATGCTGTTGTTGTAGCTACTGGCGAAAACTTGGAATCCAGTGTCCTTGCTGTTATGCATAGCAAGGTCCTAGGCGTTCCTATGGTCATTGCCAAAGTCAAAGGAACAACTGCGAAAGAAGTCCTTCTCCGAGTTGGTGCTGATAAGGTTATTTCTCCTGAACGCGAAACAGGTATTTCCCTAGCCAAACAATTACTCCACCGCGACACAACCAGCCTTTTTGAGCTTGACGGTAATGTTTCCATTGTTGAGTTTCACCCGCCAGTAAAATGGATTGGCAAAACACTCGGCGAATTAAAACTCCGTCAACACTATAAACTCAATATTATCGGTTACCGAAGTGGCAAAAATCAGGAATTAAACATCCAACTAACTCCTGACTATGTCTTCAAATCTGACGAACTCATCTTAGCAGTAACAGACCATAACACTGTCGATCATTTTGAAGAGCTGACAAATTAATACTCAATGAAAATCAAAAACAGACTAGCTCCAAAGTTTTGGAGAACCTTTGGAGGTTGGAGATAGGGCGAACGCAGTTCGTTACTACTTACGCAGATAGAACCCTGTTACTATTTTGTTTCAAGGTAACAGGCTGAAAGGCTCCAGTGGAGCATTTCACTCATCAAATCAAGTCAACAAGGTCTGATTTTGATTTTCGAAGAGTATAAATAACAAATTTACGCCCTATACTCCGTTCTCAGGAGAAATATTTTATCCCTAGAAAGCCTACTAGACTATCATTTATCTAGTGGGCTTATCATCTGTCAAAAGGAGACGTTATGAATGATTTAACCAAAGGAAAACCGATTGCGGTCATCTTACAATTCGCTATTCCCTTGTTGATTGGATCTTTTTTTCAACTGGCCTATAATTTTGCTGATTCCATGATTGTGGGGCATACTTTGGGAAAGGATGCCTTTGCAAGTGTCGGTTCAACAGCCAGCCTGATTTTTTTAATCATCGGCTTTGCCCAAGGTGTCACCAATGGATTAACCATTATTTCTGCCCAACGCTTTGGAGCTGGCGACTTAGAGGGGCTTAAAAAATCTTTTGTCCACGGACTCTTCTACGCTTCCCTCATCAGCCTTTTACTAACAGTCTCAGCCTTAGCATTTTTGAAACCTATCTTGGTCTTAATGCAAACGCCTGTGAGTATCATTGACCACTCCCATGCCTTTCTAACGGCCATGTTTGGCGGATTGACCTTTACTATTTTTTATAATTTCCTGTCTTCAGCCCTACGCAGTCTCGGAAACTCTAAAACACCTCTACTTGCTCTAGTTATCGCTTGTTTTATCAATATTGGTCTGGATTTTTTCTTTATCTTAGTCATGAACTGGGGCGTTTTCGGAGCTGGCTTTGCAACTATCCTTGCCCAAGCCTGTTCGGTCCTCTTTCTTATTTTTTACATTATCCACAAGGTACCTCACTATCATATTGGACTAGCTGATTTAAAATTGGATAGGGATAATCTCAAGAAACATGCCCAGCTTGCTTTTCCAATGGGATTTCAAGCCAGTATTATCGCCATCGGAGCCATGACCTTGCAGTTTATGGTCAACCAATTAGGAACAGACGCCATCGCCGCCCAGGCCATTGCCCTTCGTACTGACCAGTTGGCTATGTTGCCCATGGTCAATCTGGGCTTGGCTATCGCAACCTTTACTGCTCAGAACTACGGTGCCAAACTCTATGACCGTATTCGAGAAGGGGTGCGCCACTCATTACTCCTCAGCATTGCTTGGGCCATTGTATTTGCGGTCATTCTCATCTTGGGCAATCGTTTCTTTTCTGGTCTATTTCTGCCAAATGCCAGTCAAACAGTGCTGGACTTGGCTCTTGTTTACTACATCATTAACGGCTCTTGTTACTGGATTGTCGCTTCCCTCTTTATTCTTCGTAGCTTTATTCAGGGACTTGGCAAGGGCTTTATCCCAACACTAGCAGGCTTTGGGGAATTGATTTTCCGTGCAGCAGTCGCCATCATCGGCATGCAGTATTTCGGTTTTTATGGAACCGCCGCCGCTAACCCAGCCGCCTGGATTGGCAGTATCATCGTCCTGATTCCAAGTTCCATCATCTTTATGAAAAAATTAAAAGCTGGACAAAGTATATAAAGAAAACGCATGAAAGTCTCATGCGTTTTTTAAATAGTATCTTCGTAAGAATTGGATAAGCATAGCTTGCCAAAGGAGTACATAGCTGATACCTAAGAGGATTGCCAGGCCTCTATGCCAATTCACATCTGGAATGAAACTGACCAAAATGGAGAAAAGTAGAATGGTTACTACCATAATCTTGTCCCTCTTAGATCCCCACGGTAAATACTCTGACAATTGTTTTTCAGGATACTTTTTGACTTCTTGATGTAGGGAATAGCTTAGGCCCAGACCAACTCCTGTTGCCTCAACAATTCCAGAAAAGTACATAAAAGGCAGAAAGAAAATCGTGCTGTATGCACATGCGATGTAGGTAAGAAACAAGAGAAAATAGAGTAGTTTTTTCATGACAAATCCTCCCTGAACCTATTATATCTCTATTTTATCATTTACAAACTAAGTAAACAAGTAAATACATATTCTCAAAAGCACAAAAAAGACTAGAAAACCTAGTCTTTCCTTGTTTATTATCATTTATTCTTAGGAATTTGGATCATCCAAACTACGGCCATGCAAGCCCTTTTCACGTTGGACTTGACGAAGTTTCTCTGGCGTCACATCGTTGCCTTCTTCATCAACCAATTTAATCCCCTCAATATGATGACGGATTGCTCGACGATACCCCTCAATATATTCTTCCCTGAGCTGAGCCTGTTCAACTTTTTCCTCTGGTGTCAAGGTACCAGCTTTTTTCTTTTTAGCCAATTCATTGATCCGATCGATTTTTGCTTGTTCCATGTCTGCCTCCTACTTACTATTCAAGAGATTGAAGACGGCCACTGCACTTGCCTTATCCGCCAAAGATTTCAGTAGAGCCAAACGGTTGGCTTTGATTGCCGCATCATCTGCCATAACCATGGTATTGTCGAAGAAGGCTGCGATGACTGGGCTAAGAGCAAAGAGCTTGTCCAAGTTGCCCGCCATGTCTTCTGTCAACTCCAAGCCTGCCACTGCTGCAGCAAGGGCTTTCTCCTGTTCATTTTCAAAGAGTGCCTCGTCAATCGCAGTCGCCTCCGCCTTTTCAGCCAAGTTGAAGACCCGTGACAAGTTTTCCACGGCTTCCTTGTAGTCAGCCTCTTTTGATTTTTGGAAAATAGCAGAGCTGGCTGCCAGTTGCAGTCTAACGACAAAGGTTGAGCTGGCAAGTACAGCCTCGCGGATGTCTTTCGGAATGGTCTTGTCCATCATCTTCTCTACACGAGCACGGATAAAGTCCATAACAGCTGGCTGGTTGTCATAGGTCAAGCTGGCAAAGTTCAAGCTGTAGAGCTCCGCAATCAACTGATCCAATGGAATTTCCCAACCAAATGCTTCCAAAATCCGCACGATACCCTGTGTCGCACGACGAAGAGCGTAAGGGTCGTTTGAGCCAGAAGGAATCAAACCAACAGAGAAGAAGGATAGAAGGGTATCAAATTTATCAGCCAGTGCCAAGACCGCACCGACCTTGCTTTCAGGCAATTCGCCTTCTGCTGAGTTTGGCAAGTAGTGCTCACGGATTGCTGCTGCCACCGCAGGTTTTTCCCCTGCAAGAAGGGCATACTTCTCACCCATGATCCCTTGCAATTCATCAAACTCGCCGACCATGCCTGTCAAGAGGTCAAACTTGTAGATGTCCGCCGCACGTGCCACATCTGCTTTTTCATCCGCAGACAAGCCTGCCAAGTCAGCCAGTTTTTCTGCGATAACTTTGGTGCGTTCCATGTGCTCGTAAAGTGAGCCGATTTTCTCATGGAAGGTCACGACTTTGAGGCGTTCCACCAAGTCAGCAATCTTGAGTTTTTGGTCTTCACGCCAGAAGAACTCACCATCTTCCAGACGGGCCACCAAGACTTTTTCGTTTCCTTTGATGACATTGTCAAGGTGCTGGTCGTTTCCGTTACGGACGGAGATGAAGTTTGGCAAGAGTTTGCCAGCCTTATCACGCACCACGAAGTAACGCTGGTGGTTTTTCATAGAAGTAACCAAAACTTCCTCTGGCACTTCCAAGTATTTGGTGTCAAAGGAGCCCATGAAGGCAGTTGGGTACTCGACCAAGTTGAGAACTTCATTGAGCAAATCTTCATCAATTTCGACTGTCACATTGTGTTTATCCTCGATAGCCTTGATTTGCTCGACGATCATCTGTTGACGCTCTGCTGGATCAGTGATAACAAACTGTGCACGCAAGTCTGCCTCGTAAGAATCTGCACTTGCAATCTCAGTTTCATTTCCAAGGAAACGGTGACCACGGCTGATGCGACCAGATGTAATGTCCAAGAAGTCCATATCCAATGCTTCATCGTCCAAGAGAACGGTCAAGGTGTGGACAGGACGGATGTAGGCGAATTTGTTGGACCCCCAGTTCATGCTGACAGGGAAGGTCATAGCCTTCAAGACCTCTGGAATGCCTGCCAAGACTGCCTTAGCTGGCTGACCAGCTTCGTGCTTGGTCACGTAGACATACTCTTCGCCCTTGATCTCGCGGAATTCGATGTCAGCAGTCGTCAAGCCTTTACCACGGACAAAACCTTCTGCCGCCTTAGTGAAGTTCCCGTCTGCGTCCAAGGCAATCTTCTTAGCAGGACCCTTGAAATCTTCTGTAAGATCAGTCTGCTGGTCTGCCAAACCACGCACACGAACAGCCAAGCGGCGTGGTGTTGAAAAGACGTCGATGCTGTCAAAAGCCAAACGGTTGTCTGTCAAAAAAGTCGCCATGCGGTCACGCAACTGGTGCATGGCGGGGGTTACGATGTAGGCAGGGATTTCTTCCAAGCCAAGTTCAACAAGTAAATTCTTTGTCATTATTCTGCGTCCTCCTTCAACAATTCTGCTCGTGTTGCTTCGTCTAAAAGTGGGAAGCCAAGTTTCTTCCGCTCTGCCACAAAGGTTTTGGCAACGACACGAGCTAGGTTACGGATGCGGGCAATGTAGCCTGCACGTTCGGTTACAGACACAGCACCGCGGGCATCCAACAAGTTAAAGGTGTGAGAGCATTTGAGTACATAGTCAAATGCTGGGTGAACCAAGCCCTCTTCCAAAGCCCGCTCTGCTTCTTTCTCAAACTTGGTAAAGTTTTCAAGGAGCATGTCTTGGTCGGATACTTCAAAGGAATATTTTGAATGCTCATACTCTGGCTGGATGAAGATTTCGCCGTATTTGACACCGTCTGCCCACTCGATGTCGTAAACGGAGTCAACTTCTTGGATATAGGATGCCAGACGCTCCAAACCATAGGTTACTTCGGCTGTGACAGGGCCAGTCGCCAAGCCACCGACCTGTTGGAAATAGGTAAACTGCGTGATTTCCATACCGTCCAGCCAAACTTCCCATCCTAGACCAGCTGAACCAGTTGACGGATTTTCCCAGTTGTCCTCAACAAAACGAATATCATGCTCCAAAGGATTGATGCCCAAACGCTCCAAAGACTCCAAGTAGAGTTCTTGGATATTAGAAGGTGACGGTTTCATAACCACTTGGAATTGGTGGTGCTGATAGAGACGGTTTGGATTTTCCCCGTAACGACCGTCCGCAGGACGACGACTTGGCTCAACATAAGCCGCATTCCAAGGCTCAGGACCGATTGCACGCAAGAAGGTGTAAGGGCTCATAGTACCCGCACCCTTTTCCGTATCGTAAGCCTGCATGAGCAAGCAGCCCTGCTCATTCCAAAATTGTTGTAAGGTTAAAATGATTTCTTGAAAAGTCAACTTCTTTGACATATTCTTCCTTCTTTCTATTTATATTGTAAAATTGCTAGTTCTTCACACTCGGTACAGCTTCCACAAAGACAGGCTGCTCTACCTTGTCCACATAGGAGCAGGTCATAGCTTCTAGGTCAGTGACCCACTTGTAAATACCTGCTTCTGCTGTTTCTTGACAGAAGGTGAGAAAATCTGTTTGTCCAGCCTGGTGATTGCGTAAGATAGTCACAAACTGGTCCAGATTGGCTTGGTCCGAAACAGGTACCGTCGCTTGATAGCCCTGTTTTTCCAGAGTCTGCCCTGTCTGTGAGCGATAGGTAACCTGCCCAGACTGAATATCCACCGTATTTTCTACCATACTCAAGTCCTTAAAATAGGCAATCAGTTTGGGAAAATCAGGCCCAGTAAACTGTACATGACCTCGATTGATGTTTTCTAAGGTGAACATTGGTCTCCTTTCTTTATAGTAGCTGTCTTCCACCTTGAGATGAAAAACAAGAAATACTCGGTCGGCAGACAAAAAGAACCACATTCTCTTCCCCTGTCAACAGACATAGGGGCGTTGAGAACGCGGTTCCACCCTAATTTATTACTTCATTTGTATGATTCTGATTGAGTCGGACAGAGTCACGACTGGGAAAGCGCCAATTATTTCAAGACTGGCTTGGCTTTCACTCTCCCAAGCTCGCTAAACAGGCTTTTGAAATAACCTTCTTTCATGCTTAGTATTGTAGCAGAAAAATCAGCATTTGTCTAGAAAGACCACTATTTATCCGAACACAATCTCACTGACAAATCCTACAAGGCTATTGCAGGCCTATCGCAATCTAATAGATATTTTTCTGGTACTACTCCCAAGAATTTTTCTGCCTGTTGACTGATAAAATCTAGGGCATTTTCCAAATCTTCTACTCTATCAGAATTGACCAACTCCATAACCAAGAAAGCATTCTTTGTCTCATCCGTAATCATGGTTCGCTCACCATCGCGCCAATTGAAACAGCGACAAACGGCGCCTTTATCATCCTTATAGCAAACTTCACCTGGTAAAGTTGGATTATTGGTTTCATCACCAATGAGATAGAATTCATCCCCACCCTCAGTGACCGTTAGTTGGAGATTGCCTACAAATGTATCTAAATCTTCAGCACCACATGGAAGACCAAAACGTAAACTCGCCGCATTATAAATGTCCACTAATGGAGAAATTGTTGTGACTGGACGATCACTAGTTGAACGTTTCAAAAGGGCTTCGATACTAGAACGCGCGCCTTTTTTTGTTTTAAATTTTTGATAGGCTTGACGATATGTACGAATGACCTCGTTCTCACTAAAGGTATCTTCCGTAAGAAATTTCTGGGCAATGCTGTTACTCTCCTCAAGCAAGTTCACAAGTTCTTCTGGCGATTGCGATGGAGCCTTATAGTCTTTCAATAAGAGAACTCCGATTTTTGCATCTGGAAATAGACTCCAAAACGATGAATCAACAATAAATTGTGACATATTCTCACTCCTTTTTAAAAAAATCAGCACCCTATGAACATCTTCTAAGACCTAACGATGTTCATAAAATGCTGTTGCATGACTACCCGGTGGCAGTGTTTATTTTATTAACATTATTGTATAAAATCCCAGAGAGAATGTCAAACATTATCTCAGAATATGGGGAAACATACTCTGAGGTTAGCCACAAGAAAATTAAAACAATCCCAACTGGTTTCAATTCTGGAACATCATAATTTGCCAATGCTAATACAGGAATACTCAAAATAATATAGGGAAGTAACATGGTTGACCCTGCAGCAACATCTACTAAATCTTTGTCAGGGTCCTCAACAAACCAAACGAAAGGTAAGAATAAACGAAGCCATTTTGCTCTCTCTGTAGATCCTAAAATTGGTCGAATAAATAGAGTCAACAACTTGTATCCAACAAAAGCAAATATGGCTAAGATATCCTCTCTAGTTAGAGCTAACATCTACCCACTACAGTTGACAAAGAGCCAAAAGAGCCAAAAAAAATGGTCCAAAGGACCATTTTTCGGCTCTATAATTTCTGTAGTGGGTAAAACCACCGTGGAGATTATGGAGCCTTTTTAAGTATATACAAAAAGTCCCAT